>JBKQRF010000001.1:0-23101 GCA_052144055.1 Candidatus Limnocylindrales bacterium
GGGGTGCTGCCCCTCGCCCTGGTCGTCCAGGCTCTCTTCGCGCTGGGCATCGTGATCGGCTACCCGCTGCTCTTCCCGAGCCTCGATCGCGCCACGACACTCTTCCTGGCCACCGGCGCGCCGACGATCGCGCT
Organism: Candidatus Limnocylindrales bacterium; assembly: GCA_052144055.1. Taxonomy (GTDB): domain Bacteria; phylum Chloroflexota; class Limnocylindria; order Limnocylindrales; family CSP1-4; genus JAJYNJ01. Next base: position 135 of record JBKQRF010000001.1, read on the forward strand.
GGTCAGCATGGGCCTCGTGTTGGTCCCCCAGATGGTCGCCCAGGCCAAGACCGAAGGGACCCTCGACTACTTGCGCTCGATACCCGTGCCCCGCCTGGTGTACCTGCTCGCCGACCTGACCGTCTGGCTCGCGGTGGTCCTTCCGGGCGTCGCGTTCGCGGTCGTCGTGGGCGACCTGCGGTTCGGCCTGGGCCTGGCCGTCAGCCCCCTCGTCGTGCCGGCCGTTCTGCTCGTGGCCTTGACCGCGACAGCCATCGGCTACGCCATTGCGTCCCTGCTGCCGGCCATGCTCGCGAACCTGCTCACCCAGGTCTTGGTCGTGTTCATCCTGATGTTCTCACCGCTCAACTTCCCGGCCAGCCGGCTGCCCGGGTGGCTGGCCGCGATCCACCGCGTGCTGCCCATCGCGGCGATGGGCGACGTGATCCGGGGCACCCTGGCCGGGAGCGCCTTTCCGCTCAGCGCCGGCCCGTTCCTGCTGATCAGCGCCTGGTGCGTCGTCGCGTTCGCTGTCACCCACCAGGTGATGAACCGACGTGCGTAGGCCTGGTGCGCCGGCCGCCCCGACTCCACGTTTCCGGCCAATCTGGCGCTCATGCGCACCCGGCTGGCCACTAGGCTGCCGCTGACAAGGTACCAGCGGCACCATCCGATCTTGGCGTTGGACGGTGCCGACCACTGATTTCGAGCGATGCAGACCGGCGAAGGGTTCACACCGGCTTCCGTCAGTCGCGGGGCAGCTCGATCAGGCCACGCTCGATCGCCCGCGTGACGGCTGAGGTTCGGTCAGTCACGCCGAGCTTCTCGAAGATATGGGCGAGGTGTGTCTTGATGGTCGCCTCGCTGATCCGGAGCGCGTGCGCGATCTCCTTGTTGGACGCGCCGCGGGCGACCAGTGCGACAACCTCGAGCTCGCGCCCAGACAATGGCTCACCCCCGCCGGCCGGACCAGGCGCGAGGCGGTGCATGAGGCGAGCGGCGACCGAAGGAGCCAAGGGCGAACCGCCGGTGACCGCGCTGCGCACCGCGGCGAACAACGTCTCACGAGGCGCGTCCTTGAGCAGATAGCCCGCGGCGCCGGCCTCGACCGCGCGGAGGATCTGGTTGTCCGAGTCGTACGTCGTGAGCACGAGGACGGGCGGGGGCTCCGGGAGCTGCCGAATGCGGGCAATGGCCGCCACTCCGTCGAGCACCGGCATCTGGAGGTCCATCAGGACGAGATCGGGCAAGGTCGCCCGCACCTGCTCGATGGCCTGCGCTCCGTCCCCTGCCTCGCCCACGACCTCGAAGCCGGGGTCGGTCTCGAACATGCCACGCAGCCCTGTCCGCACGACGGGGTGGTCATCGACGATGAGGAGGCGAATGACGCTCAGGGCGCGACCAGCTCCGGCTTGGGCGCCGGTGCCGAGGCGGGCGCCGGCAGGCTGACCGCGACCGTCGTGCCCTCGCCGGGCGCGCTCTCGATCGCCACGCTGCCGCCGAGCGCCTCGGCTCGCTCCCGCATGCCGAGGAGCCCGAGCCCGCCAGCCGGTCCAGGCGCTTGTGCGGCCGGGTCGAAGCCGCGGCCGTCGTCGGCCACATCGAGGGTCACCTCGTCGGGGAAGTAGGAGAGGGTGGCCGTGACGTGGCCGGCCTGTGCGTGCCGGCGCACGTTGGCGAGCGCCTCCTGTGTCGCACGCAACAGCGTGACCTCGACGTCGGGATGGAGCGGGCGCACGGTCCCCGTGACCGTGACATCGGTGGGCGGCCCTCCCTGGGCGGCGGCCGCGGCCACCCGCTCGATCGCGCCCGGGAGCCCGCCGCCGGCGAGCGCATCGGGTCGCAGCGCCCAGGCGAGCCCGCGTGCCTCGGCCAGACTGGTGCGGGCCACACCTTCCGCTTCTTGCACGTGGTGCCGCGCCCGTGGCGGATCAGTATCGAGCGAGACGTCGGCAGCCTCGAGGTGGGTCACCACACTGGCAAATCCCTGGGCCAGCGTGTCGTGGATCTCGCGCGCCAGGCGGCTGCGCTCCTCGAGGACACCTTCTTCCCGTTCCGCCGCCGCCAGCTGGCGCCGAGTCCGCTCGAGTTCGTCGATGAGCTGCCGGCGCTCCAGGCTCTGGCGAGCGATCGCCCCGATCCAGAGCGAGATCACGAACCCGAAGGCGATCTGCACGAGATCCGAGAACACGTGCGGCGCCGCGTAGTCGAGCCGCCAACCGTATAGGGTGAGCTCGGAGAGCGTCAGCGCGATGGCCAGGCCGCATGCTCCCACGGCGACAGCGGATCGCCTGGCGTAGAGCAGGAAGAAAACCTGCGGGTAGAGCGAGAACTCGAGGTAGGCGAAGTACGGGTTCAGCTGGAGGAGGATGCCGAAGCACACCGCGACGGCCGCGGCGTACGGCACGGCGTAGTCGAGCCACCAGCCCCACTGCCCGGGGCGGCGCATGAACATCGCCACGTACAGGGCGAGCAGCAGACCCGCCAGCGCGACGGCGGCGACCCTCGCCTCGACGGTCATACTCCAGGAGATCAGCGCGAGCGCCGTGGCGACGACGATCGTCGCGATGTTCCAGACATGCCACAGCGGGAGGCTGCGAACCCAGACGTCGGACGGCGCCGCGGTCGCCGCCACCTTGCCGGCGGCGGCGCCGCGCGCGGGTACCTGTGACGGTGCGGGCGCCGCGCTCATCCGCATCATCGTAGACTCCGCGACCTACGCGAACTGGCTTCCGACGAAGCGCCGGTAGATGAGGAGCGCGGCGACGGCGGAGGCAATACCCCAGCCGACGACCCACGCGATGTCGACGATGGGCTGTGCCGGCACCGGCAGCCCAGTCATCGACTGCGCGAGCACGGACAGGTGATACGTCGGAGTGAGCTCGGCAATCTGGCGGACGGCTGGCGGCAGGTCGTAGACCGAGGTGAAGACGCCTGCGGTGAACGAAAGCGGCATCAGGATGAAGAGATTGACGGCACCGGCGCTCCCCGGGCGAACCAGGAAGCCGACGAGGAAGCCGATTGGCGCGAGCGCAAGCGAGCCGGCGAGAAGGAGTCCCGCGGTGGCGAGCCACGTTGTGAACGGCAGCCGCGCGCCGGTCGCTGCGCCCTCGATACCGAGCAACACGATGATCGCGGTTGAGGCCACGAGCACGAAGACGAGCTTCGCGGCAAGGTACACAACGGCCGGCAGCGGGGTGACGCGCACGAGCCGCAGGTCACCGCGCGCCCGCTCGTCGGCGATCACATGGCCGATGCCGGATAGGGAGACGCTGAGCACTCCGAAGATGCTGAAGACGACGATGAGGTAGCCACCCACGGTGCCACCGCCAGGCACGGGCTCGGCAGCCCGCGAGATGCCCACGATCAGGTAGAAGAACAGCGGCAAGGCGATGGCCGCCGTCGCGAAGTCGGGCGCGCGCACGTGGCGGCGCAACTCTGCGGCGGCCTGCAGTGCGAAGGACCGCAGGCGGGGTCGGTCGTCGCCGGGACGGGCCAAGGTGGCAAGCGTCAGGGTGTTCATGGCTCGGTCTCCTTTGTGAGGTCGAGGAACGCCGTCTCGAGCGCCCGCTCTTCGACGGTGACCTCCTCGACATGGGTTGCTCCGTTGAACAGCCGCCCCAGGACGGCTTCGGCGTCGGTGACGACGATCTCGAGGCGCGAGCCGGTCCGCTCAGCGCGGACCACACCGGGCCAGGAGGCGACGATGGCGGGGTCGAGGTCGGCCCGCACGTGGATCGTCTTGCCGCCCGCCTGCGCCTTCACCTCTGCTGGGGTGCCATCGCGCACGATCCGGCCGTGGTTGATCACCGCGATGCGGGTGGCGAGCGCGTCAGCTTCCTCAAGCAGGTGGGTGGCGAAGAGGACCGTCGTGCCCCGCGCGGCGAGGTCGGTGATCACGTCCCAAAAGTGGCGCCGGCTCGCGACGTCGAGACCGGTAGTGGGCTCATCGAGGACCACAAGCTCGGGATCGCCGCACAGCGCGAGGGCGAAGAAGAGGCGCTGGCGCTGGCCGCCCGAGAGCCTGCCGGCACGCTGTCCTTCGAGGCCCGTCAGGCCGGCCGCAGCGATCACCTCGGCGGCCCGCCGAGGATGCGGATAGTAGCTTCCGAAGAGCTCCACGAGCTCAGCGACGGTGAGCATCGGGGGAACGCCCGACTCTTGCAGCATGGCACCCACGCGGGCGCGCGCTACTGGGTGCTCAGGCGCCAGCCCTAGCAGCCGGACGGTGCCCGAGGTGGGACGGCGCAGGCCCAGGATGAGCGACAGTGCCGTCGTCTTGCCTGCCCCGTTGGGCCCCAGGATGGCGCTGATCTCACCGGGTCGGATGACGAGGTCGATGCCGCGGAGGGCCTCGACGGCGCCGTAGCGTTTGGTGACGCCGCGGAGCTCGACGACTGGTGCCGCGGTGAGGTTCAAGGCAGGCACCGCCTCGAACGACGCGAGGCCTGTGGGTGGTGTGAGGGTCATCTGGGTTGTCTCCGAGCTGCCGGTGGTCTGTTACCGGACCTGCTCGGAGTGTCCGTCGCGGGGGAGGTGCGGACCATCCTTCGCCTAGCCACGCCGCGGTCGGATGATCAGCTGATGGGGTCCCCCATTCGGGGGATACGCTCGGCTCCGACAGGCCGGCATCTGTGCAGGCCGCGGGACCCCCTTGGCTGCCCCATCGCTTGATGGTGTTGGTCGGCCGTGAGATGTGCAGGCGCGATGCGGGAGCGTGGAACCCAGCGCCCGCTATCGCCCGGCCGCCGCGCTCAGCTGCGCGATGTAGTCCTGCATCCCGCGCCCGAGGACCATCCCCACCGCCTCGATCGCCGCCCGCACTTCGGACCCAGGCCAGTCGGAAGGCAATAGCTCCGCGGGCAGCGTGGGGTCCTCGATGGCCGTCGCCGACAGCGGCGTCATCGCCTCCCATGTCGCCCGCACGGCGTCCGCCCCCGTCGGCGGCATCTTCCGCAGCCGCTGGGCAACCCGTCGCAGCTCGGCCGCCTGCGCGCGATACGTCCCGGCCAGCTGCTCGAGCGGCCACGCTTCTGCCGCCGCCGTTCGCGCTTCCTCCGGAGTCAGCCGCAGCTCCACCCGGAGCAGCCGGCTCCCCTCGGGCGCGGCCGCGAGCAGCCCCTCGATCCGCGACCAACGCGCCCCGTCGGTGATGATGAGCAGTCCCGGCCGGAGCAGCCCGAACCCGGCCTGCACGGCGGCCCGCCGGAGGGCGTCGCGGTAGGCGCGTGCGGACTCCGGGATCGAGAACAGCAGCCCCTGGAACACACCGTCCCAGGCGGGTCGCTCTCCCATCACGGGGGCGAGCACGGACGCGGCCATCCGCCGTGCCGGCTCCGCCAGCGCGTATTCAACTACCGGTCCCCGCCGCGTTGACGTGAGCCAGCCCCCGCGGCGCATGCGCAGGATTGTCGCCCGTGCGGTGGGCTCGCTCATGTTGAGCGCGCCGAGGAGCCCGACAAGAACGGGCCCGGCCAGCGGTCGGGGGTCGGGGCCAGTGGCCCCGAAGGCGAAGATCACGGCCCCCGCAGCCTGGTCACGCAAGGCTCGCGGGTCATCTAGTTGTCTCTTTGTACGCATGGGCGTTGACGTACTCCTAGCTGTATGATAGTGTGCGTGCACGTGATCAATTACACAGTATAGAGCGGTCCGCAACAGCGGCGCCAGGGAGGCCGGCTATGGAGGGGATGGCTCGAGCGAGGGATGTTCCCGTCGTCGAGCTGGACGCAGTGTGCAAGACATACGGGGCAACCGAGGCAGTCCGCGGGATCGACCTGCGCGTCGAGCCGGGTGAACTCATGGCGATCCTGGGGCCCAACGGCGCCGGCAAGACGACCGCGATCAACCTCATGCTGGGCCTGCGTCGCGCGACCTCTGGAGAGGTCCGACTGTTCGGCCTGCCGCCCTCGGACCGCCGGGCGCAGTCGCGACGCGGGGTGATGCTCCAGGAATCGGGCGTCCCGAGCGTCCTCAGCGTGCGCGAGCTCGTGGATCTCTTCCGCGCGTCCTCCCCGGCGCCGCGCGGCGCCGACGTCGCGATCGGGCTGGCCGGGCTCGCCGAGCAGGCAAACAAGCGGGTTGGACAGCTCTCCGGCGGACAGCGGCAGCGGCTGTTCTTCGCGCTCGCGGTGTGCGGCGACCCCGACGCCCTCTTCCTCGACGAGCCCACCGTGGCCATGGACGTCGCCTCGCGGCGCGCGTTCCTGGCCACGATCCGCGACTTCGCAGCGGAGGGTCGGACGGTCGTCCTTACCACGCACGACCTCGATGAAGCGGACGAGCTGGCACAGCGGGTGGTGGTGATCGACCACGGCCGCGTGGTCGCCGACGACACGCCGGCACGTCTCAAGGCGCGGGTGCCGGGCAAGCGGGTGCGCTTCCGCACGGACACGTCACTCGAAGACGGGTGGAGCGCCGGCCTGCCGGTCCGCGGACTAACAGTAGACGGCGCAGAGGTGCGGTTCCTGAGCAACGAGCCCGAGGACGTCCTGGCGGCTCTGTTCGCGCAGGGCATCCGACCGCACGATCTCGAGGTGGCCGGGGCCAAACTCGAAGAGGCCTTCCTGGCCCTCACGAGCCCGCAGGGGGTGCTCCAATGACTTCCATCGCTGCGACGCGCTCGACGGTGCGCGACCGGATCGCACCCACCGCGCCCATCTTCCCGATGCTGACAGCCCAGACGCGCGCCCAGTTCCGCGCGTTCTGGCGGCTGCCGTCGGTAAGTGCCACCGCCCTGCTGATGCCGCTCATGCTCTTCGTCTTCTTCGTGCTGCCCCATGCGCACGAGCCCATGGCTGGGCAGGTGACTGTCGGCGCCTACATGCTCGCCGCGATCGGTGCCTATGCCGCCGGGAGCGTCATGGTCTTCAACTTCGGGGTCACCGTCGCGCTCGATCGGGGGCAGAAGGTCGACCTGCTCATGCGGGCGGCGCCACTGCCAGGCTCCGGGTACCTCGCCTCCCGCATCATCGCGGCACTCCTCTTCGCGGTCCTCGCCGTCGCGGCGCTGTTCGCGATCGCGATCGTGGCGGGCGGTATCCGTCTCGACGTGCTGGTCTGGCTCGATCTCGCTGGTCGACTCGTCGCCGGCGCGATCCCGTTCCTCCTGCTCGGTTTCGCGATCGCCTATCTCGCTGGTCCTGGCGCGGCGCCCGCGGTTGCCAACCTCCTGTTCATCGGCATGGCCTTTGCGTCGGGGATGCTCGTGCCCCTCGACCAGATGCCAGGTTTCCTACGGGAGGTCGCCCCGCTGCTGCCGACCTATCACTATGCGCAGTTCGCCTGGAACGCGCTCGGCGTCGGCGAGGAGAGCGTGTGGGTCAGCGGCGCTTGGCTGATGGCCTATACGGCCGCGCTCTTCGGACTCGCCGCATTCGCGTACCGACGCGAGGGACGGCGCCGGTTCGCATAACGGCAGCAGCGCAGAACTGCCGCGGTCGGTCGTGGCCGGACTTCAAGGGGAAGCGGGGCGAGTAGGCCGCGCCGGGTCGGATCGCGACCCCGGACGCCGCACAGTCGATTTGGCCGCCCGGGCGAGCAGGCGCTGCGTCACCCCAGGGTTGGGTTTTCGAGACCCGCTGCCCCCCATGTGAGGTCCGCGACCCGTCGACTGGCGCGACCGGCAGGACACTTCGGCACTAGTCGCACTCAACCCACATCGTCAGCATCGGCTTCGAGCATTGCGGGGAGGTTGACTTCGGGGGTGGGCACGGCGGAGTCGGCGCTCGAGGAGCCCGAGAAGGCTGCTGGACACTTGCACGCGGCCCCGCTCATCGCGACGAAGCTGCGGGCACCGGTTGCGGTCGCTGCGTATCGCCCGCGTGAGCGGCTCAGCGGACGACTCGACCGCGTCCTCGACGACGCCATCCGCCTGACCCTGGTCTCTGCCCCGCCTGGCTACGGCAAGAGCGTGGCTGTGGCAGGCTGGCTTGCCTCGCGCGACGTCGCACACGCCTGGCTCTCGCTCGACGCTGCCGACAACGATCCTGCCCGTTTCCTGCGCTACCTGGTCGCCGCGCTCGAGCCGGTGCGGCCGGGGATGGCCGAGCTGGCGCGGCCATTGCTGGGCCTCGGGGCCCAGCTCGCCACGGAGGAGGCAGGCGCAAGCCTGATCGCCGCGATCGCGTCGGCCGACGACCCGTTCGTGCTTGTCATCGACGACTATCACCTGATCAGCACAGGGCCTGTCCATGCCCTGCTGCGCACCCTCATCGAGCAAGGACCACCGTTTGCCCATCTCATCGTTGTGACCCGTGAGGACCCGCCCCTGCCGCTCCCGCGCCTGCGCGCGCACGGGCGCCTGGTCGAACTGCGAACCGATGATCTCCGCTACAGCGAAGCCGAGCTACTGGACTTCCTCGCGGAAGTTGGGCGCGTCGAGCTCGACGCCGCGCACGTGACGCGCCTGCTCGAGCGCACGGAGGGGTGGGTCGCCGGCCTCCAGCTGGCGGCGATCTCGCTGGGCGACCGATCGGACACGGCGGCACTCATCGACGCTTTCGCGGGCAGCCAGCGGTTCGTGCTCGACTACCTGGCCGCGGAGGTGCTCGAGCGGCTGGATGCGGAGTTGCGCAACTTTCTCGTGGCCTTGTCGGTGTGTCCGCGGTTCTGCCCAGAGCTCTGCCGCGAGCTGACCGATCGCCCGAACGCCGCCGCGCTGCTCGAGCGTGCCGAGCGGATGAACCTCTTCCTCGTACCGCTCGATCCTGAGCGACGCTGGTATCGCTTCCATCACCTGTTCGCGGACTACCTCGGCACGCTGCTCGATGAGCCGGAGCGCGTGGCACTCCAGGAGCGGGCGGCGGTCTGGTTCGAGGACGCGGGGCTCGATGGGGAGGCGATCCCGCTCGCCCTGGCGGCGGGATCGACCGATCGGGCAGTCGCCCTCGTCGAGCGTGCTGCGCCGGCAAGCTATGCGGCCGGCGAGGCCGTGACGCTACTCGGCTGGCTCGACGCACTTCCGCCCGAGCGGCTCGCCAGGAGCACCAGACTTCCGGCGCTGCAAGCTGCCGCCTTGCTCTTCACGGGCCGCCCGGACCGCGCCGCACGCGCTTGTGTCGAGGGAGAGGTCGGGCCGACGAGCGAAGCTGGGCTCGCGCGACTGCGGGCCGTCCGCTCCTACATCGCCGCACTCGGGTCCGCATCTAACGCGCGAGAGCTTGCGCAGAGCGCACTCGACGCGCTCCACGACGCGGACGACGAGGTCCGGGCCATGGCTCTGCAGGCGGTGGCCGTCGTCCAGCTCGAGACAGGGGAGCTCGAGGCGGCCGCCGCCACGGCGCGCAGCGTGCTCCAGGCCCAGTCGGGCACGGGGCACCTGGTCGCAGACGTCGTCGCGATGACGACGCTTAGCACGGCGCTCCTCCTCACAGGACAGCGGGGCGAGGCCGAGGAGCTGTGCCGGCGCACGCTCGTTGCCCACGCAGGCGCACGGGACCGGGTCACGGGCACCGCGGCGTTCGCCGCCTACCGGCTCGGGATCATGCTGTACGAAGCCAACGAGCTGGCTGAAGCGCGCTACCAGCTCGAGCGGGGATGGGCTGGTGCCGGCGCGCAGCAGCGGGTCCTCTTCAACACAACGGCGATGTACCTCGGACTCGCTCGTCTCGCGGACGGTCTGCCCTCCGAGGCCCTCAAGGCTGTGCGGACGGTCGCCCAGGCGTCTCGCGCGAGGGGCCTGCCCCAGATGGCCACGGCCCTCGGCGAGATCGAGGCACGCCTGTGCTTCGCCAGCGGCGATCTTGCGGCTGCTGCCCACTGGGCCGGTGAGGTGGCCGGCCAGGGCGAGGCGCAGGTGCATCGACCTCGCTTCTTCCTTGGGCTCCGGCGCGACCTGACGCTCGCCCGGGTTCGGGTTGCGCAGGGACGAACTCCGGAGGCGAGGGTCCTCCTCGCGCGGGCGCGGGTCGCCGCCGCGGAGGCCAGAGACAAAGCCGACCTCATCACGATCGCCGTCCTCGAGGCGCGGGTCGCCGACGCGACCGGCGAGCACCGGCGCGCCCAGCGTTCGCTCGAAGACGCGGTGCGCCTGGCCGCCCCGCAAGGCTACGTCCGGCGGATCGTCGACGACGCGGGCCCGCTGGCGCCGCTCCTGCCGGCTGCGCGGCGGATCGCCCCCGCCTTCGTGGACCGGCTGATCGCGGCCCTGGCCGCGCAGGTCCCCCAGCGCGGTTCCGCCACGGGGTCAGGCGCGGCGCTCTGGCAAGACGAGCGGGGCCAGCCCTTCGAGGCGCTCACCGCTCGTGAGCTCGAGGTGCTGCGTCTGCTGGCACGTGGGTGTGGCGATGCTGCCGTGGCCGATGAGCTCGGCCTCTCGCTCGCCACGGCCAAGTGGCACGCCGCCCACATCCGCTCGAAGCTTGGAGCGCGCAGCCGGACCCAGGCACTGCTCCGGGCCAGGGAGCTGGGGCTCGTGTAGCTAGGTGTTCTTCCCCGTCAGGTTGTTGACGGGCACGCGGCTGATCGGCGGCTGCCCGGCGAGTGACCAGTGCGGTCGACGTCGATTGTAGAAGTCGATGAAGCGGGCGAGACTCGCGACTCGCGCGCCAGGCTCAGTGAACGGCTCCGCATAGGCCCACTCGGCGAGCAACGTCCGCACGAGCCTTTCGGCTTTCCCGTTTGTCTGCGGTCGATACGGCCGCGTCCACCGGTGTCCGATGCCGAGCTGATCGCAGGCGGCCGCGAAGTCGCGGCTTCGATAGCAGCCGCCGTTGTCGGTCAGGATCCGCTCGATTGTGATGCCATGCCCGGCGTAGAAGTGCCAGACCCGCTCGAGGAAGGCCGCGGTCGTGGCCGGCGACTCGTCGGCGAGCTCCTCCGCGTAGGCGAGCCGGCTGTGGTCGTCGATCGCGAGGTGGACCCGATTCCAGCCGATCCCTCGATGGCGGTTGACCTTGATGCCGGGGATCCGATGGCCGCCACCCGGTCCGATCCTACCGAGCATCTTCGTATCAAGATGGACGAGCTCGCCCGGGCGTTCGCGCTCATAGCGGACGACCGCCGGGCGGGGCTCGAGCCGGTCGAGCCGGCCCAGGCCCTCGCGCCGGAGGATCGCGTACACCGAGCTGCGTGCCAGCCCCGACTCCCAGGCGAGGACGTGCGGGCCGACGCGGAGCTCGCGACGTCGGGCGCACAGGCGGGCGACGAGCTCGGGCGGGTGGCGACGGACTTGGCGATGCACTGCGCTCGAGCAGTCGGTCAAGAGACCGACCTGCGCGCGGTGCCACCACTTGGACCCGGTCTGGCGACTAATCCCGGCGGCTCGGGCAGCGGCCGTGATCGTCCAGCCAGATCGGATCCGATCGGCCAGAAGCGCCCGACCGTGCGGCGTCAGCCGGGCATTAGCATGCGACATGAGGGTCCCTTCTTCGACTGTGGCTGCAACACCAACAGCCGAACGATAGGGGCCCTCAGCCCGTCAACAACCTGAGTGGGAACCAGACCTAGCGGCGCCGCCTCTCCCGCGTTCGCGGCGCCGACGGGACGCGGCACGCCGTCCGGGCGTGCACCCGCCGAATGCTGGCGAGCGCCCTGAGCGGAGTCCCAGAGGACCTCCAGTGCTGCTCAGAGGTAGTGTTCGGCTGAGATGCACATGGTCTGGAGGAATGCGATGTCACACCGCCTCGTGACCGTCGAGTCGCTTCAGGTCGGCGCGCGCCGGCTGGGTCGCGCGACGCTGAATCTCTATCGGGACGAGCCTGCGCCCGGCGTCCGCGGTGCCAAGCGCTGGACTGTCTTTGGACGGGTGGGGCGGAGTGGCCCATTGCCCGAGGACTCCGACGCGGTCATGGTGTTGGGCGATGGAAGGACTGTGGCGGGCCGGGCACTTCTGGCAAGCAGTCGGACCTCAGCCGATTGGCGAGGCCGCACGACCGAATACGAGTATCAAGGAACGGGACCACTCGACGGCACAACGGACGCCGACTACGGCTAACCCCAAGAGGCCGCGGTGGCCTCGCCACAGGCGGGGCTGATCGCCGGGCACATTCGACCGACCGACTGCGTCGTGCGCTTGCCAAACGGGCCCAAATGGCGATTGACCCGGCCGGGTCCACACGGTCTGACGGGAGAGCTGGCGCAGCTCCCAAACGGCCGTGTCACCGGCCTGAGGCTCGCCCGGACCCGCGGACCGCCCGCCGGGGAGCTGGTGGGAGGAGGGAGCCTCGGCGGCTCCCCGGGCGGGACGCAGCCCGGCTCGCTTGTTGGCCGGGCACTGCGCATTGTACGCTCGCGGTGCCCGATTTCCAAGCACATTCTCGCGGAAATCACTCCCGGCCTTGGGGAACCCCCACTGCGGGCGTGGAGCACCGGGGGCCTCCACGAGGCGGCCGCGCTGGCCTCGCGCCAGGTCCCAGACTTCTGGTCCCCCGATGGACAACCGACCCAGGCGGGCGTGAGCGAACCGGGGTGTGGGCGAAACCTCGGCTGGCCTCGTACCGCTGCGTCGGAACGAGGCACACGCGGATCTCAGCCCGCTTGTCGCTTCGGCAGGATCTCTGTGATGCTCGGGCGCATGACAGCCCAGCTCAGACCCGCTTATGCGTCACGTTGGAGGCTGGCGTTGGGCGATCTGGTAGATGCGGTAGCCGAACACGAAGTCCGCTGCCGCCCCCGCTAAGAACCACACTGCCCACCAGCTGCCGTACGAGAGCGCAACCATGGCGACGCCGAGGAGGACAAGGCCCCAGACAATGCGAAAGCCCCACAGGAGACGGCGGTGGCGGACCTCATACGGCCTGACGAAGAGTTTCTCGAACATTTGCCACGGTGAGTCCAACCGGTCGGCGCAACACCATGCGGAATGGTGGCGTGTCGATCGGGAGGTGGACGGATGGCGCAACGGGGCAGACCTGGGCTCTCGCCTGACCAGAAGCGCGATCTCTGGAGGCGCTGGAAGGCCGGCGAGTCGCTGAGCGAGATCGGACGGGCACTCGGCCGCCAGGCGGGCTCGATCCACGGCGTCGTCGAGGCGAACGGCGGGTACGTACCGACTCCCCGCCGACGGTCGGCCCGAGTGCTGTCACTGGCCGAGCGGGAGGAGATCAGCCGCGGCCTGGCTGGCGGCCTGTCGGTGCGCGCGATCGCACACCGCTCGGGCCGGGCGGCGTCGACCATCAGCCGGGAAGTCGCCCGCCACGGCGGGCGGGGCCGGTACCGGGCGCTCCGCGCCGATGATCGCGCCTGGCAGCGGGCCCGACGGCCGAAACGGTGCAAGCTCGCGACATCGCCGGCGCTGCGCGACCTCGTCGCCGCCAAGCTCGCGCTCGAGTGGTCGCCCGAGCAGATCTCGGGCTGGCTTGCCCGGATGTACCCGGGCGAGCACGCTCTCCAGGTGTCGACCGAGACGATCTACCGCAGCCTGTTCATCCAGGCCCGGGGCGTGCTGCGCAAGGAACTGACGGCCCATCTGCGCACCCGGCGCACGATGCGCCGGTCGGCCCATGCGAGCATGAAGGGCCAGGGCCGCGGCGGGATCACCGACGCGGTCTCGATCCGTGAGCGCCCGGCCGAGGTCGAGGATCGGGCGGTGCCCGGCCACTGGGAGGGCGACCTGATCGCCGGCTCGTCCAACAGCCACATCGCGACCCTCGTCGAGCGCCGGACCCGCTACCTGCTCTTGGTCAGGGTCACCGGCAAGGACACGGCCACCGTCGTCGACGCCATCACGGCCCAGGTCCAGACCCTGCCCCGTCAGCTCCGGGCGAGCCTGACCTGGGACCGGGGCATGGAGCTTGCCGACCACCGACGGTTCAGCGTCGCGACGGACGTTGCCGTCTACTTCTGCGATCCGCGGAGCCCCTGGCAGCGAGGCACAAACGAGAACACTGTGAGTCTGTGACTGGCGTGGCCCGGATGGGCTCAGCCAGGCTGGAGCCGACAGTGCGAGGTGACTCCCGAGAACACTGGCCACCTCCGGGTGTGCCCTTCGTTGGACCTGTTCCTCGTGCTGCCGGCACCGACCTGGCCCACTCGTCGTTGGCTTGATCAGGAGCTTGTCCGCCTTAGGGGCGTGACCCTTCACAGTGCTGCCGTGACAGGTGACGTTCATCCAGGCCGGTGCCGACGACGATTGCCGACCGAACTGGAGGACAACCGCAATGGTCATGTTGGCAGACCACTACGACTATGTCATCGGAGGCGACCCGGACCGCGACAGCGTGGACTTGGCCGTGATCGACACCCGCACCGGTGGAATCCAAGCGCAGATCGCGGCTCCAGCCGACGGCCCCGGCTATCAGCGGCTGCTCGACTGGGGACGCGCCCAGGCACCGGGCCGACGGGTCTGGGCTCTCGAGGGCACCGCCAGTTTCGCCTCCGGGTTCGTCGCATGCTTGGCCCACGCCGGCGAGGACGTCGTCGAAGTGGGGGGCATCAAGCGCGCCCGGGGTGCCAAGAACGACCGGATCGACGCGGTGCGCGCCGGCCGCCACGCCTTGTCGTCGGAGCAGCAGGCCACCCCGCGGGCGCGCGGGTTGCGGGAGGCGCTCCGCTTGGTCCTCACCACCCGTCACGCCGTCCTTGTCAGTCGCACCAAGGCCATCAACGAGCTCAAGAGCGTCATCGTGACCGCCCCCGAACACCTCCGTGCGGGCTTACGCGGCGTCGCCCTGGCCAGTCAACTTGACCGCGTCGAGGCGCTCACCAGCGGCCCGTCGGCGAGCGTCGAGCATCGACTGACGGTCCTCACCCTGCGCTCGATCGCGACCCGCATCCGCTTCCTCTCCGCCCAGATCCACGAACTCGACCCCGAGCTGGTCACCCTGGTCAAGGCCCATCCCGCCGGACCCGCGCTACTCGCCGAGCCGGGCGTCGGCCCGGTCGTCGCCGCTCAGTTACTCGTGAGCTGGTCACATCGAGGACGCGTGCGCAACGAGGCCGCCTTCGCCGCTCTGGCCGGCACCGCGCCGCTCGAAGCCAGCAGTGGCGAGCGAAGGCGCTACCGACTCAATCGAGGCGGCGACCGCGACCTCAACCGGGCGCTCCACACGGTGGCCATCACCCGCCTCCGCTGCCACCCGGAGACCATCCATTACGAAGCGAAACGAAGCGCCCAGGGCAAGACACACCGCGAGGTACGCCGGTCCATCAAACGCGCCCTCGCCCGCCGCCTTTACCGACGGATCCAGGCCGCCACCGAACCCATGGCGCTGCCGGCCGCGTATTGACAAACATAGGAGCGTCCAACGGGCTGCTTCGTCAGTACTTCCCGAAGTGGACCGACCTGTCCGTGTACAGCCAGGCCGACCTCGACGCCGTCGCCGCGAGGCTCAACGGCCGGCCCCGCAAGACGCTCGGCTACCAGACTCCGGCAGCTATGCTGGCCGCCATCGTTGCGTCGACCCCCTGAATCCGCCCCTCCTTCTGGCGCGGACACGGCCCTCCTGTCCGTCCCACGGATCGCGGGCGTCCGGCGGATCGCCCTTTCGGGACAGATCAGTTAGAGGCCCGCGGGAACACGCGGCAGTTCGTGTGCAGGTACCGTGCAGCCCCGTTCTGGAAGTCGTAGATCGCGACCGTCTGGGGGTCCTCGAGCGGATCGTGCGACGGGACGAGGAGGTGCGTCTCGCTGATCGGCAGTAGCTCGTAGGTCGTGCGCTCGGGTTTCCCAACGACGCGGGCCTGCCAGGGATCCCGGACGAATGTGAGCTCGAGGTTCCCGCCTGTGGCACGCACCTCGTAGCGAACGCCCGGCCGCTCGTACGCGCCGACGTACCTGGACAAGTCCAGATGGAGCGTCGGATCGGGTATCGGCAGCTCAGGGACCGTGAGGGTGCCGAACTCGGCCAAGACCGCGTCGAACGCCTTCCGGTAGAAGCTCTCCCGCGGCCCGCCGTTCGTCAGCATCGCAACTGCGAGATCCCGGTCGGGCAGGATCCGGAGGCGCGCGTTCTGGCCGATGGTGCTGCCGTCGTGAGCGTACACGGTCTCGCCGCCCCACTCGCACACGACCAGGCCGAGACCCCACCAGTGTCCGACCATGTACGGGTCAGGGATGGGAACGCCCGACCGCATCATCTCGCGAACGCCCTCGGGCGAGACGATCCGCGTCCGGTCGAGCGCGCGACCCTCGTCGAGGAAGACGTGCGCCATCGTCGACACGTCCCGCACGCTCGAGCTGAGGTTGCCGCCCGGGCCATACGCACGCGGTAGCGAGGCGATCGGCGACACGACGGGTCCCTGGTCGAGCGACCGGAGCAGGTGACCGGCGGCCGCGCGAGCGGCGTCCACGTCCTCCCGCCGACTGCTCGTGCTCGCCAGCCCCAGGGGCCCGAACAACCGCTCTTGCATGATGGCGTCCCAGCGTCGCGCGTCGATTACCTCCATGATCCGGGCGAGGATCGCGTACCCCAGCGCAGCGCTGTAGCCATGCGTCTCGCCGAGCGGGAACACCTGCGGCGCGTCAACGATGTTCGCCACCATGCGCTCGTAGACATCGTCGCCCTCGCCGGGCTCGCCGTACGCCTCCTCGATCCCGTTCGTGTGGTTCAGCAGCTGGCGCGGCGTGACCCTGGCACTGACCGCGAGATCGGAGACCCGGAAGCCGGGAAGGTAGGCTCGGACAGGCTCGTCGAGAGCGACCTTCCCTTCGTCGACGAGCTGCATGAAGGCGAGGGCGGTCCAAGTCTTCGACATCGAGCCAAGCTGATAGATCGTCTCGGTGGTCGCCGGTTCGCCGGTCCGCACGTCGCGGACGCCGACGGCGAGCTCGGTGAGCGCTCCGTCCTCGAGCACGCCGATCTGCGCACTCGGGATCCGATACTCGGCGAGAAGCTGGGAGACGTCGGCGTGGAGCCTCGCGACATCCAGCATGCGGGTCGGCATGGGAGACCCTTAGCCATCGAGACCGACCGCGTTCGCCCCGTCGGCCTCGAAGAACTCGGTCGTGCCAAACGGGCCGGCAGTCGCGACAAAGAGGTCCCGCGCGCCGTCGACGGAGTCATGCACGAGGACGTTCACGGCCCTGGTCCCATCGGTGCTCGAGACGGCGAGGATCCACCGGGCACCGCTGGGCAGCTGCGCGTACGCGTTCTTCAGGGAGCCCCAGAAGTTGTGGCTGTCAGCGACGGTGGAGATGGCGAGAACGCACACCTGCGATCCTCCTTGTGAGCAGCCTGGGGATTGTCGTCGCGCTACCGGGTCAGGCGGTCCTTGACGATCTGCTTCCACTCGCTCTTCGGCAGCCGAGTCTTGGTCATGTGTGCCCACTCGACCCCGAAGCGCTGGAAGGCCGCCTGCTTCGTGACGCCGAGTGCCTCGCCGACCTCCCGCCAGGAATGGGTCTCTAAGGCGAGGAACACGGCCTGTCGTTCCCGCTCGTGGATCGCGCGCCGGAGCGCGGTCATGGCCGACAGCGCCCCGAGCGGATCCTCGGCGATCCGGTGTTCCAGCTCCGCGTCTAGGGAGGTCAGCGACTGCAGCTCATGCATGCCGTCAAGATAGGTTGACGGCGCTCGATTGTCAAGAATGCTTGACGGTTCGCTCTCAGGACAACCCCTGACAGCCTTGGCGTGTGGGCTGGACGCGTCGGACGATTCAGCTGGCGGCAGCCAGGTGGAGTTCAAGCCGGCGGGACACGATGCGGATGTTCACCCGTAAAGGCTCGGTTCTACTCCTCTCGCCCCGACCATAACAACCAAACGAACCCCACGCCACGCATCTGCCCACCCGTAGCGCATTGCCGACGGGCTCGGGCGGATGTGCACCTTCCGGGTCCCGAGGACCTCAACGCGCTCGAAGAGCGCCTCGGCGAGGAGCTTGCGTCCAGAGCCCTCGGCCTCGTCCCACGAGACCAGTAGGTCGCGCAGGTACGCGACCGCCTCGGTGGCGGTGGGCCCCTCGATCGCACGCTCGCGAGCGGCTGCCTCTTCAGCGTCGAACCGAGACATGCTTGCGTCGAGGACGTGGGTGTCGCGGTCCCGGCGATAGCGCCCGAGTGCTATCTCGCGGTCGCGTTCGATGCGGGCAAGGGTCTCGGGTGCCGGCTCTCTGGCGTCGTCCCTGAGCCCCGCTACAACCTCGGACACCAAGTCGGCGCCCGCGCTCACGTGGGCCAGGGCCTGCCGCACGATCCCCTCATACCAGTCGGCGGGATAGCTCAGGCCCTTCCCACGCCGGTCTGAGGCATGTTTGAAGGCCCGACGTGGGGCCGACCTCGCGGCGATCCACTCGGGGCAAGCGAAGTTGTGCCGGTAGCGGTTCTGCTGCCCGATGAGATGGCGCCCACAACTCGCGCAGTAGAGCATCGACAGCGCGTACGTGCGCCACGTCGTTGAGCGGCCGGGATGGCGGCGGCTATACCGAGCACGGGCGAGCTGGACGCGGTCCCACAACTCCGGCTCGATGATGGCCGGCACGCGGGTGGGGTGCCATCCCGCAGTCTCCCGGCATAGAGCGGGTTCGTCAGGATGCCGCGGGCGGTGTAGAAGGGGAGCCCCACCTGCTCCGCCACCTCGGCGTCCGTCAGCCCTTCGGCGGCCGCCACGTGGCAGGCTCGCACCCGCTCTAGGGCCTCGGGAATTGGCTCTAATACGGGCGGCTTGCCGGCCCGGGTGTAGCCGTAGGGCGGCTGCCCGCCCGGCTCCCCCAGGCGGCGGCGTTTGGCGGCCAGTCCCTCCTTGATGCGTTTCCCGAGTTTGCGGGAGTAGCTCTCTGCTTCGTGCGCCTCCCGGACGAAGTCGTCCCAGCGGTCCGCATCGCTGGAGAGAATGCGCTCATCGGCGAAGAGGACGGCGACTCCTAGGGCGTGCAGGTCGTCGACGGCAATGAGGGTCTGCTTCAAGTTCCGCTGAAAGCGGCTGACGTACCCCACCAGGAGCAGGTCGAAGGCCCCAGCGCGGGCGGCGTCGAGCATGGCGGCAAAGGCGGGGTGCCGGTGGACGACCCTGCCTGAGGCGGCGGTCTGCCAGAGAAGTCCGGTATCGACCAACCCATATCGCTCGATGAGGCGGTCCTGGAGCTCTCGTTGTGCGTCCGGGCCCCAGTTGTCGTATTGCCCGGCGGTGGACTCCCGGACCCAGCGCGCGGCCCGGCGGCCGGCAAGGTCATCGAGGGTGGTCGGCAGGTGGTGCATGGACATGGTGGAAGGACTCATACCTCGGATCTCCCGGGTCGTCTACTCACCATCGCGGGATCGCTGGCGGGCGTGGGCTTGCCGGACGCACACGATCAACGCCCGCACCAGGGGGTCCTGGGGCACGTTGTGCCGGCCGGGATCGCCGCTCCCTCGCGTGCGCTCCCGCGAGCGAGGTCCGGACTGGGGGCCCGAAGCGCGGCTCATGGCCGGCCTCTGGGGCGTCGGGGTCGCCGACTCTGGGGAGCGGGCTGCGCCCGGCTGGGGCCGGCCCTGCACGCCAAGGCGGGTCGCCTGGACCCGACCAGAGACCGGCCGCACCCTGCCGGAGCCCGACCCAGGCGCCCCTCCTGCGCCGTGCGGCCACCCGGACGCGTCTCGACGGTGCCGACGCGGGCGACGCTAGAGCGGGGCGGGACCCCACTGGGCCGCAGCGCCAGCGCCACTCTGACGTGGTCAGGCGCCCGCGTCGCGGGCAGCTTAGTCATCGACCGGCTCGGTATCCAGCACACTGACCGCGGTCCGGGCGAGGTCCGCGACCTGGGCGAGGCGCAGCTCGTCTGCGATCCGCGCCGCGGATCGCAGATACGCCCTGACCTGACGACGCCGTCGGAGCCGTCGATCGCACGCCAGACAGCACCGCGGGGCTGGGCCGCGGGGTGCTCGGAGGACGGGGCCGCCGCACGCGATGCAGGCACACTCAGCAACCTGTTGATTGCGGTTTCGCGGGCCGCACGGGGGCCAGGTCATATCACTGGGCCCGCTGGCGTCGCGAGGAGGGGCAGGGGTGGTGCTGGCCCGCACAGACGAGCGCCTCGGAAAGGCGGCGAGGAACTCGCGCTTTGGCGCCGACCATTGGTGCCACATCGGTCCGCCGGGTCGGCCCGACACATGCGCCGTGCATGGCGCTGCAGCCCTCGATGATGAGCACGACGGCCTGCTGGTGGGGCGTGCGGAGGTTGCGCTCGGCAAGCCGGCGCAGCGCATCGAGGGCCTTCGGGGACAGCGGCACGAACATCGAGCGCATAGCTCGATGATGCGCTGCCCCTCCCGCGTGGACGGCTGGTATCGGGGCCGCGAATAGGACGCGAATGGGACAGCCCGGCCGAGCAGGCTAGCGCGGCCGGAGGAGGCTCCGGAGGTCGGGGAACGTGTGGAGGCGGCGTTTCAAGGTGCGAACGCTGATGGCAGGGTCGTGCGCTGCCGCGATCTCCTCGTACGCCAGGGGCTCGTCTGCGTGCGACTCGATCTCCACCTGGGCCAGCTCGACATCGCGCCGGGACGGCCACCCATGCGGCCATCCGCGGGCCCACCCGCCGGCGAGCTGCGCGCGGTACTCGGCGACCTCGGACTGTGTGGGCCAGTCATCGGGCCACCACCGGCGAGCTCGCGAACGCCGCGCCCGCGCAATGGCGTGTTCGAGCTCATCCTGTGCGCGCTGCTCGACGAGTGGGGGAGCTCCACGGAGAGCGGGCGGCTGCGGCCCGGACACGACAGGAGCGTCCGGCTTCCGAACGGCATTGACGTGGGCAAGGATCTCGTCTGCCGCGGTCTCCCAGTTGCCGGAGAGCGTGGCGAGGTTGGCGAGGATGTCGAACTCGTCGGCGCCGAGATCGGGACGCTGTCGGTGGGCCTTCTCAACGGCCTCCGCACGCCTCGAACGCTGCTCCTCGAGGGCTTGGACGGCCTGGTAGCCGCCGCTCGAGATCCAGAATGCGTCCTCGGCGGGAGCCTTGGATGGGGACGGGGGTGGCGTATTGCCCCTGTGACCCGCGCTGGTCACGACCAATGGCTCTGAATGTACGGCGCGACCTCGGGGAGGTCGAGCGCGCGGGAAGTAGTCCCACTTCGAACGTAGAACTCCGATCCCTTGGCGTCGCGAAGGTAGACGGGATCCTTGCCGGGCGGAACGTCGATCACGCAGACCGTCTTACCATCGAGCCCCTGGTAGTGCGTAACAACCTGAGCGGCGGTGCCGCCCCCTAGGTGCTGCGCCAGGATCGCGGCGAGCGCCCGCGAGAAAGCGTCCACGCACGTGTCGTCATTCTTTTGAAGGAGGGCGCAGTCGAGTTCGATCCCGCACACGATCCCTGCTGGCGTCACGCCGATCAGCAAGGTTCCACCATTGGTGTTGTGCAACGCCGCGATGGTCTTCGTGACCATCTTCTGGAGGCCCGGGTTGTCCTGGTTCAGAGCGATGTCCCATCCCAGAGTCGACTTGAACTCGACGCGCGGAGTTTCACCAGCGGCGATCAACTTCCGCAGCGCCCCAGGATCTGGAGCCTCGGGAGTACTAAGCGGCCCGACCAGCCTCACAACATTGCGGCCGTTCTCGACAGCACGCTCCGCCTGTGGAACGCGATTGAGATACGCGTACACCGTATTGCGCACTATGCCGAGGGTCTCGCTGATGTAGTCAACTACCTCGGCGAGGGCGCGTTGATGGCTGGGAGTGGCCTGGAGGTAAGGAACAACGACGCCTTCCATGCGATCCGCGAGCGTTGGCTTGAGGCGCACCCGTGGCTTCGGCACGCGCCGTGGGGCGGCCGCCGTCTTCGATTCCGGCCAGTCCGACAGCGCCCAAGTCCCGTCGAGCAGCCGCGTGAACTCGGGCCGGAGGTCGAGATAGATCGGCACGGATGCCTTCGCGACCTTGCGGCGGGCCGCCACGGCCGCTTGGATGTCGCCTCGTGATAACGGGCGGCCTGCTCGACGAAGGGCGTCGACCATCATCGCAACGATTGGCGCCGCGTCCGCTGCATGGTCGGTCGTCAAGCCCCATTCCCCGCTCTTCCCAATCGGAACGAGGCGCCCGTCGTGCGACAGTTGATTGGAGAGACTTCTCACGCGTACCAGTCTTCCACGGCTCCGCGCGTTGATCTCTCGAGCGATGACGTCGAGGTCCAGCGGTACGCCTGCAGCCGCGACAATGCGGTAGGCCTGATCTCCGCGGTGTGACAGGAGCTCGAAACGTCCCTGCCACCTGCCGTCGTCAAGACGTTCTGCGACCCGACAGAGAAGCATGGCCTCCCGGACCTGGGGCAGAGACACCAAGTTGGATAGGCGCCCGCGATTGAGTTCAACAACGATGTCCGTCTCCGTCATCGCTTCCGATGATGTCTCCGTCAGCAGGTGCCCAATCCGGTCTGCAACGGCGACCCGGCGCACGATGTCGTCGTCTTGTGCATGCCGCCAGAGGGCGGGGCGGCGGTCTCGGTCACCCTCGATCCGAACCCCCTTCATAAGCCTCAGCAGGAACGCGAGACGCCGAACCAAGCGGTCATTACGCCTTTGGCCGAGGCCGATCGATGCCCACAGATCGTCCTCGAAGACAGCAGTTCCGCTGGTAGGCCCTGCAGCCATGACTTGGGCCAGCGCCGGATCGAGCGACGGGTTGAGGCGGTACGTCGTGCCGTGGAAGAGCTCCTCGCACGCCCGCTCCGCCCGCGTCATCTCCCGTCTCTCGATCTGCTGCACGCGTGCCCGAGTGAGCTGCAAAGCCCCAAGGCCGAGCTCCTCCAGCGTCTTCGGAGCTGACACGAGCCCATTGCGGGCGTCGACGATCACCCAGTCGCGCTCTGGGTCCGTTCCCGGCCGGGGGTCGTCGGCCAGGGCTGCGTGGACAACCTGCGGCAGCGCCGCGAGTAGCGCCGGAACGTCGCGATCCCCTGAGACCTCGGCCGGCACGACCACGACCCCCTGGTATTGCCAGAACGCCATCCAGTCGACGGTCTCTCCGATGCAATGCGCGGCGAGCGCGCGCAGCACATCCGACGCTTGTTTGCCGCCGTCCCGTCCCAGAGTGTCAATGGCCATGTGGAAGTCCCCGGTTGGCGGCGGGTCCCAGTCAACGTCGCAACACGGACATCGATCCGAGGAGTGTAGCCAGTCGGTCGGCCGGGCTGTCCCAGCCGAGGAC
>JBKQRF010000002.1:0-11851 GCA_052144055.1 Candidatus Limnocylindrales bacterium
ATGGAGCAGCACCTCGCGACGTTGCATGCTGACTCGATCGCCGCCGCCTGTCCGGTCTCTGTCCATGGCCCCGACAGTGACAAAGTCGCTGGCCGATCAGCAGTGACAGAATCGCTGGCCGTCCACACGTCCCCTCGACATCCCATTGACATGCAGGGACCGGTCCGGTATCGTCCGGCGACCATGAACCACGTCGCACTGAAGGCGAAGCGCTGGCGGCCCTGCCGGGAGGCACGGGCCTAGAGGCTTCGCGTCGGACGACGAACGGGGCCTCCAGGCACGGAGGTCCCAGAAGGGCCGCGGAACCGCGTAGGTGTCCGCGGCTTTTTCGTGTCCGGCAACGGATTGGACCTCCACCTCGCCTTATGGCGCAGAGGAGTACGAGATGCGAGGGATCATCCTTGGAGACGGCCCGATGGGTCGGGCCGTCGCGACCGGCCTGCGAGAGCGGGGCGAGGAGAATGCGGTGCTTGGCCGGCCTCCGACTGCCCATCCGCCTGGTGTCTTCTCGGACGCCGATGTCGTATTCGAGTTCTCGCGCGGGACGGCGGTGTTGCCTAACCTCGTGGCCGGCCTCACGGGCGGCTGCCGAACGTTCGTGGTTGGTACGACGGCCTGGGCCGTGTCGCAGCCGGAGATCGGCGCTCTGCTGACCCGCTACGGCGCTTCCGCCGTCGTGGCCGCGAACTTCAGCTTCGGCGTCAACCTCCTGGGCCGGCTCGTGGACTCCGCGAGCCGGATGTTCGGGGCATTGCCTGCATACGACCCCTACGTGCTGGAGTGGCACCGTCGCGGGAAGGCTGACCGGCCCTCAGGGACCGCGCTGCAGCTGGGGCGCCGAATCCTCGACGGGCACCCGGCCAAGCGCCGGTTGGCCGACGGCTCGCACGACGGTCCGCCGGCGACCGACGAGCTCGAGGTGGTCAGCGTGCGCGCCGGTTCGTCGCCGGGCATGCACCTCGTCGGGTTCGACGCACCCGGCGAGAGCGTCGAGCTTCGGCTCACGGCGCGCGACCGATCCGCGTACGCGATGGGCGCAATCGCGGCCGCCGACTGGCTACTGCGGTCGCCGCGCCGCCCTGGCATCCATCCATTCGACCGCGTCGTCGATGAACTGATCGACGTCGAGACTGCTGGAGGAGTTCGATGAACCCGACCGTCCGTTCCGTCCCGCTACACACGAGCCCTGGACCGCGCGTCCGTGGCGCATTCACCGCCCTCGTGACGCCATTCGACGAGGACGGCAACCTTGATGAGGCGGCCCTCCGCCACCTGCTCAGATGGCAGGTCGACGCTGGTATCGACGGCCTTGTGCCGTGCGGCACCACCGGCGAGTCGCCGACGTTGGCGCCGCAGGAACGCGAGCGGGTCATCGCCGCGGCCGTGGAGGAGGCCGCTGGTGCCGGACTTCGAGGCGCTCCCCGGACACGCCGGCCGACCGTGATCGCCGGCACGGGCACCAACGACACAGCGGCAACTATCCGCGCCACGCGGCGCGCCGCCGAGCTCGGCGCCGACGCGGCCCTCGTGGTGGCGCCGTACTACAGCCGGCCAGACCAGCGCATGCTGGCGGCACTTCACTGCCGTGGCCGACGAAGGTGGGCTGCCGGTCGTCGTCTACAACGTGCCGTCGCGCACCGGCACGAACGTCGAGGCCGACACGGTCCTGCGTCTCGCGGATCACCCACGGATCCTGGCGGTGAAGGAGGCGTCCGCCAACCTCGAACAGATCGCCACCGTCATCCGCGACCGTCCCCAGGGCTTCGCCGTGATGGCCGGCGACGATGCCTGGACGCTGGCGGTGCTCGCGATGGGCGGCGACGGCGTGATCAGCGTGGCGTCGAACGAGATCCCGGCCGAGATGGTCGCGCTCTGCCGCGCGGCCTCGGACGGTGACTGGGAGACAGCCCGCGGGTTCCACCACCGCTGGCTGCCGCTGTTCAGGGCCAACTTCCGCGGGGGGCCGAACCCGGTCCCGGTCAAGTCCGCGCTGGCAATGATGGGGCTCATCCAGGACCAGCTCCGCCTGCCGCTGCTACCGCTCGACGAGCCGGCTCGGGATCGGCTCGGTGCGCTGCTGCGCCAGGGCGGGCTGCTCGATCGGGACGCGACCGTGCCGGCCGGGACGCGGCCAATGGTCGGAGCCCCGGCCGTCGGAGCACCGGCATGACTGCAGGCGCGGACGAGGCGTCCGGCGGGTCGGCATGGGGCGCCTCGGATGCCGCTATCGGGTCGGCGAGGGCTTTGCGCGGTGCGGCCGGTCACGGGGCCGGTCCGTCGCTCCTCGACGACCTTGACGCGGGCCGTCGGCGTGCTGTCTGGCCCGACCCAGACGCATCCGGCGGCTGGCGAGTTGACACTGAGCTCCGGTCCGAGCTGCTGGCCCTATTCCGTCGGCCCGCCATGCGCTCATGGCACGTCGAGGGTCTGTTCGCCTTCCGCGATCTGGCCGCGCTGCCCACGAAACGGCTGCTCGATGGAGCGTGGCGGGTGGTGCCGGGTGGCACCAGCGTCCGCGCGGGAGCGTACCTCGGGCCGGGCGTGGTGATCATGCCGCCCTCGTACGTCAACATCGGTGCTTGGGTAGGGGAGGGCACGATGATCGACTCCCACGTGCTCGTGGGCTCCTGCGCGCAAGTCGGAGCGCGGGTGCACCTCTCGGCGGGTGTGCAAGTGGGCGGCGTCCTGGAACCGGCGAACGCGCGCCCGGTAATCGTGGAGGACGGGGCCTTCGTGGGCGCGCAGTGCGGGCTCTTCGACGGCGTGCTGGTCGGGCGTGAGGCCGTGCTGGCCGCCGGTGTCGTCCTGACGGGCACCAGCCGGCTGTACGACCTGGTCGGTCAGCGCGTCCTGCAGGGAACGCCCGATGCGCCCCTGAGCGTTCCACCCGGTGTGGTCGTTGTCCCCGCCACGCGGCCGGCCCGCGGGTCCTTTGCCGCCGAGCAGGGGATCGGGCTGCAGTGTGCGGCGATCGTGAAGATGCGCGACGAGGGGACATCGGCGCGGACGGCGCTCGAGGCGGCGCTGCGGTGACGGGCGCACCGCTGATGCACCCTGCCGGCCGCGCTCCGGCGCGGGATTCAGATCCCCCCGCCTCCTCGCCTGGAGCGTGGCGGGATGGGCTAGTGGCCGGGCTCGATCCCGCGGAGCTCGCGGCGGCCTATGGCACCCCCCTATACGTGTACGACCTCGACGTGGCGGCGGCCCGAGCGCGGCGGCTGCGCACCGCTCTCCCAGCTCGCTTCGATGTCGCGTACGCGGCCAAGGCGAACCCGTCCCTTCGCCGTGATCGCGGCCGTGACCGGGGCAGGAACGGGTCTCGACGTCGCGTCGTCGGGCGAGCTCGAGGCCGCGACGCGCGCCGGCGTCGCGCCCGGGGAGACCGTCGTGACTGGGCCGGGCAAGAGTGACGCTCTCCTGCGACGCGCCGCTGAAGTGGGGGTCTGGGCGGTCGTGGTCGAGTCCCTGAGCGAGCTCGCCAGACTGGAGGCGGCCGCCCAGGCCGCCCGCGCGCTCGTCGGGGTCCTCCTACGCCTGCCTGCGCATGAAGGTCAGATCTTCGGCATGTCCCAGGAGGACGCCTTGGAGGGCGCCCGGCAGGCCCGCCAGTCGCCGTGGCTCGAGCCACTCGGTGTGCACGCGTTCGGGATCTCCGCCGAGCGAGCCCACCGGGTTCTCGCCGGCCACGTCGAACGGACGGTCGAAGCTGGTCGCCGACTCGCCGTTGCGGCCGGGTTCCCGCTCAGACTCGTTGACGTCGGGGGAGGGCTGGGTATCCCGTACGAGGACGGGGAACCCGAGCTCGACCTGCCCGCGGTCGGCGAACGTCTGGCACGCCTCGATGAAGCATGGGCCGCCGACTCGGCAACGAGTCACGTGCGCGTACTCCTCGAACCGGGCCGGTTCCTCGTGGGCCCCGCGGGGGCGTATGTGGCGCGGGTCGTCGACGTGAAGCGACTACACGGGCGGCACGTCGCGGTCCTCGACGGCGGCATCAACCATCTGCTTGCGCCGGCTCTCGTCGGCCGTCGCCACCGCCTTCACCTCGTCGGGTCGCCGCCGGGCGGCTCGCGCGTGCTCGGCCCGACCGACTTGGTCGGTCCCCTCTGCACGAGCCTCGACGTGTTGGCTCGCCCGGAGGCGTTCCCAGAGGCCCGCCCGGGGGACCTGATTGTCGCCCTCGACGCAGGAGCCTACGGCTTCACCCAGTCGATGCCGTGGTTCCTGTCGCACGAGGGACCGGCGGAGGTCGGCGTGTCACAGGGACGCGCCCAGCTGTTGCGTCACCGGCTCGACCCAGCGGCGGTGCTCGACGCGCAGGTGCTGCCCGAGCAGTAGCCCAGCGCTCCGGCGCCTGTCGGCCTCGGAGCGTCAGCTGATGGCTTCCCATCCGTCCGCACGGGGTCTCGCAAGAACCGCACATCTGTTCTGATTCCATCCGAGCGGCTACACTTAGGTGGTATGCCCCAGGAGCTGCTGGTCGTTCGCGGAGCTCGCGAGCACAACCTCAAGAACATCACCGTCGAGCTTCCGCGCGACCGGCTGGTCGTCATCACGGGGCTGTCGGGGAGCGGCAAGTCGAGCCTCGCGTTCGACACGATCTACGCCGAGGGGCAGCGCCGGTACGTCGAGAGCCTGTCGGCGTACGCGCGCCAGTTCCTGGGTCAGATGGAGAAGCCCGACGTCGATCAGATTGACGGACTGAGCCCGGCAATCTCCATCGACCAAAAGGGCGCCAGCCGCAACCCTCGCTCGACCGTGGGCACTGTCACGGAGATCTACGACTACCTGCGCCTGCTCTTCGCCCGCGTGGGACACCCTCACTGCCCTGAGTGCGGCCGCGAGATCGCGCGCCAGAGCGTGCCCCAGATCGTGGACCGCATCCAGACCCTTCCCGACGGGACCCGGTTGCTGATCCTTGGGCCGCTGGTCAAGGACCGCAAGACCGAGGGCGACCGGGTGTTCGAGGCCGCGAGGCGTCAGGGCTTCGTGCGCGTGCGAGTCGACGGCGAGTTGCTGGACCTCGACGAAGTGCGCTCGCTCGACAAGTACAAGCGCCACACGATTGAGGTCGTCGTCGACCGACTGGTCGCGCGGCACTCCGACGACGACGGCGTGGCCTACGGCCCGGAGAACCCCAATCCCGACCTGGGGCGGCTCGCCGATTCGGTGGAGACGGCGCTGCGCCTCGGCGAGGGCGTGATGGTCGTCGCACCGGCGGAAACGGGGGCGTTCGAGGAGCAGCGCTTCAGCGAGCGCTACAGCTGCCCATTCGACGGGACGATCCTAGAGGAGCTCGAGCCGCGAAGCTTCTCGTTCAACTCGCCCCACGGCGCGTGCCCCGCCTGCACCGGACTCGGCGTCCGACTGGAGATCGACCCAGCCCGGCTCATCCCGAACCGCGATCTCGCGCTCCGCGAAGGCGCCCTCCAGCCGTGGACGCGGATGCCCATGGAGAACTCTTGGCAGCTCAAGATCATCGATGCGATCGCCGAGCGGCATGGGTTCCGGACGGATGTGCCTGTGCGGGAGCTGTCGCAGGAGGCCCTCAGCGTTCTTCTGTATGCGGAGCGCGGCGAGCGGGTCGTGGTGCGGTACCAGCACGACCGCGGCGAGAACTCGTACGAAGCCACGTTCGAAGGCTTGGTGCCCAACCTCGAGCGGCGTTTCCGCGAGACTGAGTCCGAGTACGTCAAGTCGGAAATCGAGCGGTACATGGTCGAGCGGCCGTGCCCGGCCTGCGCCGGCAAACGGCTGCGCCCGGAGGCGCTGAGCGTCACCATCGACGGTCGCACGATCGCGGACGTCGCCGCGCTGTCGGTCACAGACGCGCTCGCATGGGCAACGGACCTGCCCGACCGCCTCAGCGACCGGGAGGCGACCATCGGGCGGCAAGTCCTCAAGGAGATCCGTGCCCGGCTTGGGTTCCTAGTCGACGTTGGCCTCGATTACCTGACCGTCGATCGCACCAGCCAGACACTCTCCGGCGGCGAGGCGCAGCGGATTCGCCTGGCTACGCAGATCGGCTCGAGCCTGATGGGCGTGCTCTACATCCTCGACGAGCCCTCGATCGGGCTGCACCAGCGCGACAACGCAAAGCTCATCGCGACCCTGACCCGACTGCGCGACCTGGGAAATACCCTGATCGTCGTTGAGCATGATGAGGAAACGATCCGCACGGCCGACTGGGTGGTCGACGTCGGGCCCGGGGCCGGCGAGCACGGCGGCGAGGTAGTAGCGGCCGGACCGCTCGAGGCGATCCTCGAGGAGCCCCGGTCGCTCACGGGCGCGTACCTTCGTGGCGAGGCGTTTGTGCCCATCCCGAAGCGTCGGCGCCCTGGCAACGGCTCCACGCTCGTCGTCCGCGGCGCACGGGCGCACAACCTGCGCAACATCGACGTGGCGTTCCCGCTCGGCACGTTCGTCGTGGTGACCGGCGTGTCGGGCTCGGGGAAGAGCACCCTGGTCGCCGAAGTGCTGTATCGCGCGCTGGCACGTGAGCTGTACGGGACTCGGGACGAGCCCGGAGAGCACGACCGCATCGATGGGTCGAGCGCGGTCGACAAGGTCATCGAGATCGACCAGAGCCCCATCGGGCGAACGCCCCGCTCCAACCCGGCGACCTACACGGGCCTGTTCGGACCCATGCGCGAGCTGTTTGCCGGCGTTCCGGAGGCCCGTTTGCGTGGCTACAAGGCGGGACGGTTCAGCTTCAACGTGAAGGGCGGCCGCTGCGAGAACTGCAAGGGAGACGGGATCATCAAGATCGAGATGCAGTTCCTGCCTGACGTCTACGTGCAGTGCGAAGTCTGCAAGGGAAAGCGGTACAACCGCGAGGCGCTCGAGATCCACTACAAGGGCAAGTCAATCTCCGATGTGCTCGAGATGACGGTCGAGGAGGCGCTCGAGGTGTTCTCGGCCGTCCCCGCGATCCGAAGCAAGCTGCAGACACTCAACGACGTCGGGCTCGGCTACATCCACCTGGGCCAGCCAGCGACGACGCTGTCCGGAGGCGAGGCCCAGCGCGTGAAGCTGTCGACCGAACTGTCCCGGCGGGCGACCGGACGGACGGTCTACGTGCTCGACGAGCCGACGACGGGGCTGCACTTTGCGGACGTCGAGAAGCTGCTGCAGGTGCTGCACCGGCTCGTAGACGCCGGGAACACGGTTATCGTCATCGAGCACAACCTCGATGTGATTAAGACCGCCGACTGGATCGTCGACTTGGGGCCTGAGGGTGGTGCCCGGGGCGGCGCCATCGTGGCAGAAGGGACGCCAGAGCACGTGGCTGAGGTGGCGGCGTCCGCCACCGGCGAGTACCTAGGCCGCGTGTTGCGTGGCGAGCCGCTGGTGCCCCTGACGGACGTGACGTTCGCCGAGGCCGCCGGCCGGGCCCCCGATGGGCGCCTGCGGCGCCGCACGACGGAGCAGGTGGTTGCTAAGCGCGCCGGAGTCGGGCCCCGGGTGGGGGCGTAGCTACTCGACCCAGGCCTCGACGGCTGCCTCCCCGCCGGCCACGGCCGGAAGCGGCACCAGATTGCCAGGAATGGCGCGCCCGTCGACAAACAGGTGCGTGACGTTGCCGGTGACCCCCTGCGCCTTGCGGATGCAAATCCGGTACGTCGTACCCCGGAACTTCCGCGTGACTCGCACGTCGCCCCAGTCGGCCGGCAGTCGCGGATCGATCCGAAGCCCGTCGTGCTCCGGCCGGACGCCGAGGATCCACTGGGTGACCGCCACGAAGTTCCAGGCGGCAGTCCCGGTCAGCCACGAGTTCTTCGCCTCGCCGTAGGTTGGCGCGTCGCGGCCAGCGATCATCTGGGCGTGCACGTACGGCTCGCACCGGTGAAGATCCGAGATCGCCTCGCGAGCGGAAGGGCAGGTGCGCAGGTAGTAGTCCACCGCGGCGTCGCCGTCGCCCAGGATGGTCTCCGCGATCATCACCCATGGGTTCGTGTGGCAGAAGATGCCGCCGTTCTCCTTGTAGCCGGGTGGGTACGAGGTGATCTCGCCCAGGCCGGGACGGAACCGTGTGTAGGCGGGCTGGTGAAGCATGATGCCGTGCGGCGTGGCGAGATGCTCCCGCACCGCCGCGAGCGCGCGCTGCGCCCGTCCATCCTCCACGCCGATGCCCGCCATCACGCACATCCCCTGCGGCTCGACGAAGATCCGGCCCTCGGCGTTGCCAGCCGATCCGATCGCTGCGCCTGTGCGGTCGTAGGCGCGGCGGAACCAGTCACCGTCCCAGCCTTGCTCGTCCACTGCTCGCCGCATAGTCGCTGCCGTCTCCCGGCACCTGTCGGCCTCGCCCGCATCCTCCCGGCCAGCTGCGATCTGCGCCATGTCACCGGCGGCGAGGACGAACAGTCCGGCGATGAAGATGGACTCGGCAACGCCGGTTTCTCGGTACGGGGCGGTCTGGAACGATTCGCCCGGCGTCTCGGAATCCGAGTTCAGGTTGAGGCAGTCGTTCCAGTCGGCGCGCCCGATCAGCGGCAGTCCGTGGGGTCCGGTCCGCTGCAGCGTGTACTCGATGCACCGCTGCAGGTGCTCGTACAGCGGGGTCTCGGTGCCGGACACGTTGTCGTAGGCGACGAGCTCCTCGAGGATGCCTTGGTCGCCCGTCTCCTTGAGGTACGCCCCCACCGCGAGCACGAGCCAGAGCGGGTCGTCGTTGAAGCCGGTCCCCACGGCGTCGTTGCCGCGTTTGGTCAGCGGCTGGTACTGGTGGTAGGCGCCGCCGGTCGGGAGCTGGGTGGCCGCGAGGTCCAGGATCCGGTCATGGGCACGGCCGGGGATCATGTGCACGAACCCGAGCAGGTCTTGGTTTGAGTCCCGGAACCCCATGCCGCGCCCGATGCCCGACTCGAACAGAGACGCGGAGCGCGAGAGGTTGAACGTCACCATGCACTGGTAGGCATTCCATGTATTGACCATGCGGTCGACGTGCTCGTTCCCTGTTTCGACTTGGAGGATGTCGAGCAGAGACCGCCAGTGATCACACAGCTGCTGGAATGCCTCGGCGACCGCACCGTCCTGGAGGTACCGCGCGATGACGGCAGCGACCCGACGCCGATCGATCGTCGACGAACCCGGCGGATCGAACTTGGCGTCGGCTGGGTTCTCGCAGTAGCCCAGCGCGAAGACGATGTCCCGCGTCTCGCCCGGCGCAAGTGCAAGCCGCACGTGGTGCGCTCCGATGGGCTGCCAGCCACTCGCGATTGTGTTCGCGCACGCTCCACGCTCGACCGCGAGCGGTCGATCCCAACCTCGATACGGCCCGGTGAATGCGTCGCGCTGTGTGTCGAATCCCGACTGCGGCTCGGAGCAGGCGAACCAGGCGAAGTGGTTGCGCCGCTCCCGGTACTCGGTCTTGTGGTAGATGACACCGTCTGATACCTCGACCTCGCCGATCGAGTAGTTGCGCTGGAAGTTGGTCGCGTCGTCGTTCGCGTCCCACAGGCAGAACTCCACCGTGCCGAACAGCGACAGGGAGGCCGGCGTGTCGCGCTCGTTGGTGACCCGCACGCGCCACAGCTCCAGCGTCTCGCCGAGCGGGACGAAGTAGAGCGTCTCCGCGCGGATCCCGACGAAGCGGGAGCCGATCACTGTGTACCCGAGCCCATGGCGGCACTGGTAGTCCTCGAGCTCACGCTGGACGGGCTGCCAGCTGGGGCTCCAGTACTGGCCGGATTCGTCGTCCCGCAGGTAGACGTAGCGCCCACCGAGATCGAGCGGGGCGTTGTTGTAGCGGTACCGCGTCAGTCGGCGGAGGCGCGCGTCACGGTAGAAGGAGTAACCGCCCGCAGTGTTGGAGATGATCCCGAAGTAGTCCTCGCTGCCCAGGTAGTTAATCCACGGCAGCGGCGTGTCCGGGCGCGAGATGACGTACTCCCGCGCGTCGTCGTCGAAGCGTCCGAACCGCATCGCGCCCTCCTTCCACGCCGCTGTTGACATAACCAGCGCGGCAGCGGCCGGCCGCGCGCTGCCGCTACTCGGGACCGCGACTCGAGCCGGGCGTCAGCACGCGCCTTCGACGTACGGCCGGAAGCACCCCACGAGGTGATCCTCCTCGATCTCGGCAAGTGCCGGGCGCGCCGCTTCCGACGCGCCACCTGCACGGGTCTCTGGGTACATCGCGTGGTACGCGCAGCGACCGGGGCCCTCGGTACCTGCAGCGCCAAGTTCCAACGCCACCTGGCGCCACTTCTTGTGCAGCTGGGGAACCGCGGCGATCAGCATCTTCGTGTAGGGGTGGAGCGGATTGCCGTAGACCTTCTCGGTGGCACCCATCTCGACGACCATGCCCCGCCAGAGGATCACCGTCCGCTGGCTGCTGTAGTAGCCGAGCGAGAGGTCGTGGGTGATGAACAGGATCCCGAGGCCGCGCGCCTTCAGGTCGCCGAGCAGGTTGAGCACGTCGATCCTCGTGGAGGCGTCCAACATGCTGATGATCTCGTCCGCGACGAGGAGCCGGATATCGAGGAGCAGCGCCCGGGCGATCAGCAGCCGCTGGAGTTGGCCCCCGCTGAGCTGGTGCGGGTACTTGTTCAACACCTGGCCGGGCTCCAGGCCCACGGCTTGGAGCGAGGCCTCGACGCGTGACGCCCACTCCGCGTCCTTCACGCCGGAGAAGTACACGCCGCGGATCATTCCGAAAACGTGATCGGCCTTGAAGATCGGGTTGAACGAGCTGAATGGGTCCTGAAAGACCCCCTGGACCTGCCGGTAGTACGCCTTGCGCGGCAGACCGGCCACGTTCTGGCCGTCGAACGTGATCGTGCCACGCGTGACCGGAGTCAGCCGCAGGATCATCCGGCCAATCGTGGTCTTGCCGCTGCCGCTCTCCCCGATGAGCGAGACGACCTGGCCGGCAGCGATGTCGAAGCTTACCTCGCGCACCGCCGTTAGGGCCGTGCCGCCGAAGGTGCCGACGCCGTACACCTTGGAGATGTGGTCCAGCGTCAGCATCGGCTCACGAGGCCTTCCAACAGGCCACGAAGTGGTCGCGCTCAACTTCCACGTAGGGGGGTTCCCGGCGGCACTGCTCCGCGGCGAGGGGGCATCGAGCCTGGAAGCGACATCCTTCCGGCGGGTTCAGGAGGGCCGGCGGATTGCCGGGGATGCCCGCGAGCCGCTTGTCCGCGTACCTGACGCCGACCTCCGGGAGGGACGAGATCAGCAGGCGTGTGTAGGGGTGTTTGGGCGCGCCGATGATGACATCGGTGGCGGCCTTCTCGGCCAGCTTCCCCGCGTACATCACAGTGATCGTGTCCGCGATCTCGGACAGGATCGACACGTCGTGCGTGATCACGATCATGCTGCGGACGAACTCGCGGTCACGCAACCCGACCAACGTCTCAGCCACGGCCTTCTGTGTCGAGACGTCGAGTGCCGAGGTGATTTCGTCCGCGATGAGGAGAGACGGGTTGAGGAGCGTGGAAATGACCATCACCATGCGCTGTTTCATGCCACCCGAGAGCTCGATGGGGTAGCGGTCGAGGACTGACCGCTGCAGGCCGACGAGCTCGAGGCGGCGTTCGATCTCGGGACGCATCGCGACCGCGTCCTCGCCCCTCGACTCGAGCAAATCCGCCGTCATCCTGCCGATCTTGCGGGTAGGGTTCATGGCGCTCATGGCGGACTGCGGGATGATCGACACGTGCCTGAACCGGAACTCGTCCATGGCGGCGGAGTCCCAGATCGGTAGCCGCGCCCCATCGAGGAGCGCCTCGCCCGCCACGTACCGCATGCGGCTGTCGAAGAGGGTCAGGCTCTTGGCGAGCGTGGACTTGCCGCAGCCCGACTCGCCGGCCAGGCCCATGATCTCCCCGTCAGCGATGCTGAACGA
>JBKQRF010000003.1:0-8713 GCA_052144055.1 Candidatus Limnocylindrales bacterium
CGCCTCGCCCTTCAGCGAGAGGTACTTCGTGATGGCCGCCGTCAGTGTCGTCTTGCCGTGGTCGATGTGACCGATCGTGCCGACGTTGACGTGGGGCTTGGTGCGCTCGAACTTCTTCTTGGCCATCTGGCGTAGCTCCTCGGTTTTCCCTCAGACCTTCGACTTCTGGACGAGCTCCTGGGCGACCTGCGCCGGAACCTCCGCGTAGTGCGCGAACTCCATGGAGTAGCTCGCGCGTCCCTGGGTCATGCTCCGCAAGTCGGTCGCGTAGCCGAACATGTTCGCGAGCGGCACGAAGGCGCGAACGACCTGCGTCGACCCGCGCGACTCCATGCCCTCGATGTGTCCCCGGCGGCTGTTCAGGTCACCGATAACGTCCCCCATGAACTCCTCCGGCATGGTCGCCTCGACCCGCATGATCGGCTCGAGGATCGCCGGATCGGCGCGCTCGAAGGCGTCCTTGACCGCCATTGAGCCGGCGATCTTGAACGCCATCTCGCTCGAGTCGACCTCGTGGTAGGAGCCGTCGCGCAGGATAGC
This sequence comes from Candidatus Limnocylindrales bacterium, assembly GCA_052144055.1. GTDB lineage: Bacteria > Chloroflexota > Limnocylindria > Limnocylindrales > CSP1-4 > JAJYNJ01. The sequence goes on from JBKQRF010000003.1 coordinate 541, forward strand.
CTTGACATCCACCACCGGGTAGCCGGCGTAGATGCCCGTTGCCAGGGCTTCACGGATCCCGGCGTCGACGGCCTTGACGTATTCGCGCGGGATTACGCCTCCGACGATCTTGTCGACGAACTCATACCCGCCACCCTGGGCGTTTGGCTCCAGGTGGATCACGGCGTGCCCATACTGCCCGTGGCCGCCGGTCTGCCGCACGAAACGGCCCGTGCCCTCAGCCGCCCGACGGACCGTCTCGCGGTACGACACCTGGGGCCTGCCGACGTTCGCCGCGACTTTGAACTCGCGGGTCATGCGGTCCACCAGCACGTCCAAGTGGAGCTCTCCCATGCCGGCGATCAGCGTCTGGCCCGACTCTTCGTCGGTCTTCACTCGGAACGTGGGGTCCTCGTCGGCCAGCCGCTGCAGCGCCAGCGCCAGCTTGTCTTGGTCGGCCTTCGTCCGCGGCTCCACGGCGACCTCAATCACCGGTTCCGGGAAGCGGATCGACTCGAGGATAATCGGGTGGGCTGGGTCCGCCAGCGTGTCGCCGGTGTAGGACTCCTTGAGGCCGACGATCGCCCCGATGTCGCCCGCATAGACTTCGTCGATCTCCTCTCGATGGTTGGCGTGCATCTGAAGGATCCGGCCTATGCGCTCGCGCTTGCCTTTGGTGGAATTCAGCACGTACGAGCCCGCGCGCAGGGTGCCTGAATAGACCCGGAAATAGGCCAGCTTGCCAACGTACGGGTCGGCCGCGATCTTGAAGACCAGCGCCGAGAACGCCTCCAGGTCGTTAGTCGTGCGAACCGACTCTTCGTGCGTATCGGGATCCTCGCCGATCGTGGGCGGGACGTCGAGCGGCGAGGGCAGGTAGTCAAGCACCGCGTCGAGCATGGGCTGGACGCCCTTGTTGCGAAGCGCCGAGCCGCACAGGACCGGGATCACCCTCATCTGCAACGTGCCGAGGCGGACCCCGTGGCGGATCTCCTCCTCCGTGAGCGGCGTGCCCTCGAGGTACTTATGGGTCAGCGCGTCGTCCATCTCCGCAGCCACCGAAACGAGTGCCTCGCGGTGACGTTCGGCCTCCTCCCTGAAGTCCTCGGGGACCTCCGTCACGTCATAGGTGCTGCCCATCTCGTCGGATCCCCACACCAGCGCCTTCATCGTCACGAGGTCAACCACGCCTCGGAAGCGGTCCTCGGTCCCGAGCGGGATCTGGATGGGAACCGCGTTGGCCCCGAGACGATCGCGGATCGATTCGACGGCGTGCCAGAAGTCGGCGCCGACGCGGTCGAGCTTGTTGATGAAGCAGATGCGCGGCACCCCGTAGCGATCCGCCTGCCGCCACACGGACTCCGATTGGGGCTCCACGCCGGCCACGCCGTCGAAGACCACCACGGCGCCATCTAGCACGCGCAGGCTGCGCTCCACCTCCACGGTGAAGTCCACGTGCCCGGGCGTATCGATCAGGTTGATCCGCTGGTCACGCCAGAAAGCAGTCGTTGCCGCCGCGGTGATGGTGATGCCCCGCTCCTGCTCCTGGGGCATCCAATCCATCGTCGCGGCGCCCTCGTGGACCTCGCCGATCTTGTAGATCTTCTTCGTGTAGAAGAGGACCCGCTCGGAGACGGTGGTCTTCCCGGCGTCGATGTGCGCGATGATGCCAATGTTCCGCGTCTTCGCGAGCGGAACCTGTCGTGCCACGATTGCGGTCTACTTCCCTACTGCTGTCCGGCCTACCACTTGAAGTGGCTGAAGGCCTTGTTCGCTTCGGCCATCTTGTGAGTGTCCTCACGGCGCTTGACCGCCGCGCCCAGGCCGTTCATCGCGTCGACGAACTCGCCCGCGAGCTTCTCACTCATCGACTTGCCGCCGCGCTTGCGTGCCGACTGGACGAGCCACCGGACGCCGAGCGACATGCGCCGGTCGCCCCGGATCTCAACGGGCACTTGGTACGTGGCGCCGCCGACGCGGCGAGGCTTCACCTCGATGATTGGTGTCGCATTGCGCAGCGCTGCCTCGAGTACCTCGAGTCCGGGGCGCCGCGCCGAGGCCTCGGCGCGGGCAAGCGCCTGGCGCAGGATGCGCTCCGCTAGTCCTTTCTTGCCGTCCGTCATGAGCTTGACCACGAAACGATCCGTGGTGCGCGTGAGGGGCGGCGCGTACTTGGCCTTGCGGGGAGTCTGGGCGCGGCGCGGCATCCTACTTGACCTTCTGGTTCTGCGGCGCCTTGGCGCCGTACTTTGAGCGTCCCTGCTTCCGGTCGCGGACGCCGGCCGAGTCCAGCGTCCCCCGAATGATGTGGTACTTGACCGAGGGAAGGTCCTTCACCCGGCCGCCGCGCACCAGCACGACGGAGTGCTCCTGGAGGTTGTGACCGATCCCGGGAATGTAGGCCGTGACCTCGATCATGTTCGAAAGCCGGACGCGCGCGATCTTGCGGAGTGCCGAGTTCGGCTTCTTCGGAGTCATGGTGCGGACCTGCAGGCAGACGCCGCGCTTCTGGGGAGCCCCGGGGATCGATACCTGGCGCTGGCGAAGGCTGTTCCAGTTCCTGCGCATGGCCGGCGCTTTGATCTTCTCGATCTTCCTGGCCCGGCCCTTGCGGACGAGCTGGCTGATGGTCGGCACGGAGACGCGGACTCCTTCCTGGGACGTCGTCAGTTCTGGCGGCCGGTCCCTCACGCCACCATCGGGAACCCGGGAGGGTGCCCACGGTAACCGTTCCGGCCTGCGGTGCGCCCGCCCGCCCCAGCGGCGCGGCGACGCTCCTTCGGCAGCCGCCGCGATGGATGCGCCATCGGGGGTGCCGCCGGCGCCATCCGCAGTTTGGGCAGCGAGCGCCGTCGCGGGCGTCACGCGGCCCGTCCGGATCCTCGATCCGTCGGGCTCGTGCGGTCCCGCGAGACCGCTTGCCGATTTGCCCGCCGGTGCACGGCAGAATGGACCGGCTTGCGGCCACGAAGGGGCAGTGTATCAGCGGCCGCTGGGGGTGTCAACGAACGGCCGTGGAGTGTAAACGGCCAGCGATTTCGTCATTCCATGAGCGGCCGGCGATATGTCACCCTCCCCCCGCACGGAGAGGAGCCGATCTCGCGAAATGCTTGGTCACGGCGCCGCGTGTACGTGACCAACCACGTCCTGACCCGCGAGCTCACGGCGCGACAGCAGCGGCGCACTTGGAGCCTTGGGTGCGCCCGGTCCGTCGTCTGCTGGCGGCCTGTCGCTCCGAGTCAGGGGCAGTCGCCCTGCGCACGGCAACTGCGGCTGTCGGCCGGCGCACCACCTCGACGACCCAGTCCGCGCCCGACTGGTCCAGCCCCCCACCACCAACTACCGGGACGCCAATCGCGCCCATCTAGCCGATCTGCTGACCGAGCGGCCGGTGTTCTCGTCCAGGTGGACGGCAGCCGCCGCGACTGGCTCGAGGAGCGCGGGCCGTGGCTGACTCTCATGGGCGGCATCGACGACGCGACCATGTGGCACCACCGACGACTGCAGCCCATCGAGCGCCTCCTCGTCCCGCGTCCCTCGGACCACCCCTGCCGGCGCTGCCGTGAGTTCCATTCGCGGTGACAAGGTCGCTGGCCGCCAAGGCGAACGGGTCGTGGGCGGAGCCACGGGAACACCCGGCTACCCTGCTGTCCCTTGTCCCAACGGCACGGGACACTAACAGGGAGCCCGGTCGAGGCGACCGGGCTCCCTATGTGACTATCGGGCGCGGTGACGGCCCGCGCTTCACGGTTAGAAGACGCGGTAGGCAACCTCCGCCGGCGCGAGGAGCAGTTCCTTGAGCTCGGCGTCCACCTTGAGCAGCGAGAGGTGCGCGCCTGCCATCTCGAGCGAGGTGCAGTACTCGCCGACATAGCTGCGGAAGACCGTGATGCCCTGGGCGGCCAGCTTCTTGTGGGCGACGCCGTAGAGCAGGTAGAGCTCGCTGATGGGCGTCCCGCCGAGGCCGTTGACCATGAGCGCGACCTCGTCGCCGGCCTTAAACGGCAGGTCGGGGACGATGGCGTTGAGGAGCAGGTCCACGATCTCGTTGGCCGTGCCCATCTTGACCCGCTGGCGACCGGGCTCGCCGTGGATGCCGATGCCGATCTCCATCTCGCCGTCGGCGATCTCGAAGAGCGGCGTGCCGCGCACGGGGGGCGTGCAGGACGAGAGGGCGATGCCCATCGTGCGCACGTTGGCAATGACCTTCTCGCCGACGCGGACGCACTCCTCGAGCGAGCCGCCCTTGTCAGCCTTGGCCGCCGCGGCCTTGATGACGAAGAAGTTGCCGGCCACGCCGCGCCGGCCGATTGTCCAGGTCGAGTCCTTGACGGCCACGTCGTCGTTGACAAGCAGGTAGCCGATCTTCTGGCCCTCGGCCTCGCACAGCTCCTTGGCCATCTCCCAGGCGGTGCGGTCGCCGGTGTAGTTGTTGACGATGTAGAGCACGCCCGCCGGCGTGTCCATGAGCTTGGACGTCTCGGTGACGAACTCCACGGGCGGGCCCGCGAAGACGTCGCCGGGGCAGGCCGCGTCGAGCATGCCGGGGCCGACGATCATCGTGTGCGCCGGCTCGTGGCCCGAGCCGGAACCCTGGATGATCGACACCCGATCCTTCTTGGGCATGTCCGCCCGGTAGATCAGGTTGTACTTCGGCTCGTACTTGAGCGTGCCGCCCGATGCCAGCTGGATGCCCTCGAGGAACTCGGGCACGAACGTCTTCGGGTCGTTCAGGAACTTCCTCACGCTGGTTCTCCTTTGCCGTACTTCTCGCGCCACGCGGCGCTGATGGCCTGGAGGATCACGCCGATCGCGGTCGCGCCGGCGTCGACGGAGCCGATGCTCCGCTCGCCCGTGTACGCGGCTCGGCCGCGCATCGCGAGCATGGACTTGGTATCTTCCGCCGCCTTCGTCGCCACGTCGGCGGCCCGCTGGATCGCCCGGACGCCGTGATCACCCTGCATCACAGGGTCGCTGATGGCCGCCTCCAGGGAATCGGTGGCGGGAACGAGCGCGTCGAGCAGCGTCTTTTCGCCGAGCGCGGAGTTGCCCCGCTGCATGATCCCGGCGATCGCGGCGCGCAGCATTGCGATCACGTCCTCCGGTGCAAGCTCGGTCTTGTCGCCCGCTACGGCGCCGGCACGCAGGAAGGCTGTGCCCCAGATGGGACCGCTGACGCCCCCGACCTTGGCCGCCATGGTGAGCCCGACCTTCTTCAGCAGCGAGCCCACGCTCGAGCGGTCGAACGTATCCCAGTCGCTGAGGACGACCTCGAACCCGTTACGGAGCGAGAACCCGAAATCGCCGTCTCCGACGATCGAGTCGAGCTGGGCGAAGTACTCCGCGTTGTCGACGATCGTATTGGTCATCGTCTTCAGGACGAGATCCACGTCGTCGAACGACGACTGTGCCATCCGTTCCTCCGTTTCTCTGTGGACCCTTGCCTGAACGATAATCAGGAGGCCAGGCAGGCCTCCAGATCCTGCAGCGTGACGTATGCGCCCGGACGCGCCCGGCTCCGGTTCGCGATCACGCGGATCTCTTCGGCGCCCGGATCGCCGAGTGACGAAACGACGAGGATCGCCTCGCTGAAGTCCTCCTTCTCCGTGTAGCCGTTGACCGTGACGAAGCAGCGCAGCCCGGCGGCGATTGCCGCCTCGAGGCCGTTGCGCGAGTCCTCGATCACGAGCACGTCGGCGGGATCGACGCCGAGCTTCTCGAGCGCGAGGAGGTAGATGTCGGGCGCCGGCTTCTTGTGAGGAACCACGTCACCGGCCAGGAACACGTCGAACCGGGCGGTGCGCTCCGGGCCCGTCGCGTTCTCAAGGATCGCGTGGACGGAGGCTTCGGCCGAGGTGGAGGCCACCGCGAGCTTCCAGCCAGTGTCCTGTGCATCGGAGATGATCCGCCGGACACCGGGCCGCGGCGGCAGCCTCCCCGCGGCCACCATCTCCGTGTAGATCTGAGTCTTGCGCTTGTGCCACTTCGCGACCTCGGCGGCGAGCGCCTCGGGGTCCTCGGGCAGCCTGTTTGCCTTCACGAACTCAGGGGTGAGCTCGCTGGCCATGCGCTCCTTGCCGCCCGCGATCTGCAGCTTGCGGCCGTACTCGTCCTCCGACCACTCCAGCGGGAGCCCGAACTCCCGGAACGTCTGGTTGAACGCCGGCAGATGCCCGTACCGCTCGGTGTCGGCCAGGACGCCGTCACAGTCGAAGATGAGAGCGCTCACGTCCAAGCCTTCCCTTCGCTGCCGAAGAGCCGGATGTGGTACTTCGCCATCTCCATGACGGCGGCGCGCTGCGCCGAGAAGATCTTCGGCGGGTCGTAGTCGCCGGGATGTTCGTTCATGAAGTCGTAGCCCGACTTCATGAACGCGATCTTGAGCGCGGTTGAGATGTTGACTTTGGCGCAACCCCGCGCGATCAGGTCGCTGAACTGCTCGGGCGTCATGCCTGTCCCGCCGTGGAGGGCGACCGGCTTCCCCGTTGCCTCCACGATGTCGGTAACCCGCTGCGAGTCGAGGTGGGGCGTCGTCTTGTACATGCCGTGGGCGTTGCCGATGGCCGGCGCGAAGACGTCGACCCCGGTCGAGCGGATGAAGTCGAGCGCAACCTCGAGCGTCTGCTCCTCGGCCGCCTCGTTGCCGGTCATCTCCTCGACCCGCTTGAAGCCCTCAATCTCGCCCTCGACGGCCGCGTCGTACTTTTTCGCCTCGGCGACGACCTCGATGCACTGGCGCTTGTTCTCCTCCACTGACAGCTTGCTGGCATCAAAGAGGACGGAGTTCCAGCCCTTGGCGAGACACGCGGAGATCACGTCCCGCTCCGGGCAGTGGTCCAGGTGTAGGGCACAAGGGACCGACACGCGGCCGGCATATGCCGTCCACATCGCATACATCGCATCGATCCCGGTCATCTTCACGTGCTTGACCGAGGTCTGGAGGATGACGGGGGCCTTCAGTTCCTCAGCAGCCGCGAGGACGGCCTCCATCGTGAGGTCGTTGACGACGTTGATGGCCGCGACGCCGTAGCGCTCGGTGAAGGCGCGCTGGAGGATCTCCTTGGTCGGTACGATCGGCATTGCTGCACCTCCGGGACGCGACTTATTGGCGGCCCGCCCAGGCTGGCGGCCCGGCCTGGCCCGCCTCGTCTCATCCTTGTTCCGCCGTCAGTCACCTCCTCCGCGCATCGCGGTGTCGCGGTGTCGCGGGAGCGCCACCGGCGGTTCATCCCGGGACGCCTCGGCAACATCTAGGACAGTGCGAGCGTTGCCCTCGTCGACGATCAGGACGTCGACGACTCCCGCACGCAGAACACCGAGCGTGGCGAGCGGCTTCTCGGCCTCGCTGACCACTGCGACTACAGTGTCGATGCGGCGCAGGTCGTCTACCGACAGCGCGACCAGGCGGTCCCGGTGCGGAGACGCGATCAGCCGTCCCTCGAGATCCACGTAGTTCCCGAGAACGTCTCCCACGGCGCCCTGGTTCCTCAGCCAGGCGATCTCGTCGGGCGAGAGGCAGCCGCTGCGCACCATCGTGCAGTCGTCGTCCGTGCCGCCGATGCCGACGAGCGCTACCGTCGCCTGCGCCGCCACGCGCAGCGTGTGCGCAACTGCTTCCTGCTCGAACAAGCGGTCCCGCATCTCCGAGCTCTCCACGTAGGCCGGTGCGAAGAGGCTCTCGGCGCGCCCGCCGCAGCGCTCCGCGAGGGCCCGGCAGATGTCATTCGGGTTCGTCGGGGTATCCACGCGCGGCGATCCGCCCATCGCGCTGACGAACGTGCAGTCGAGCCGGTGTGCAGGCCGAAAGAAGCGAGGCACTTCGCCCGTGTCGCGGCCGTGGCTGACAGCCACCACTGTGCCGTCGTGAAGCCTGCGCTCCAGGTAGCTGGCCGCGCTGCGCGCGACGGCCTCGCGCTGTGACTGGGCGTCCGGGCGCGACGGCGCGACGATCGCGTCGGTGAGTTGGAACGTGTGCCGCAGCCGCGTCTCGAGATCGAGGTTGAGCCAGGGCGGCGCCTCGATGTGGATGTCCACGATCCCCGACCACCGGGCGCGTTCGAGAAGCCGCTGCACCTTGGGACGCGAAAGCGCGAACTCCCGCGCGATCTCCTCCTGGGTCCGGCCATCCATGTAGTACCGGTGCGCGATGCGCGCGAGGCGCTCGTAGTCGTCCTGGCGTAAGTCCTCGGACAAC
>JBKQRF010000004.1:0-8721 GCA_052144055.1 Candidatus Limnocylindrales bacterium
TTCGTGGGCGGCACGATCGTGATGACGGTCCTCGTCGTGGTCGGCATCGTGGCCGCATCGCTCCTCGCCGGCAAGACTACCCCGCTGCGGGTGGGCTTCAACGGCGGATCGCAGGCGCTCGAGCCGACGTTCACGGCATCCGCCACAGCCCTGGGTGCGAACGTGACGCTCAGCAACGTCGCCGACGTCAGCGCCGGGAAGGCGCAGATCACGGCGGGCACGCTCGACGTGCTCGTGACCGGGCCGGCGACCGCCCCGACTGCGGTGGTCAAGGACGCGGTCCCATCGAACGTCGAGTCCGCCCTATCCCTGGCCGCGGAGGCCGCACGCCTCTCCGACGCTGGCCTCTCACCGACGGCGGTCAGGTCAGCCATGGCCCTGGTCCCGATCCAGCTTCTGCAGCCCCCCAATGCCAAGGACAACGAGAACCTGTTCGCCAGCCTGGCCCTCGGCATCCTGCTCTGGATCGCGCTCGGCATCTACGGGGCTCAGGTGGCCCAGGGCGTGGTCGAGGAGAAGGCGACGCGGATCATGGAGATCCTGCTCGCCACGATCCAGCCGAGCCGCCTGCTCGCGGGCAAGGTCATCGGGATCGGCCTCGTCGGTCTCCTGCAGCTCGCGATCGTGGGCGCGGCCGCGCTCGTCGCGGTCCACGTGACCAATGTCGCCGCGATCCCGGCCCTCGGCGTGGCCTCGATCCTGGGCGATCTCCTTTGGTTCCTGCTTGGATTCCTCTTGTACGCCACCGCCTACTCCGCGGTCGCCTCCCTCGTCTCGCGCCAGGAGGAGGTCCAGAGCGCTATCGCCCCGATCTCGATCTTCCAGATCGCGGGGTACCTGCTCATGTACGCCGCGCTGCCGAATCCGAGCGGCCCCCTGGCCACGGTGGTCTCGCTGTTTCCGCCGTTCGCCCCCATCGTCATGGCGGTGCGGATGGCCAGCAGCGACGTACCACTCTGGCAGGTCGCCCTGGCGGTCGCATTGATCGTGGCATCCATCGTCGGCCTGACCTGGCTCGCCGGCCGCATCTACAGCAACGCCGCGCTCCACCTCGGCACACGGGTGCGCTTCATGGAGGCGTTCCGTGGGTAACGCTCGTGGGTAGGTACAGCATGTTCCGGCCCTGTCGGGCCGCAGTGATCGGAGGAGGAATCAGATGCCGCCTCGTGTGAGGGCCCATCCATTCCTGACCCTGCTGGCGGTGGTCTCCGCGATCCTCATCGTGGTCGGCCGGGTCAACCGCGACCTCTGGTGGGGCAACTGGGTCTTTGTCGCCGGAATCGCGGTGCTCGTCGTTGCAGGCGCCCTCTTCGTCCTGCTTACAAAGAGGTGATCGAAATGACCTCTTGCTGGCGCGGACATTGACCCACGAGTTGGCGCACGGATCAGGCTGGGCCACCGGACTGCCCTTTCGGCACGGGGTCACGGTCCGTCGTCGCACCGTGGGCTACGCTGGGTAGAGAAGTAGGGGTGCGCCGTCCGCCTCGCCGCGGCGCGATCGGTGCGCGACGCGCTGTTCGCACAGCTCGGCGTCGCTGACGCCAGACGCTGCCATCGCGAGGCTGCTATGCCGTCGTGCGAACACGGCGCCGTGGAGACGCCGTCCAAGCCGTCCCGGCGCGGCACCCTCTGGTTCGCCGTCCCGTGGCCCGTGCTCCTGATCGCCGGCCTCATGGTCGCCGGACTGCTGGCTCTGTCCGGCGCCTACGGCTTCCACGGGGACGAGATGTACTACGTCGTCGCGGGGCAACATCCGGCCTTCGGATACGTCGATCAGGGGCCGGTGACGCCGCTGCTCTCGGCCGCCTCGGTGGCCCTGCTCGGCGTCTCGCCGACGGCTGTGCGCGTGCTGCCCGCGCTCGAGATGGCCTTCGTCGTGGTCCTCATCGCGCTCATCGCGCGCGACCTCGGCGGATCGCGCCGGGCGCAGGTCCTGGCGGCGGTCACAGCGGCCCTCTCAGGCTATCTCGGAGCAGGGCACCTCGATACCACGACCGACCCCGACCTGCTCGCTTGGGCGATCATCCTGTGGCTGCTGGTCAAGCTGCTCGCCGGTGGCGATCGGCGCCTCTGGCTGGTCCTCGGCGTGGTGACCGGGATCGGACTCGAGAACAAGGACACCCTTATCTTCCTGGGCGCCGGGCTGGCCGTCGGACTCGTCCTCGCGCGACGCTGGGAGGTCGTGCGCTCGCCGTTGGCCTGGGCGGCCATCGGGATCGCGCTCCTGCTCTGGGCGCCCAACCTCGTCTGGCAGGCGACGAACGGCTGGCCGCAGATCACGATGGCGCGGGCCATCGCCGGGTACGCGGCCGACAACCGCGCCCAGGTCGTGCCGCTGCTCTGGCTCTTCACCGGGCCGCTGCTCTTCCCGGTGAGCGCCGCAGGTCTGATGTGGACGCTGTCGGCGAAGGCCGCGGCGCCCTGGCGACCGATAGGTATCGCCGCCCTGGTCGCGCTCGTGCTCGTGGTGATCAGTGGCGGCAAGGCGTACTACGCGCTGGGCAGCGCGTCCGTGTTCATGGCGGCCGGTGCCGTCCTCCTCGACCGCTGGCTGGCCCGCGGCCACGTCCGCCTGAAGGCGGCGAGCTTCGCCGCGACCGCCGCGCTCTCGGGCGCCCTGATCGCGTACCTAACCTTGCCCATCCTGCCCGTCGCCACGTTCGCTAAGACGTCGCTGCCGTCCGAGGTGCCCGACACGGCCAACCAGATCGGCTGGCCGCAGTTCGTGGCAACCGTGGAAGGCGTCGTCGCCTCGCTGCCCTCGCAGCAGCGCGCTCACGCGGTGATCCTCACCAACGACTACAGCGAGGCGAGTCCGCTCGTGCTGCTCGGCACCGGGCTACCGCCTGTCTACTCGGGCCACAACGCGTGCTGGGACTGGGGTCCACCACCGGCCGACCACACCGTCGTGGTGCACGTGGGCGACTGGAGACCCGCCGACTGGAGCGCCTTCTTTGTCGGCTGTCACGACGTCGCCCACATCGACAACGGATTCGGGATTCAGAACGGGGAGCAGGGAGAGGCCGTCACGGTTTGCACCGGCCTCCGCGCGCCCTGGAGCGCGATGTGGCCGGCGCTCCGGACGATCTCCTAGCGTCGCGATCGCAGCGGACTCGAGGCGTGCTCGTATGCCGCGGGCGCTGAGGAGGGCGTCGAGACGCGCACTGCCGTGCAAATCGGTGCCATGATGCTGCTCTTCTGGGAAGTCCAGGGTCGCGAAGATCCTTGGGCCATCACGCCTCTCGACAAACTCGCGGCCAAGCAGGATGTGCAACGCTTCGACGCCCAGGCGCGGGCGCTCGCCGAGCTCGCCTCTAGACATCTCTCTTGTCTCTAGCGGTGAAAGCCTTGAGCGAGCCGTTCGCGAGAGTGGTGTTGACGTCGGTGACGGTCGCCAACTGGGGCGGGTGGACCAGCTCGTAGGTCACCCCGTGCCACAAGACGCCGAGCGCCGGCATCTTCGTGCGCGCCGAGCGGCTGGCCAAGCTCGGCCGCCTCGACGACGCGGCGCCGAGTTCACTTGGGCGGCCGCTGTCACCGCAACGCCCGCGAACGAGACCTCGTGCTCGAGCGGGCCGCCCGCCATGCCTGCGTCAGAGGACTGACGCTGGACGCGTGTCACTGCACGATGGCAACCTGGTATGTGTGATGCTCGCCACAGGAACGGGTGCCACTCGGCGCATGTCCCTCCGGGGCCGGCAGCAGCACGCCTTACCACACGCCTGGCAGGAGGCCCCAGCGCACCCGCGCCGCGTAGTCCGCGTAGCCGGGCAGCAGGGCGCGCAGATCGCGGTCTTCGAATGTCGTGCGCAGGACTACGAGACCGACCACGAAGAGGGCAGCTGGATACGCCCAGGGCGAGCCCAGGATGAGCGGGATGGCGAGATCCTCGGCGATCGTCCCGAGCGCGCCCGGGTGGCGCACGAGCCGGTAGGGACCATGCGTGACCACGGTATGGCCATGCGCGGGCCGGATGCGCACCACGGGCGTGTAGAAGGGGTTCGCGCTCATCGCCCAGAGGCCCACTAGCAGCCCGACCGCGAACAGTGCCAGGCCGGCTGCCATGGCGGCCGGCGCGAACGCGGGCGCCCAGCCATACCGCGCGGCCAGCCCGCCCAGGAGCCCGATGGCCAGCGGGGCGAAGGCCGAGAGCGGCGCCAGGCGCCGGTCCCAGGCCTGCACGTCCAGGAACGCCGCCGCGGCCGAGCGCTCGCGCAGCAGACCCGCGTCGCCGAGGGCGAGCGTCCAGGCGGTGGCGAGATGGCCCGCTACCTCTGCCATCAGGTACAGCCAGCCGCCGGCCCACGCCGGGTCACCCGACGAGAGGAATAGAACCGCCGCCACCAGGAGCATGTAGGGCATGAGGCAACGCGCTCACGGTACCGCGAATGAGCGGCGGGGGGCCGTAGGGGTATACGAACCGAAGCGAGCCGTTCCGTGCGATACGAGATGGTGCACGTGCAGGTGGCCGCCGCCCAGCCGCGTGTCTCCGCTCGACGCTGGGGTAGAGTCAGCGTCTCCCCGGCCCGCGACACACGCGGCGGATCGGGGCTGGCCGTGCGCCGCGAGTCGACGCACGGGGATACGTCCGCTCGGTGTTGACATATCGTGGTGAGCGCGAGGCACGCCGAACGGGGTGCCTTCGGCTCGGCCAGGGCCGAGTGACCAGATCGGGAGTCGAGATGCAATTCGGGGTCTTCAGCGTCGGCGACGTGACGATTAATCCAGTCACGGGACGCGCGCCGAGCGAGGCCGAGCGGATCCACGCGATGGTCACCGTCGCACTCAAGGTTGAGGAAGTCGGTCTGGACGTGTTCGCGACGGGCGAGCACCACAACCCGCCGTTCGTCACCTCCTCACCCACGACCATGCTGGCTTTCGTCGCCGCGTGGACGGAGCGGCTCATCCTTTCGACGGCCACAACGCTGATTACGACCAATGACCCTGTGAAGATTGCCGAGGACTACGCGATGCTCCAGCATCTCGCGGGCGGTCGAGTCGACCTGATGCTGGGTCGGGGCAACACAGGCCCGGTCTACCCCTGGTTCGGCCAGGACATCCGGAACGGGATCGCGCTGGCATACGAGCACTACGCTCTGCTCCACCGCCTGTGGCGAGAGGACGTCGTCGACTGGACGGGCAAGTTCCGGACGCCGCTGACCGGCTTCACCTCGACGCCACGGCCACTCGACGGCGTGCCGCCCTTCGTCTGGCACGGCTCCATCCGCAGTCCTGAGATCGCTGAGCAGGCCGCCTACTACGGCGATGGCTTCTTCCATAACAACATCTTCTGGCCGAAGGAGCACGTCCAGCGGATGGTTGAGCTCTATCGGCGGCGTTTCGACCACTATGGGCACGGCCCGTCCGAGCAGGCGATCGTCGGGCTCGGCGGTCAGGTCTTCATGCGCGCGAATAGCCAGGACGCCGTCCGTGAGTTCCGGCCGTACTTCGACCGTGCGCCCGTCTACGGTGGCGGGCCGTCGCTCGAGGAGTACATGGCGCAAACACCGCTGACGGTCGGCAGTCCACAGCAGGTCATCGACCGGACGCTCGCTTTCCGGGAGATCGTCGGGGACTACCAGCGCCAGCTGTTTCTGCTCGATCACGCCGGGCTCCCGCTCCAGACGGTGCTGGAGCAGTTGGACATGCTGGGCGAGCTGGTCGTGCCGGTCCTGCGGAGGGAGTTCGCCGCCAATCGACCGGCGAACGTGCCCGAGGCACCGCTGCACCCGCGGGTCCAGGCAGCCCAGGCCGCCCGAGCGGCGCAGACTGTGGCAGGCTGAGCGCGATGGCCGCTCGCTCGCTCGTCGCCGTCAGTGCAGGGCTGAGCCAGCCCTCGGCGACCCGGCTGTTGGCAGATCGCCTGTCCGCCGCGGTCGAGCAACACCTCCGCGACGCGGGCATCGAGCTGGATCTCGAGGTCATCGAGTTGCGCGATCACGCCCAGGACCTGACGAACCACCTCCTGACCGGCTTTCCGAGCCCGAGACTGCAGACCGCGATCGACGCTGTCCGTGCTGCTGACGGCCTGATCGCCGTGACGCCGATCTTCAGCGCCTCCTACAGCGGCCTGTTCAAGATGTTCTTCGACCTCGTAGAGCGGGACGGCTTCCCAGGCAAGCCCGTCCTCATCGCGGCCACCGGCGGGACCGCCCGCCACTCACTCGCGCTCGAGCATGCCCTCCGGCCACTGTTCGCGTACCTCAACGCGGCGGTCGTGCCGACGGGTGTGTACGCTGCCACCGAGGACTGGGGTCGCGGCGGCCATTCAGCAGACGACAGCCTCGTCGTGCGAATCGATCGGGCAGCTCGTGAGCTCTCGGCGTCGATGGCGGCGCGGGCGTCATCCGCCCCGACGGATCCATTTGCAGATCCGGTTCCGTTCAACCAGCTCCTCCGGTCGAGCTAGAGCAGCGGCTCCAGCGCCCGGAGCCGCCAAGGTCCATCGCTTCAATCGGAGTGACCGATGCCTGCGGACACCCACGCGCCAGCGGCCGTCGGTGATCCACGGCTATCCCACAACCCCGCCACGTGCCGAGCGGCGTGCCCTGCCGACCGTGCTCCACGTCCACGGCGGCCCGTGGGAGTCCGTCATCGCGGGAAGTTCGCCACTGGTTGCCACAATCCGCTGATCGTGCTGACAGCATGGTTCGGCGAGCTCGGGCCTCCGGGACGCAGGGGTTCCTACTGGGCTGATCGGCGCGCCCCTGTCGCGGCAGGGTTGGGCACGTAGCCGCGGACCCTGCACCAGTGCGGGCGAACGTGAACGACTCGCCGCATAATGGGTGGCTCATCAGGCAGGGAGTCGGACATGACGAAGGACTCCACGCTGAGCAGTCAGGATCGCGCTGTTGGAGGGAACCGAGAGGACGAGCCTGTGATCGGCAGGTCCGTGCGTATGGCCGCCCTGCTGCTCGTCTCGCTCGGATTGCTGCTGGTCGGGACAGGAGCGGCGCGCGCCGCCACACCGCGGGTCATCGTCCTCCCGCTGAACGGCATTGTCGACCAGGCGATGGCGGGCTACGTTCTCGACGGTCTGGCACAGGCCGCTAGCGAGGGCGCGGCGGCCGTCGTGCTGGAGATCGACACCCCGGGTGGCGACCTCGACGCGACGCGCTCGATCACTGGGGACATCCTCGCATCGCCGGTGCCGGTGATCACTTGGGTGGCGCCGGATGGCGCCCGGGCCGCCAGCGCGGGCACCTTCATCGTCCTCTCCGGTGGTCTCGCGCTGATGGCCCCTGGCACCAACATCGGGGCTGCCGCGCCGGTGGACTCGAACGGCCAAGACATCACCGGGACCGAGGGGCTCAAGGTCCTCAACGACACCATCGCCAACATCACCGCGATTGCGCAGGCGCGCCACCGCCCCGTGGCCTGGGCCGTCTCGACCGTTCGTGATGCGGCCTCCTTCTCGGCCACCGCGGCGCTGAGCGCGGGTGCAGTCGACGGCCTCGCGGCCACGCTTCCCGACGTGCTGGCTTTCGCCTCAGGCCGCCACGTGCAGGCTGGCACCGCACTGGTCACGCTCGATCTGGCCGGCGCCCAGACCGAGCAGCTGGCGATGAACCCGCTGCAACAGCTACTCCACCTGTTGAGCGACCCCAATCTCGCCTTCGTGTTGTTCGTGCTCGGCGCCTACGGCCTGATCCTCGAGTTCGTGCATCCCAACCTAGTCACCGGTGCGCTCGGCGGGGTCGCGTTGATCCTCGCCTACATCGGGTTCGGAAGCCTGCCGCTGAACCTGGGCGGGCTGCTGCTCATCGTGCTCGCGCTTGCACTGTTCGTACTCGACCTGACCGTGACCAGCCACGGGGCCGTCACCCTTGTCGGGCTGGGCTGCTTCGTCCTGGGGGCAGGGGCGCTCTACACCCAACCCGGACCCGCCGGCACGGGGGTGGGGGTGGCATGGCCGATCATCGCCGCCATGTCTGGGATGACGGCGCTGTTCATGCTCGTGGTGGTGGCGACCGCCTGGCGAATTCGGCACCGAGCCCGGCTCCCCATCGGCATAGGGGGCAGCCAGGCCGATGGGACGCTGGCCGTGCCTGTCGGGAGCATGGGCAGCGTCCGCCAGCCCCTCGGGCCGGCCGGCACGATCTATGCGAATGGCGAGGAGTGGAGCGCGCGGAGCGCCGACGGTCGCCCGTACGAACGCGGCGCGTCGGTCCGGGTGCTCGGACAGGATGGGCTGGTGCTGCTTGTGGAGGGGGCCACGCCGGGTGGATCGGCCAGGGCGGAGGTCGCCGGCTGACATCTCGCTCTGATTGCGCCGCGCGCGTTGCGCCGGTGCGCGGAGACAGACCCTGAGCTCTAGACCTATGTGGCTGGCCTGCGGCTCATAGCGATGCCGGCTGACCTGGTTCCATCGCGATAGTGGGATCGTGCAAGGCGCTCGTGGCGGCTCGCTCAGGAGGGCCCGAGCCGGCTCCATGGCTGAGGCGGCTCCTACGAGGGCTCGCGGTCCAAGTCTCCAGACACTGACGTGCTCGCCAAGTGCGATGACCATCAGTTCCAGCGGTCGAGCAGCACGACCAGTGACGGCACGAGCAGGAACCGCAGGACTAACGTGTCCATCAGCCCGCCTGCGGCGACGCCCGGGGCATCCGGGGCAGGGTCGCGCTCGAGCGTCGTCAGCGCGGGAGGAGCACGGCCAGGGCGCCCACGAGGAGCCCGCTGGCCAGGCTGGCCAGGCCGATCTGCATCGCCCTGGCGCGGTCG
>JBKQRF010000005.1:0-13325 GCA_052144055.1 Candidatus Limnocylindrales bacterium
CGAAGTACAGTCCCGCCGCAATGATCGAGCCCACCGCGATCGCGCCCACGTCGACGTAGAGCAACCTGGTCGTCGACTCAGTCGACCGACACCGTGCGGTCTCCAGCGCACCCCAGCTCACCGCGACCGGGACCACCAGCCCGATCAGGAGGCGCAACCAGACGAACAGCGCCCACGCTCCGATCAGTGGCTCGAACGGGGGGTGACTGGCGCCGGCGCCAGTCGACATCCAGGCCACGAACAGTGCTAGCTGCGCCCCCACCACCCAGGTCAGCACGCGCGCCAGCAGGACCAGCGGCCCATCGGACAGCCGGGGCGTCACCAGATACCAGTGGCCCAGGATCATCGCCGCGAGCACGCCGCCCAGCGCGGCCGCGAGGACGACCAACTGCACCGCAAGCGGGATTCCGCGTGCGGGCCCGCCGCCCCACCCGTAGGCGGCGACTACCAGCGCCGCCATTCCCGCGACGACGCCGGCGATCCCCACCAGCGGCGCGCGACGGTTCCTCGCGAGTGCCACCACGTACGCGAGCGCTAGCACGACGAGCGCGGCCAGCGCCGCGCGGCGCGGCAGGTCCAGGGCGGGCGACGCGACGATCACGAGCGTCGAGCCAGAATCGGGCAGCGCCTTATCCGCGAGGAGCGTCAGGCCGGCGAGCGCCGCGGAGCAGAACGCCGTGAAGCCCAGGAACCCGCGCGTAGCGTCCGTACGGAGGCCGAGCAGCACGACTGCGCCGAACGAGCCCACCGCCAGCGCCGACAGCACGGTCCAGTTGACGTAGGCGAGGCTCTCCCCGATCGCCAGTCCTGCCACGCACGGGAGTCTAGCCGTGACCGGCTAGGATGGAAGTCGGCAGGGCCGTGGCGACGTCCGCGGGCGGAGCGCCTCCGTCCCGGATCGGCGTCGGATGTCGGCCCCGACGACAAGACTGCTGGGGGTGGCGCGATGGCGCTCGATCGCGAGGCGACGATCCGCTGGTACGGGCATTCGTGCGTCGAGGTGGAGACGCCCGGCCGGAAGCGCGTGCTGATCGATCCCTGGTTCAGCAACCCGAAGTCGCCACGCGCGGCGTCCTCGGTCGACCGCTGCGACCTGCTCCTGGTCACCCACGGCCACGGCGACCACATGGGCGACGCGGTCGCGATCGCCAGCCGCACGCGCCCTGCCTGGCCCTGCATCCACGAGATGAGCCTCTGGCTGGCCCGGCGGCTGCCCGGCGGCAGCGACGCCGCGACCGGCATGAACAAGGGCGGGACCGTCAGGGCGGCCGGCCTGAAGGTGACCATGGTCACAGCCGTGCACTCGGGCGGCGACTGGAACGCCCAGCTCGAGGCCCCCATGTACCTCGGCGACCCGGCCGGGTTCGTCGTCGAGCTGGAGAGCGGTTACCGCATCTACCATGCCGGCGACACGGACGTGTTCGGCGACATGCGGCTGGTCGGCGAGCTCTGGCATCCCGACCTCGCCATGCTGCCGATCGGCGGTCACTTCACCATGGACCCCCGCGCGGCCGCGCTGGCGGTGAAGCTGCTCGGCGTGACGGACGTCATGCCCATCCACTACGGCACGTTCCCGCTTCTGGCCGGTACCCCGGACCAGCTGCGCGAAGAGCTCGCGAAGCGCGGCCTCGGGAACGTGGCCGTGCATGCGCCCCAGCCGGGAGGCGTCGCGGAGTAGTAGAGACCAGCGCGTCGCAGCCGGTGACGCCTCCGGCGTCGTTGTCATGCGGGCGGTGCGAGACGGGACCGAGTCGCCTCGACGCCAGGAGCGTGGCCCCTCACGGCGACGTCAGTTGGACTCTCGGTGCCAGCGCAAAAGAGATTACTGGCCACAAAGCGCTACACGACGCTACAACTCACGAGAGCCAGGAGCACGTGATCGAGCTGCTGAGGGCGCCAGGGCCCCCGTCCGGCCCCGTGGGACCGCGACCTGACGAGAACGCCGGCGTCCCCCAAGACGTCAGCGCAGTGGAGCGGCGCGCGCCCCTCAAGGCCTGCCGAACGGCTGTCACGCGCGGGCCTCTTAGATCAGTGAGCGCGCCGATACCTTTCGACAGCGGCGGCGCGTGGCAGAAACGCTGGCGGTGCACCGTAGCCATCCCCTCCGGATCCTTGAAGAACGACGGATGAGGCCTGATCGCGTGGAACGAGGTGGGGGAACGGCGACCAGATACCGCGATGCAGGAGCGAGTTCGGGCCTGCTCTAGCTCCTATCTGCCTCGACGCGCCAAGGTTTGGCCAGCAGCGACGCCAGCGTCTAATAGCAGTACGAAGGTACCGGGTCAAGGGGGTACCGTTGGACGCACACGGTTTCGGTATCAGCTGCCGCACAAAGCGGTGCGCGGACGCAACAGTCGCCATGTGCGGTGACCGTCAGGACCCCGCGGACCGCGAATCGCGCGCGGCGTCGGGGCGGCCCGGGCACGTGGGCCGCCCCTGCCGCAGGATCAGGCGGGCGTCGCCCTGATCGCCGCCCAGCCCATGAGATTCGTCGTTGGCGCCATGAGCGCATCCAGGTCGACCGACTCGATCTGTACATCGTCGGAGGGCCGCCCGAGCAGGTAGCCCTGGGCGGAGGTCACGTCGAGGCTGCGCAGCACGCGCAGCTGGTCCGGCGTCTCGACCCCTTCCGCCACGACGACCGAGCCCCACCGCTTGCCCAGATCAACGAGCGAGCGCAGCACCGCGAGCGACGACTCGCGCGCGGTCCCGCCCTGTACCAGTGACAGGTCGATCTTGACGATGTCGAAGTGGATCTGGCTGAGCAGGCGCAGGCCCGCGTTGCCGGAGCCAACGTCGTCCGCGGCGATGCGCATGCCCGCGCGCCGGCATGCCTGCAGGTTGGACGCCAGCAGCTCCATATCGTCGATCGCCTCGCGCTCGGTGAGTTCGATCACGACCCGGGACAGGGACAGGCCGAGGCGCTCGAGGGTGCGGCTCAGCGCATGAGCGTTGAATTCCGGGGCCTCGAGGGTGCGCGGTGACAGGTTGAGGCTGATGGAGCGGTCGCCCGGGATCGCCGTCGCGGCGCTGGCGATGACCTCCAGGCAGGCCTGGTCGAGCTCGACCGTGCGGCCGCACCTCTCGGCGGCGACGAACATGCTGCCGGGATCCGCGAACCCCGACCCTGCCGCCGGCCGGATGAGCCCCTCGAACCCGATGACGCGCCCGCTTGCCAGCTCGACCACGGGCTGGAAGACGGGGCGGAGCGCTCTCTGTGCCGCTACCGCCGCCACGGACTGGGACAACGTCGCCATGGCATCCTGGCTGTCGAGGGTGTGTCGCGTCGGGTCGAAGGCGGCGACGGAGGTCCGCCCGTGGCGCTTGCACCAGATCAGCGCGGCGTCGGCCTGTGCGTACAGCTCCGCCCGGCTCTCGGCCGGCACGGGGATGGCCGACACGCCGGCCGAGAACGACACGGGCTTGGGAAGCGCCGAGGTAGCCACGGGCTCGAGCGCCATGCCGAGCATGCGTCGCGCCACCACCACGCCGCCGTCCATGTCCGTGTGCGGCATCACGACCGCGAACTCGTCGCCGCCGATGCGGAACGCCAGGTCGGTCGCGCGGATGTGCCCATCCAGGAAGCGCCCGATAGACGTCAGTACGGCGTCCCCGGCGGCGTGGCCGGCGCTGTCGTTCACATGCTTGAAGTCGTCGAGGTCGAGCAGCAGCAGCGCGACCGGGACGCCGTACCGCCGGGAAATCTGCATCTGGCGGTCCAGCTCCTCGTGGAATGCTCGATGGTTGCCTAGCCCGGTGAGGCTGTCGTGGAGCGCGTCGTGAAGTGCCACCTCGAACTGACGCGACAACTCCTGGTGTGAACGGTCCAGCTCCGCCGCCGGCTGGAGAACCTCGTGCGCCATCCACAGCGCAAGCACCACGAGCAGCAGGATCAGCAGCGCCAGGGCCGCGAGCAGAGCGACCGGGGGAGCCGAGGGCGTCGCGGGGAGTGCGACGACCACGGCCCAGTCGCCGAAGCCGGGGATGGCCGTGTCGAGTGGCGCGTAGTCCACGCTCCAGTTGCCGCTGAGCAGCGACGTCCAGGTCTGCCCGGCCTGGCTAACCACCCGTGCGAGGAGCTGGTCCGGACCGGGAAGACCGGGCTGTGCAGTGGAGCCTGGTTGGGGCGGACCGGAGGCGCCCAACTGGCTGCGTCCGTCGGCCACTACGTCGCCGGTGGCGGTATCGACGATCAGCGCGTACCCGCCGCGGGCGGCGATGTCGGCCTGCGGCGCCGTAAGCAGGCCGGGGAGTGAGAGATCCAACCGGACGAGCCCGACTGCCTTCCCGGCGTTCAGGAGAGGGGCGGCGATCGCGATCCTCGAAGGGCCGGTCGGGCCGACGAACGGCTCCGACCGATATATCTCGCCGGCATCGAGGGCCAGGGTCGCGTGGAGGAGTGAGGCGTCGACGGGGTCGGTCTGGGGCGGCACCACCCGTCCGTCCTCCAGGCGCAGCCGTTCGACCCCGGACGCGTCGACCACCGCGGCGACGGCGACCCGGGCGGCTACGACGGCGGAGATCGACTGCAGGTCCGTCCGCGTGTCGGCGGCGGGCCCGGTGCCGATGGCGAGCCGGACGGTGCTGGGGTTCGCGGCGAGCAGCAGGAGCGCGCTGCGGCTTCTCTCGAGCTCGGCGGCGACTCCGGTGGAGACCTGGCTGCCCGCCTGCACGGCCTGCGTCTGGTCGACCCGACCCGAACCCAGCAGCGTGGGGACGATGATGGCGATGGCGATAGGGATCGATGCGGCGGCCAGCAGTGCCAGCGCGAGGCGGAGCCTCACGAGACGGAACTGCGAGGGTGCCTCCCCTGCGGCGACGGGCGGCCGATCCAGAGCGGCAGCCGTGTCGGACGGAATGCCTCGCACGGCGACGCCGCCTGCGCGCATTCCAAGATTCGGGTCCGCGGTGCCGGCACGCCCGTTTGTCACGCACGCTCCTTCTGATCTGTCGGCGGCCCAGGCCGCCGACGCCAAAGCGCCCATGCGAATCGCGTGAGCGTGGACAGGTATCGCACGTTGCGCACACGCCCGGACCCACCCGAACGTCACCCGTCGGGACCATGACCATCGGCAAGCGGGAGAGTAGCTGGGCTCGCCTCGGCTCCGAGCCGGGCACAAGGGGCCCCGGCTGCGGGCCAGACGGGCACATACGGGACGCGCACCCGATGGGCCGCGCGGCGCGGCCGGCGCTCGACTTACTGCGGCTGGGCCATCACCATGATCCGCAGCTCGGTCATGTCTTCGATCGACCAGCGGAGCCCCTCGCGACCCAGCCCGGAGTCCTTCACCCCGCCGTACGGCATGTGGTCGATCCGGTAGGTCGGCACGTCGTTGACGATGACCCCGCCGACCTCGGTCTCGCTGAACGCGTACCACGCGTTGGCGAGGTCGTTGGTGAAGACGCCGGCCTGGAGTCCGAAGAGGCTCTCGTTGACCTGCCGCACGGCATCCCCGAACTCGGTGAAGGGGAACACGACCACGAGCGGGGCGAACGCCTCGTTCGCACAGACCTTCGCTTCGACCGGCGTGTCCACCAGAATCGTCGGGCTGAAGAACGACCCGTCGGCCTTGCCGCCCAGCAGCACGCGGCCGCCCATCGATACGGCCTCGTCCACCCAGTCCTGCGTCCGCCGCGCCGCCTTCTCGTCCACCATGGGCCCGATGTCGGTGGCCGGGTCGATCGGGTCGCCGAGCTTCAGGCCGCGCGCGCTGGCGATGAACTTCTCGAGGAACGCGTCCATCACGTCGGCGTGGACGAAGAGCCGCTGCACGCTGATGCAGATCTGGCCAGCGTAGGCGAAGGCGCCGACCAGGATGCGCCGGACCGCCCAGTCCAGGTCGGCCGACTGGTCGACGATGACGCCGGCGTTGCCGCCCAGCTCGAGGATGACCCGCTTCTTGCCGGCCCTAGCCTTCATGGCCCAGCCCACCGCCGGTGATCCGGTGAACGTCAACACCTTGAAACGATCGTCGGCCACCATCCGGTCGCCGAGCTCCCGCGTCATCGGCAGGATGCTCACCGAGCCCTCCGGCGCGCCCGACTGCTCGATGATCTCGCCGATCGCGAGCATCACGAGGGGGTCCTTAGACGGGGGCTTGAGCACCACAGAGCAGCCTGCGGCAATTGCGGGCGCGACCTTGTGGGCGGCCAGGTTCAGCGGGAAATTGAACGGGCTGATCGCCGCCACGGGGCCGACCGGGAAGCGGCGGGTAATGCCACCGCGACCCTTCGAGGAGGCCATCAGGTCGAGCGGGATCGTCTCGCCGTACATGCGCTCGGCCTCCTCGGCGCCGAGCCTGAAGGTGAGCGACCCTCGGTCGACCTCGACGAGGGCGTCTCTGATGGGTTTGCCGGCCTCGAGGGCGATCAGCCGCCCCAGCTCCTCGCGCCGCTCGCGGATGCCCGCCGAGATCGCGCGAAGGATGGCACCCCGTTCGTAGGCCGGCATGCGGCGCGTGACCTCGAAGGCGCGGACGGCCGCCTGCACCGCCTCTTCGTACTGCTCGGGGGTGGCCTGGTACGTCGAACCGACGGGTGTCGTGGGGTCGGCGGGATTGGCGACCTCGAGGACGCCCGGCGACTCCACCCAGCGTCCGGCCAGGAAGATGGGATGGGGCCGGGTAGCGCTGACGGTGACCATGATCGCCTCCTGAGCGCTCGCCTGGCGGGCATCGGGCGAAGATCAAACGCCCGCGCGCCGCTTCGACCGGCCTTTCGCTCGAGCGATTCTACCCACGCAGCCGGCGGGCGCCCGACCAGGCGTGCAGGCTGGCCGTCAGGCCGAGACGGGGAGCCGCGACACCCGCGATCCGTCCGAAACGGTGCTACCCGCCGTTCGCGCGAGGGTACGTTCCGAGGACCCGAACCATCGAGGCGTCTGGCTTGAGCTCGGCCGCGGCGTCCCGTGCCTGCACGGCGTCCGCGTCGAGGTCGACCCAGAAGACGTACTCCCAGGCACGATCCCGGCTGGGTCGCGACTCGAGCTTGCTCATGTTAAGGCCGGCGCGCGCGAAGATACCGAGGCACTGGTGCAGGGACCCCGGCTCGTTCCGGACGGCGACCACCATCGTCGTCCGCATGGCGGCACCACCGCCGTGCCGCTGCTCGACACCGGGCGCGGGCGGGCCGCCCGACCGCGGCATGCGTGGTGCCAATCGCCCGCTCGACGGAGGCGTGACTGCCGCGCGCGGCCCGTCCCCCGGCGAACCGCCCTGCAGGGCTGCGTCGACCCCACGGGCGGCGGCGCGGGCGACCTCCGCCTCGACTGCCGTGGCCGACTCGGGCCGCGCGATCACGAGGAACCGCGTCCGGTTGTCCGGCACCTGCTGGATCTCTTCCGCCAGGATTTCGAGCCCGAACACAGCGGCCGCCCGCGGGGAGAGGACTGCCCCGGCTGCGCGCTCGCCGCGGTCGACGATCATCTTCGCCGCCCCCGCCGTGTTGTACGTGGTCAGCAAGGTCCAAGGCCGGGTGCGCAGGAAACGCTCCGCCTGGCCGAGTGCCTGAATGTGCGAGTACACGCGCTCGATGTCGGCCAACGACTGGCCGGGCAGCGCCGCGAGGCACAGCCGAACGGGGACCACGACTTCGCCGGCGACCACCAGGTCGTGCTCGAGAAGCAGGTCGTAGTTCTCCCGGACCGTGCCGCTCACGAGATTCTCGATCGGCACCACGCCGGCAGCGACGGGCTGCCCGCCCGGTGGGTCCCTAGGAGCGCGGCCAGCGGTGACTGCCTCGAAGGCCTCGCGGAATCCGGGCACCGGCACCGGCGCGGGGCTGTCGAATGCGATGATGACGGCGTCCTCCGCGAACGCGCCCGGCTCGCCGGAGTACGCGACGCGCGTGGGGCTCAAGTGGCCGCCGCTTTGACCCTTACGCAACGGAAGGCCCTGCTCAAACGGAAGGCCGACGGCACCCGCGGCTCATGACCCGCGGCCCGGCCGGCGGCCGGCCGGCGGACCCGGAAGCCCGGGCGACGGGGAGCGAGGCGGCGACATCCGAGCAGGACCGTCGTCACTCACGGTTCGAACCACCTCGACGGTTCGTCGTCGATGTCGTCGTACTCAACGGACGGCGCCGTAACCTCGCGCGCTCCTCCGCCGGCGTCGCCGGAGACACCGGCCACACTCGTCTCACCCCCAGCGTTCTCCGCACGCGCCGCTGCCACGGCGTCCGTCGCGCCCGCCCAGTGCACCTCGGCAAGCATGGCGTTTATCGCCTCGACGTACGCCTCGACGGAGCACGCGACCGTATTGGTGCCCTGGCACGCCCCAAGGTATCGTCCCTGGCCGCGCAGCCCGTGGACCCCTGCAGGGGGCGCGACCTCGACCTCGACGCGGCCCTGCGCGTCGGGCCCTTCGCCGAGCGAGACGACCCGGTACGCGAGCAGGCGCGGGTGCCCCGCGAGGACCCCAGTCAAGGCGCCATCGACGGCCTCGAACAGCGCGTCAACGGCCCCGTTGCCCTCGGCCAACGCGCTCCAGACATGCTCGCCGACCTGGACGACGACCGCCGCCCGGCTCTGCACGTTCGAGCCGGTCGAACACGTCCAGCGTGCCAGGCGGATCGCGTCCTCCGTGCTGGTGTCGATCATCGCGTGCCTCCTTCGGCGGCCTCGCTGCTGGTCCCCGATGTAGCGGCGGGGGCCGCAACGGCCGCGGTGGGCGCCGCAACAGCTGCGACGGGAGCCCCGGCCGGTGTGGCAGTCGTCGCCTTGGGCGCCGTCGTCGTGAAGTGGCGCTCGTCACGGAAGCGTAGCTCCGCGCCCCCCTTCCAGAGCGCGTACTCCAGCGAGTCCCCTAGCGCCTGGAAGGACGCGGCGATGATGTTCGTGTCCGAACCCACCGTGGACCAGGTGTCGCTGTCGCTGCTCGACTCGATGAGGACCCGCGTGCGGGCGGCCGTCGCCGAGCCCCCGTCCAGGATCCGCACCTTGTAGTCGACGAGGTGGACGCCGTCGAGCTGCGGGTAGAACGCCCGCAGCGCCTTGCGCAAGGCCGCGTCGAGCGCGTTCACCGGGCCGTTCCCGTCGGCCGCTGTGTGGAGGACCTCACCTTCGACCTCCACCTTGACCGTGGCCTCCGCCCTCAGCTCTCTCCCTTCCCGATGCTCGACGAGCACCGTGTAGTCGATGAGCCGGAAAGGCGGTCGGTAGTCTGGGTGGAGCCGCCGGATCAGCAACTCGAACGAGGCCTCGGCCCCCTCGAAGCTGGCGCCCTCCGCCTCCAGCCGCTTGATAGTGCGACTGAGCTCGCGCGGGTCGACGACCCCTTCGAGCCGGTGGCCCAGCTCCTCGGCGCGCCACTGCGTATTGACGCGGCCGCCAAGCTCGCTGACGACCAACCGCGTCTGGTTGCCGACCAAGCCGGGGTCGATGTGCTGGTAGGCGTGGCGGACGCGTGCGGTCGCCGCCCCGTGGACGCCACCCTTGTGCGCGAACGCGCTCTGGCCGACGTAAGGCTGATGGTCGTCAGGTGCGAGGTTCGCCACTTCGGCCACGTAGTGCGACAGCTCTGCCAGCCCACGCAGGTCGGTGCCGGACGGCACGGTCTCGACGCCCGCCTTGAGGGCAAGGTCGGCCCAGATCGTCACGATATTCGCGTTCCCGCAGCGCTCGCCATAGCCGTTGATTGTGCCCTGCACATGCCTGACACCGGCCTGCACCGCGGCCAGCGAATTCGCCACCGCCAGACCCGCGTCGTCGTGGACGTGGATTCCCCAAGTGGCCGGAAATGCCAGCGTGGCGAGCACGTCCCGCACAATCACTCCGACTTCGTTGGTAAGGCAGCCACCGTTCGTGTCGCACAGGACGAGGCTCGTGGCGCCAGCCTCGTGGGCCGACCGGAGCGTCGCGAGCGCGTAGTCCCGGTCGGCCTTGTACCCGTCGAAGAAGTGCTCGGCATCGTAAACGACCTCGCGGCCGGCGGCGGAGCAGAACGCCACCGAGTCGCCGATCATCGCAAGGTTCTCGGCGGCGGTCGCGCCGAGCACGTCTGTGACGTGGAGCAGCCAGCTCTTGCCGAAGATCGTGACGACGGGGGTCCCGGCGTCGACGAGCGCCCGCAGGTTGGGGTCCTGGTCGGGCCGGTTCGAGCGATGGCGGGTCGACCCAAAGGCCGCCAGCCTGGCGTTGCGCCAGGTGAGCCCGCGAGCGACCTCGAAGAACTCTTCGTCCTTCGGGTTCGAACCCGGCCAGCCGCCCTCGACGTACGGGAAACCCGCCTCGTCGAGCCGGCGTGCGATCTTGACCTTGTCGGAGAGCGAGAGGACCAGCCCTTCGCGCTGTGTCCCGTCGCGAAGGGTCGTGTCGTAGAGCAGCACGCGATCGTTCATCGCCTAACCTCCGCGGGAACCGCCACTCGCGCCACGACCTCGTCCGTGAACGCCCGCGTCCCGAGCACGCGCACGGCCCGTTCGCCCGCCCCCACGCGCGCCAGGTCAGTCGTGCGCAGTCCCTCGCGGAGCGCCGCTCGCACGGCCGACTCGACGGCCTCGGCCGCCTCCGTCCGGCCGAGCGACCAGCGCAGCAGCATCGCGCCCGAGAGGATCGCCGCGATCGGGTTGGCCTTGTCCTGTCCGGCGATGTCCGGCGCCGACCCGTGGATCGGCTCGTACAGCCCGTGCAGCCCGTGGGCCGTCCGCCGCGCCCCGACCGACGCCGAGGGCAGCATCCCCAGCGAGCCCGTCAGCATCGCCGCCTCGTCGGACAGGATGTCTCCGAACAGGTTCTCCGTGACCAGCACGTCGAACGAGCTCGGGTCGCGGATCAGCATCATTGCCGCCGCGTCCACGAGGCGGTGCTCGACGCGCACGTCCGGAAACTCGGGCGCGACCTCATCGACGACTTTCCGCCAGAGCCGGCTGGATGCCAGCACGTTCGCCTTGTCGACGCTGGTGAGCCGGCGGCGCCGCCCGCGCGCGAGCTCGAAGGCGAGCCGCACCACGCGCCGGATCTCGTGCTCCGTGTACCAGAGCGTGTCGACCGCGACGCGCCCCTCGGGCGTGTGCCGCTCCTCCGACGGCCGCCCGAAGTAGATGCCGCCCGTCAACTCGCGCACGATCAGGATGTCGACGCCGACGAGCACCTCCGGTCGCAGCGTGGAGGCATCCACCAAGGCCGGCTCCACAGCGACGGGACGCAGATTGGCGAACAGCTCCAGGCCGCCGCGCAGCGCAAACAGCGCCTGCTCCGGCCGGACCGCAGCGTTCGGATCGCTCCAGCGCGGACCGCCCACCGCCCCCAGGTAGACCGCGTCCGACTGCCGGCAGATGTCCAGGTCGCCCTCGCGGATCGGCACGCCGTACGCGTCGATCGCCGCCCCGCCCACCGTCACCTCCTGCCAGTCGAGCGCAAAGCCGAACCCTGCTGCCGTCGTGTCGAGCACGCGCCGACCGGCGGCGACGACCTCCGGCCCGATACCGTCGCCCGGGATCGCGGCGATGCGGTACCGGGGGGTCGTGCCCTCCGGCCGTCCGTGGGTGTCGGTCACGGCAGGCGCCCGGCTGCGACGCTCGCGGCGTCCTGCCCGCTCCCCTCCACGCCGGGGCCGGCCGCCAGGGTCGCCGCGCGGAGCTTGTTGGCCGCGGTGAGGTACGCCTCCAGCGAGGACTCGATGATGTTGGTCGACAGGCCGTGGCCCGTCACGACGAGCGGCGGCTGCGCGGCGTCGGCCGACCGGTGGCACCGCACGAGCGCGCTGCCCTGGGCGTCCTCGCCCGCCGAAACCGCGCGGATCTCGTACTCGTCGAGCACCAGTCGCCAGCCCGCGATCGGTTCGAGCGCCTCGTCGACTGCGCGATAGAGCGCGTCCACTGGCCCGTTGCCGGTGGCCTCGGCCGACCGCGTCTCGTCGCCGACGCAGAGCGTCACGCTACCGGTCGAGCGCCCGCCGTGGGCGCTCGTCACGCTCCACCCGTCCAGCGCGATCCCGTCGGAGACCTCCGAGGCCTGCTGACCCACTAGGGCGAGCAGGTCGGCGTCCGTGACCTCCTTCTTGGCGTCCGCCAGCGCGATCGCCTCGCGGTACACCGCGTCCAGCGCGTCACCCTCCAGGTCGAAACCCAGGCTGCGGAGCTTGGTCTGGAGCCCGCGCCGGCCGGACAGCTTGCCGATCGACAGCGTGCTGCCGGAGAGCCCGACCGACTGGGGCGTCATGATCTCGTACGTCAACGGGTTCTTGATCACGCCGTCCTGATGAATCCCGGACTCGTGCGCGAAGGCGTTGCCGCCCACGATCGCCTTGTTGGGCTGGACCACGAAGCCGGTGAGGTAGCTGACCAGGCGGCTGGCGTTCGTCAGCTGCTCTGTCTGGACGCGGCTCCCCAGTCCCGGGAACTGCGTGGGGCGGGTTCGCAGCGCCATCACCACCTCCTCTAGGGAGGCGTTGCCGGCACGCTCGCCCAGCCCGTTGATCGTCACCTCGAGCTGCCGGGCACCGGCCTGCACCGCGGCGAGCGTGTTCGCGGTGGCGAGGCCGAGGTCGTTGTGGCAATGCACGCTGACGACAGCGCCTGACCCGACCCGCTCGACGACACGGCCAACGAGCAAACCGAACTCGGACGGGATAGCGTACCCGACGGTGTCCGGGATGTTGACCGTGGTCGCGCCGGCGTCCACGACCGCCTCGTAGACGCGGAGCAGGAACTCTGGGTCCGTGCGGCTCGCGTCCTCGGCGCTGAACTCGATCTCGACGTCGCTGCCGAGCGCCTGCCGACCGTAGCGCACCCAGTGGACGGCTGCCGCGAGCATCTCCTCGCGGGACATGCGGAGCTTGTGCTTCAGGTGGATGTCGCTCGTGGCGATGAAGACGTGCAGGTGGGGACGCTCGGCGACCCGGATCGCCTCGACCGCCCGCTGCGGGTCGCCGTCTCGGCAGCGAGCCAGCGCGGCGACCGCCACGCCCCTCGTCTCCTTCGCGATCCGGTTGACCGCGTCGAAGTCGCCCGGCGACGACGCCGGAAAACCGGCCTCGATGACGTCGACGTCGAGCCGCACCAAGGCGCGCGCGACCTCGAGCTTCTCGGCCGCCGTCAGCCCGGCGCCCGGGGCCTGCTCGCCGTCGCGCAGGGTCGTGTCGAAGATGCGCACGCGTCCCGGCTCCACGCCAGGACCGCCCGCCGAAACCGTCATCGGGCTCCTCCATCCGCTTGCGGCCGCCCTGCGGACGCTTGGGCCTGCTCCGGGCGAACCTCCACGGGGTTCAGCCAGAGCATCTTCGAGCGGAGCTCGGCCCCCACCTGCTCGATGAGGTGGTCCTGGTCCTTGCGGCGCAGCCGGTTGAACTCCGGCCGGCCGGCCTCGTTCTCCGCGATCCACCTGCGCG
>JBKQRF010000006.1:0-3795 GCA_052144055.1 Candidatus Limnocylindrales bacterium
CCGGCCCGAGCGATGCGCAGCGCTGGGCGCGGCCATGGAAAGGGATGGTGGCCGGAGCCACTAACGAGAGTGATCGGCCCACCACCCCGGGTTGGTATGCGCGCTCCCGCCTGCCTTTGTCAAGGTCCACGCGTCCGTCAGCCTCGCTGTTCACAAAGGAACACATGGGCGACGCTGCACCGGCGTCTCTGGATCGATCCCGCCCGCGGGAACTATCACTCGAGTGGGCGGGGTGAGTGCCGCAGCGACATCGCGCGGTGCTCGGCTTTTCGCTCGCCCTAGTGGCGCCGCAGGCGCTCGAAAGGGCGGGTCCCGCACTCGGGTGCCGGATAGCGCATCGGGCCCCATCACCTCGCGTGCCCGTCCTCGCTCACCAGGTGATGGGAGCTCCGTCGTCCTCCGCCCTTGCCCGGGCGGCACCGCCGTCGGCTCGATCGGCGCTCTCGACGATGCCCGCCCAGAAGTCCACCGCGGCGCGCTCGTAGAGGAGGCCCATGCGCACCGTCTCCCCGCGCCAGCGCTCGACCGTGCGCCCACCGGGACCGGCGGCCCCAGGCCCCGGCTCGAGGCGCTGATCCTCTTCGTAATCGGCGAGCTTCGCGCGGTGGATGACCAGCTGTTCGGCGGCGATCGAGGCTCGCGCCTCGGGCGGTCCGAGGTCGGCGAAGAAGAGCTGCAGGAGTCCGGGGTCGCGCAGTTCACTCGGCTCCCCGGACGGCCGCCCGAGCCAGCGATGCAGGGCCGCCTGCCCGGCCTCGGTGATGCTGAAGATGCGGCGCCGGCGTCCCTCCACTTCGCGCCGCTCGCAGAGCAGCCCGAGCTCGGCCAGACGGGCAGGCTCCCCGTACAGCAGGGAGTGCGGGAACGACCAGAAATGGCCGAGTGTCGCCGCCACGTGGCGCTTCAGCTCGTAGGGGGTGGAGGGGCCCTCGCGCGCGATGAGCCCCAGGACCAGATACGAGGTCGGCGTGAGTTGCTCGCTTGACATGCTGCAGAGCATACCATACAATGCAGATGGTTCCAGACAGATGATCGCCAGATCGACGAGCCTTGTCGGCTGAGCCCGACGGTCCTGCCCGAGACGGCAGGACCAGAGAGATGGATCCATGACTCTCATGCTGCGCGATCCGTTCGCGGACACGCTCTCGCTGCGTCAAGCGATGGATCGGCTCTTCGAGCAGAGCCTCCCCCGGCCGAACCGCGGTTGGCTGCCGGTCGATGTCTGCGAGACCCCCACCGGGCTCGTCATCAAGGCGGCGCTCCCAGGCGTCACGCCCGAAGACGTCGACATCGCCATCGATGGCGACATCCTGACCATTTCCGGCGAGTTCAAGGCCGAGGAGGATCAGCCGGGCACCGAGTACCACCGCCGGGAGCTGTACATCGGCACGTTCGAGCGCGTCCTGCGGCTGCCCGAGCGCTTCGAGGCCGAGAAGGCCGAGCCCGTCTTCGAGCACGGCATTCTGACCATCACGATCCCCAAGGTGGCGCAGGTCGCAGTGAAGCACATCAAGGTCCAACCCCGCGCCAGCGAGGCCGTCGAGGGCACCGTCAAGCGCTAGCGCCGAACGTGACGGCTACGCACCGCGGGGAGCCGCGTCGCTCGATCGGGGCACGCGGCTTCGTCCCGGCCACCGGTCAGACGGCACGAGGGCGTGGTTGGGCACGAGAGAGAGGCACGGCATGGCCGACAGCGACGAGATCCTCGAGCACGCCAGAGGCAACACCGACTTCTGCGAGCGGCCGGCCACCTCCGCCTGCCAGATCAACCCTACCGGCCTCGTCCTGTGGCGCTGCCACACCCACGGGTCCTGCCTCGCGGCGAGCTCGGATCGGCGCCTGGCCCGGCTGGCCGTCGTGGTGAGCCCGGGATCAGCTGGACACCGGGCGATCGTGTCCGAGCAGCATGTCCGGGCCGCGCGGGGCGTCGGCGAGGCGCGCATCTGGGCGAGCCAGGCGACAGCGGCCAGGTCGAGCAGGGTGTACGCGTGAAGGCGCCCAGGAGGATGTCGTGACGGCTCCCAAGATCCGCGTGCTCCCCAATGTCCTTGGCAACGCCGTGGCCCCCAACACCCTCAGTGGGCTGCGTATCGCACCCGCGCAGGGGCCGGCGTCGGCCGTGCGCCTCTTCCCCGTGCGCCAGCTCTGGCGCGTCGCCGCGTTCGCCGGGTTCGGTCTCGCCCTCCTGCTCACGATCATCGGCGGCCGGTCGTGGTGACGCTCGCCGACGACGCTCCGGCAGGGAGCGCACGTACAACGGTGCCCGCTCACGATGCCGCGCACGCGCCCAGCGAGGCCGAGCCGCGCTGGAGCGACGCCGTCCAGCGGGGCGACCGGGAGATCGCAGGGTCCTTCATGGCTGCTGACTTCACCAGCGTCACCGCGGGCACGACCGAGGCGCGCGTGGATCGCGCGGCCTGGCTAGCGTGTGTGTCGGCACCGTCCACCCTCGAGGCCTTCGCCTTTGAGGACTTCCGCGTTCGCGTCGACGACGCGGGGGACGCGACGACGTTCCGCTTCACGGACGTCTGGCAGCGCGAGGATGGCCGCTGGCGCATCGGCCTGCGCCGCGTAGGACTGAGCTAGGGCTAACCAGAAGGCACACCAGCCGACCGCCCCACGCAGGGCCCAACCCTTTTCAGCAACATTTAGGAGGAGACAGCGATGGCAACCGTCAAGGCCCCCAAGCGCGCCCCGAGCGCCAAGACGCCGTCGGTCCCACGCAGCGGGACGGGGTATGCTCCCGTGCCGACGTCCAAGCTCCGCCCCCTCGGCGACCGCGTCGTCGTCAAGCCGACTCCCCGCGAGGAGATGACTAAGTCGGGGATCGTCCTGCCGGATACCGCCAAGGAGAAGCCCCAGGAGGGGACGATCATCGCCGTCGGGCCCGGCCGCATCCTCGATGACGGCACCCGCGAAGCGATGGACCTGAAGAGGGGCCACAAGGTGCTGTACGCCAAGTACGCGGGCACCGAGTTCAAGCTCGACGGGGAGGAGCTCCTCATCGTGAGCCAGAAGGACGTCCTCGCCATCGTGGAGAGCTAGGCGTCGATCAGCCGTATCGGCCCCGTCCGCTCCCCTCCGGGCAGCCTCGCACTAGGAAGGAACCACTACCCGTGGCCAAGCAGCTCCTCTACGACGAGACCGCTCGTCACTCCCTCATGCGAGGCGTCGACCGCCTCTCTGACGCCGTGCGCGTCACCTTGGGCCCCAAGGGCCGCAACGTCGCCCTCGACAAGAAGTACGGCGCGCCCACGATCACCAACGACGGGGTGACGATCGCCCGCGACATCGAGCTCGACGAGCCGTTTGAGAACATGGGCGCCCAGCTCGTCCGCGAGGTCGCCATCAAGACCGACGACGTAGCCGGGGACGGCACCACGACCGCGGTCGTGCTGGCCCAGTCCCTCGTGTCCGAGGGTCTCAGGAACGTCGCGGCCGGCGCCAACCCGATGATCGTCAAACGCGGCCTGGAAAAGGCCGTCGATACGGTCGTTGAGGCGCTCAAGGCGCAGGCTCGGCCCGTCGCGACCCGCGAGGACATCGCCAACGTGGCCTCGATCAGCGCCGCCGACCCGGAAATCGGCGAGTTGATCGCCGAGGTGATGGACAAGGTCGGCAAGGACGGCGTGATCACGGTCGAGGAAGGCAAGACGACCGGGCTCGAGAAGGAATACGTCGAGGGCATGCAGTTCGACCGGGGCTACATCTCGGCCTATTTCATCACCAACTCAGACCAGATGGAGGCGGTCCTCGAGAAGGCCGCCATCCTCATCACCGACAAGAAGATCTCGG
>JBKQRF010000007.1:0-4986 GCA_052144055.1 Candidatus Limnocylindrales bacterium
CCATCCCACGCGACCGCGAGGTCCTGTTCCTCCCCGACCTCCACCTGGGACTCTGGCTGCAGCGGGTGACGGGACGGGCGCTCACCCTCTGGTTGGGCGAGTGCCACGTGCATGCCGGGATCCGGGCTGCTGACCTCCAGGCGCTGCGCGCTGCGCACTCCGACGCCGAACTTCTCATTCATCCCGAGTGCGGCTGCGCCTCCAGTGTCCTCGACGCTGCCGATGAGGGCGCCCACATCCTCTCCACCGAGGGTATGGTGGACTACGCCGAGCGCTCCTCTGCGGTCGAGTTCCTCGTGGCCACGGAGGTCGGCATCCTCCATCGTTTCAGTCGGCGGGTGCCGGCCAAGCGCTTCACGCCGGTCGATCCCGGGGCGAGCTGCCCGTACATGAAGCTGACCACGCTCGAGAAGCTCCGCGACGCCCTGCTCCACGGGGTGCATGAGGTCAGCGTGCCGGCGGAGATCGCGGATCGTGCTCGCGGCGCAATCGCGCGCATGGTCGCCGTCGGGTGAGGAGGAGGATGACTGCTCGCTGCATCGCGTCGATCGATTCCCGACCTGAGTCACCGTGATGGGCCCTCGGAAGACATACGAGATCACCAGAAAGGTGCCACATGGGCTGCGGCAGCCCATGCGAATATTCCGAGGGTGCGCTGGAACGTCGACGACGCAGCGGCCGGCTACGCCAGCCTGCACTACCTCGCCGAGCTGCGGCCGCATGACATCAAGCTGGACCGTTCACTCCGTGAGGGCGTCGGATCCGCGAGCTTCGTCCCGTCATGATCACGGGGCTGCGCTACTTCGCCGACCCGGCGGGCTGCCAGCTTATCGCCGAGGGCAACAAGACCGAAGATGAGCGGGTGGCCGTGCTCAGGGCTGGCGTCCGCTTCGGCCAGGGCGACCTGCTCGGTCGGTCGGTACCACTCGAATGACCGTCGGCCAGCGAAACTCTGATCCACCGAGCAGTGGGGAGGGTACGTCCGCGAGCGGAGCCACGGGCAGGGAACCGCCGAGCGGGCCGTGCGAGTCCGACCTCGGGGAGTGGGGCGAGCTCTGTCCGGCTTGTGGGCGCCTGCTCCCGCCCCTGCCACCCCCGTTCCGCTCCTGGCATGCCGCTCGGGCGATCGACGTGCATATCTCCGAACAGGCGCGCTGCACAAGGTCACCATTCGCAATCTGGCATCTGTGATGGCCCGCCTGGCAGGGCTAATGGTGCGAATCGACGGGGGCGGTAGAGACGCCGTCGCCGTGCCCGCAGCTGGGCGACTGCGGACCTTGCCTAATCAAACGCTCTGCCGCCGTCTGCGACCCTGACAGCATGCGCATGAGCACCGCTCTCGCGACGACCTCGGCACAGCACCGACCTGCGGGCCCGCGCGCGACGCTGGGACCACCTCCCACTCTTACGAAGGCCCCGCTTGCTGCCGCCTCGGTGACTCGGTGATGCGATCGACCGATGCGAAGCCGCCCGACCGTTCTCGCTGCTCGCTAATGGTGCCAGAGCGATCCCCAGACCCGGCACGGCTGGGTTTCGCCCGTGCCAATTGCCCCAGGTGCGCCTCCGCGGCCACCTCCGACCACGGGCCGTTTGCCAGGCACAGGTAGCCTGCGAGGATCATGGCACAATCGACAAGGGAACGGCTCGATCCGCGGCTTCGAGCGCTCATCTGCGACAGCGATCCCCGCGTGGTCGGGTCGATCGCCCATGCGCTCGGCGAAGCTGGGTTCGAAGTCATCACCATCTATGGGGTCCGCGCCGCCGTGGCTCGCCTACTCGACGAGCGTCCCGACATCGTGATCGTTGGGCCCAGTTTGGACATTGACCCGCTGGTCACGATTCCCCGGCTACTCGCCCGCGCCGCAGTCCCCATCCTCGCGATCTCGGCGCTGCGCGATGAAGCGTCCATGGTGGCGGTGCTGGAGGCAGGCGCGGACGACGTGCTCGACTCGGCACACCGGCCGCTGGAGCTGGTGGCGAGGGTGCGGGCGCTGCTCCGCCGGCGTGCCGGATCGCCGGCGGCAGCCGACGCACCGCTCCGGGACGGTCTGCGGATCGATCCCGGTCGGCGAGTAGCGAGCGTGGACGGCCGTCCGCTCGACCTGACGCCGATCGAGTTCGAGCTGCTTTGCGCCATCGGTGCCCGCGGCGGGGACGTAGTGGATCACCGCACGCTGCTGCGGGCCGGATGGCCCGGCCGCGCCGACGTGGATCCCGACCTGCTACGCACGCACTTGACGCGTCTCAACGGGAAACTCGTCGCGGCAGGGCACCCTGGGCTGCGGAATGCGCGCTCGATTGGGTATGCGCTACGAGTCGAAGGGGGCTGCGGGCCGGCCTGAGGCACTGCTGACCTCCCATTCCGCGGCGCAACCGCCAGCCTGCCGGGTCTTGACCATCGCGCCATGGCTCCGATCGCGCCCGGCGCCTTTCCTCTTGAGGCGAACGCGAAGGCCCAGACTAGAAGCCCGTCAACGGGGTGGGAGCGTCATGCCCACAACAGCGACCTCATCCAGCGAACCTGGCCCTTGGCGACATGGCGTCCGGGAGTGGTGCAGGCACCCCGAGCGCCACGGCGTTGTGAGACCCCGCGGGCGTGTCGAGCGACTCGTCTCCGACGCGGCCCCGACCTGTCAGGCTTCGCTGTACAGGTAGAACTCGTAGGGATGGGGCCGCAGCGCGACCTGCTTGGCCGAGTCGCGCCGGAAGGTCACGTGCGCCTCAAGCACGTCGGGGGTGAACACATCGCCGCGGTAGAGGTACTCGTGGTCGGCCTCGAGCGCGTCGAGCGCCTCCTCGAGCGACCCGGGCGTGCCGGCGATCCCGGCGCGCTCCTCTGCCGGCAGCTCGTAGATGTCCTTGTCAACGGGCGGCGGTGGCTCGATCCGCCGGATGATCCCGTCGAGCCCGGCCATGAGCTGCGCGGAGAACGAGAGGTAGGGGTTGCACGTGGGGTCGGGCGAACGGAACTCCAGGCGTCGCGCACCGGGGTTGCTGAAGTAGGTCGGGATACGGATGCAGGCTGAGCGGTTGCGCTGCGAGTAGACGAGGTTGATGGGCGCCTCGTAACCGGGCACTAGGCGCCGATAGGAGTTGGTCGTGGGGGCCGCGAAGGCGAGGACGCTGCTGGCGTGCGCCAGCAGCCCCCCGATGTAGTGGCGCGCCGTCTCCGAGAGGAGCGCGTAGCCCGCGGGGTCGTAAAAGACGTTAGTGTCACCGTTCCACAGGCTCTGGTGGGTGTGCATGCCCGAGCCGTTGTCGCCGAAGAGCGGCTTAGGCATGAAGGTCACCACGTGGCCGTTCTGCGCCGCCGTGTTCTTGACCACGTACTTGTACTTGAGAACGCGGTCGGCGGTGTCGACGAGGGTGCCGTAGCGGATGTCGATCTCGGCCTGCCCCGGACCGCCCACCTCGTGGTGGTGCACCTCCACGTCGATGCCCGCCTCGATCAGCTTCAGCACGATCTCCGAGCGCAGATCCTGGAACTTGTCGAGTGGCGGAACCGGGAAGTAGCCCTCCTTGGGCCGCGGCCGGTGGGCCAGGTTCGCGCCCCCGTTCCGGCCGGAGTTCCAGATCCCCTCGTCGGAGTCGATCTCGTAGAAGCCGCGGTACCCGGTCTGGTCGAAGGCAAGCGAGCCGAAGATGTAGAACTCGATCTCGGGACCCCAGTACGCGGTCTGTGCGACGCCTGACTGGGCCAGGAACGCCTCGGCCTTGCGCC
Source organism: Candidatus Limnocylindrales bacterium (assembly GCA_052144055.1). Taxonomy (GTDB): domain Bacteria; phylum Chloroflexota; class Limnocylindria; order Limnocylindrales; family CSP1-4; genus JAJYNJ01. Next base: position 3,722 of record JBKQRF010000007.1, read on the forward strand.
CAATGTTGCGCGGGTCGCGTGAGTACGGCGCCCGGGTGCCCGGCTCCACCACGTCACAGATGAGGGCGAGGGTCGGGACACGGAGGACGGGGTCGACGAAGGCCGTGGTCGGGTCGGGCATCAGCAGCATGTCGCTCTCGTGGATCTGCTGGAAACCGCGGATGCTCGACCCGTCGAACCCGATGCCGTCGCTGAACAGGTCGCCCGTGAGCTCCTTCACCGGGATCGAGAAGTGCTGCCACTGCCCGGGCATGTCGGCGAAGCGCAGGTCCACGATTGCAATGCCCGCGTCACGGGCAAGCTGGAGAACATCGGCCGCGGTCGCGGTGCGCGGGGCAAGAGCCGTGCCGGGAACCTCGAACGCATTCGCCATGATCAGGATGCTCCTCTAACTGTCGGCTGCTTAGGGCCGACGGTGCTGGCCGGGCGCGGCACACCCGCTCGGACACCGGGTGACGGCGCCCAGTTGGCGGTGGGATAGGACTGGCCAGAGGGCCGCTGGTGAACGCGAAGACCTGCCGATCGGCCCCGGCCGTGCGATGGCAGACCACGATCCGGTTGCCTGAAGGTGGTCGAAAGGACGTTCTTCCGGCGAACCAAGCCACCGTAGAAGAGCGCCGATCCCGGCGTCATCAGCATGACGAGAGCCGTCGAGCTCAAGACCCACGCGGTGTCGCCGCTACTGATCACGACCGCCTCGCCGCAGCGTTTCGGATCGGCCCGGACGCATGGCCCATCGACATGGCGAGCGTAGGCGAGCCGTGGCGTTCAATCCCGATCGGGGGCATGGAGGGCTGGTTCTCGTCGGGTGGCGCGAAGGTTGCACTTCAGCGAAGAGAGCGACGTCGCCAAGTGCTGGACCGAGTGCTGGAGTGTCGGAACAGCACGGAACTCCTCGTCCGCCAAGGCCTCCGCGACGAGTAGACCCGTCCGCCCCGTCCTCACTGACCGTCGTTGGCTGCGGCGACGCGCGTCGGCTGGAACGACGGCACCGCGGGCCTAGCCCAATGCGTGGGCCCCACCCAGGCCTCCACAGCCGGCGGCTCGACCGCCGGCTGTGGAGGGCTGACCGGCTGACCGCTCGCGGGCCGCGCCCAGCGGCGATTCCGAACGTCTCCGGCGCGGAGATTGACAGGCACCGCGCCGGAGCGTGAACTGCCGCCATGGAGACGATCGAGAGCCGCCAGGCCCGCGACGGCGATCCTCGCGAGCTGCAGGAGCTGAAGTTCCTCCACGGGGTCGCGCGTCTGGCCACGACGGCACGG
>JBKQRF010000008.1:0-33299 GCA_052144055.1 Candidatus Limnocylindrales bacterium
CAGACGGCAGCTTTCGAGTACTCCCCCACGAGCTCCTGGCTTTGGTCGTAGCCACGCCGTCCATCGTAGGCGATGTGGCACGGAGTGGCACGAATGTGGCACGCAGACCTCGGGATACAAAAAGAGGACCCCTTTCGGAGTCCTCTTGAGCCTCTGACCTGCTACTTTGTGGAGCGGACGACGGGACTCGAACCCGCGACCCTCACCTTGGCAAGGTGATGCTCTACCAACTGAGCCACTTCCGCTCGATCGCCGCCCGGCCATCCGGGGCTCGTTCTTTGGTGCCGAGAGCCAGGATCGAACTGGCGACACCGCGATTTTCAGTCGCGTGCTCTACCAACTGAGCTATCTCGGCCCGCTTTGCTTCGGGATGCCACTCCCTTGGCGGCCGACAGGGTAGCACATCGCCACTGCGACGGTCGAGCCCGGAGCGCCGTGCAGGCGCGGCCCGTCGTGCCCATCAGTCGAGCCCCTGCAGCTGCCGGATTGCCTTAGGATCGAGGGGTGGGTCGCCGGTCAGCTCGCGGAGCCGATTGATGCGATCCACGATAGGAGGGTGGGTCGAGAAGAGGCCGTGCGCACGCGCCTCGACCTTCTTGATAGGGTTCACGATGTAGAGGTGCTGGGTCGCACGGTTCGCCACTTCCAACACGTCCTGGTCCGACGCGATCTTAGCTAGCGCGCGCTCGAGGCCTGCCGGGTTGCGGGTGAGCTCCACGCTCGACGCGTCGGCGAGGTACTCGCGCTGGCGGCTGACGGCCAGCTGGACGAGCCGGCCGAAGATCGGGGCGAGAATGGCCAGCACGATAGCGACCACGAACAGGATCAGCTGCAGCGCTCCTGCCCCGCCCTCGCGGTTGCCGCCCCGCCGCGGGCCTCCACCGAAGAACGTAAACCGAATGAAGACGTCGGCCAAGAGCGCAATGCTGCCCACCAACACTGTAACAAGCAGCGTGAACCGGATGTCGTAGTTGCGCACGTGCGACATCTCGTGGCCGATGACGCCCTGCAGCTCCTCGCGGTCGAGCTTTTGCAGCAACCCCGTGGTGATCGCGACGGAGGCGTGCTTCGGATCCCGGCCTGTGGCGAAGGCGTTGGGTGCCGAATCGTCGATGATATACACGCGCGGCATCGGGACGTTCCCTGCGATCGCCATCTCCTGAACCACGTCGAACAGCTGCGGCGCTTGCTGTGCGGTCACTTCGTGCGCGTGCGAAGTGCTCAGGACTAGCGAGTCCCCGCCGAAGTAGGAGCCGGCCGTCAGCAACAGTGACAGGAGCACAGCCCCCAGCACCACGATGTATGCGGTCCCGAGGTCCCCGCTCACGCCGTACCCGATCGCGAACCCGAGCGCGGCCAGCACGACGAGCACGATTACCGCCAGCAGCACCGACTGCCGGCGGTTAGCAGCCTCCTCGCTGTGGAAGGTGGTGCGCGCGATCATGGCCGGCGGCGTCCTCAGCTGAGCGTCAGGTCGACCTGCGGGACCTGCTGCGCCTCGGGCTCAGCCTCGAAGAACTCGCGACGGGCAAACCCGAAGGGACCAGCCAGCAAAGCACCTGGCAGCGTGGCGATCGACGTGTTGTACTCCATGACGCTGCCGTTGTAGTTCTGCCGCGAGAAAGCGATCTGGTTCTCTGTCGTCGTGAGCTGCTCCTGAAGGGCGAGCACGTTCTGGTTTGCCTTGAGGTCGGGGTAGTTCTCAACCACGGCGAACAGCGAGCGCAACGTCTGAGACAACTGGTTCTCAGCTGCTGCCGCGGCCGCCGGCCCTTTCGCCCCCGCGGCGACCGCGCTCGCGCGCGCGTTGGTGACGTTTTCCAGGACCTTCTGCTCGAACCCCATATAGCCCTTCACGGCATTGACGAGGTTCGGGATCAGGTCGTGCCGGCGCTTGAGTTGGACGTCGATCTGCGCCCACGCTTCATCGACACGGATGCGGCGCTGCACGAGCCCGTTGTAGATGAGCACGCCCCCGCCGACGATCACGACGAGGATAATGATCACGAGAAGCACGATGGGGTCCACAAAGATCCCTCCACCGACGGGTACGGGCGGCGCCCACCCTGGCGTCGTGCAGTCTAGCGGCCGCGCGGCGAGCCTGTGGCCGGGGCGTCCCTTGCGGTGGCCCACGTCCCGGCGATACCGACGGCGTCCGCCCGGCACGTCCGGATAGTGGTGGGCGGTAGAGGACTCGAACCCCTGACATCCTCGGTGTAAGCGAGGCGCTCTGACCAGCTGAGCTAACCGCCCGGGAAGAGAAACGCGGCGCCCGGTGGGCGCCGCGTCAGATCAGGAACAGGATGGTGGTGCCCAGGCCGGGACTTGAACCCGGATGACTTGCGTCATACGCCCCTCAAACGTACGCGTATACCAATTCCGCCACCTGGGCACGAGCACCGCGAGCCGTCCGCGAAGATGGTACCGAGGAAGGGAGTCGAACCCATACGCCCTTGCGGGCACTAGCTCCTGAAGCTAGCGCGTCTACCTATTCCGCCACCTCGGCCCGTGCCCGTCCGGCGAGTCACTGGCCGGGCGGCGTCGCGAGGCGCCATGTTAGCACATCCCAGAATCGCTCTCTGGGGTCCGAGATCAGGGTCGAGGCCGGTCCCTGAACCGTGTCGCGGACGACGTACGCGTAGTCCGCGTACACGAGCGGAAGGATCGGAAGCTCCTGGGCGAGGTCCGCCTCGACTGCCGCGAGGCGCTGGGCGCGCGTGGCCTGCGACGCGTACGTGCGGGCGGCCTCGAGGAGCGGATCGAGCTTCACCGACTGGAAACCGCTCAGATTCGAACCTCCCACCGGCGCCTGCGCCGACGCTAGGAGAGGGTACAGGTCGGCGTCGAGTCCGACGTTGAGGTCGACGATGGCCGCGTCGTACTGGCCGGGGACTAGCCGCTCGTTGACCAGCTGGTCCGCGGTCACCGTGACGAACCGGACCGGGAGCCCGATGCGCGCCCAGGCCGCCTCGACTTGGGAAGCGATGGCGGCATCGATCGGGTTGGTCGCCGCGTCAACGGTCAGAAGCTCTATGGTGACCCGCGGCTTCGACCCGGGACGAAGCCAGCCCGATCCGGAGCGCTTCCAGCCGGCAGCCTCCAGCTCCTTCGCCGCTTCGGTGGTGTCGTACGGGACGCGGCCAGCCGACGCGGCGCTGAACGCCCACGACGCAGGCGGCACAAGGGCGTCGGCCCGTACTCCGAGACCACCCAGCTGGTTCCGTACCAGGGCGTCGCGGTCGATGGCGAGGAGCAGTGCACGCCGGACGTGCACGTTCTGGAAGAGCGTGTGCCCGAACCGCAGGTTGAGCATCACGGCCGTCGCGACGGTGCGCGGGTATCGCACGACCGTGACGCCCGGAAGGGCGCCTAGGCTTGCGGTCAGGCTCGGGGCGAGTCCGCCCGCTGCGTCGAGGGCCCCCGACCGGAAGGCAGCAGCGAGCGCTTCCTCGTCCGGGAAGAGTCGGATGTCGACCTGCTGCACGGTCGACGGGACCGTCCAGTCGAGCGGGTTCGATGGGAGCGAGGCCGGCGTGGCCAGCGCGGCGTCCACGCGCTCCAGCACGGCGCCGGAAGTGTCCAGCGAGGTGAGCCGAAACGGACCCGAGCCGACCGGGCTCAGACCGAACGGCGAGGTGCCCATCTCGGTCACTGTCTGGTCGGCGAGGAGATGGGCGGGCAGGATCGGGCTGCGCGCGGCGAGGAGGAAGTTGGCTACGGGCGCGGACAGAGTGAACCGGACGTCGAACCGATCGAGCTCCTGCACGGTGACCCCCTCCCATGCGCCCGCGAGCGGACCATGGTAGTCGGGTCGCTGCGTCGTGAGCACCGTGAAAACGATGTCGTCGGCAGTCACCGGCGCGCCGTCTTGCCATGTGTCTCCGCCTCGGAGCTGGAATGTCCACGTTCGACCATCGCGGCTCGCGGACCAGCTCGACGCCAAGTCCGGGAGCACGCTGCCGTCGAGTCCGAGCTGCGTCAGCCCGCTGAACAGGAGCGCGTCCGCGTCGAGCTCCGGACGTGACCGCGCGAACAGCGGGTCCAGGGTGTTGATCGCGCCCACGACGCCTTCGCGCAGCACGCGTGGGGCGGGGCTGGGTACCGGGGAAGCCGGGGAGACGGCGGTGTCGGGAGGCGGCGGCACCAAGATCATGGCACCGGCGATAGCCACAAGCGCGGCCAGCGCGAGCGCTACCAGGGCTTGGTCGCGGCGGGTCATGACCCTCCCTGGGCTGGAAACCGGGGACCGCTCAGCTGACGAGCCGGTACACCGCGAGGGAGAAAATCACGAAGAGGACACCCAGCAGGATCGTGAACTGGAATAGCCGCTTCTCGATCCCGCGGCGGCTGCGGTACACAGCCGAGTCGCCGCCAAACGCCGACGAGAGCCCCGCACCGCGGGCCTGAAGCAAGATAGATGCCATGAGCCCAAAGCTGACGACGATCTCGGCAAAGGCCAGAAATGGATTCAAAGAAGACGGAGACCTCCGATGCGAACAGGCCGCGCTTTGCGAGAATAGCACAGGCGGCTGTCCCGGACGCGGAAGTGAGACGCGGCGCAGAGGCCGGCAGGTCCCTGGAACAGGGCGTCAGGACCTCTCTGGTGCACCGTTCGGCCCGGGGCACGGCGCGCTCGGCGATCGGATAATGAGGTCATGGAAACAACTACAAGTGCAGCGTTGGATCCCTCCCCCGCCGACAGCGCACCGCATCGCCTCGTGCTTCTCAGGCACGGCGAGAGCACCTGGAACAAGGATAATCTGTACACGGGGTGGACGGACGTCGACCTGTCCGACAAGGGCACCGTCGAGGCGCACGAGGCTGGACGCGTCCTCCGGGACGAGGAATACGTCTTTGACATCGCGTTCACGTCCGTCCTGAAGCGCGCCATCCGGACCCTTTGGATCGCGCTCGACGAGCTCGACCAAATGTGGATCCCGGTCACGAAGTCCTGGCGGCTGAACGAGCGCCACTACGGCGCACTGCAGGGCCTCAACAAGGCCCAGACCGCCGTGCAGTACGGCGAGGAGCAGGTGCGGCTGTGGCGGCGCAGTTACGACGTGCCGCCCCCGCCGCTGGACCTCGATGACCCTCGGGTTCCGGGACGCGACCCGCGCTACGCCGACGTGCCCTCCGCCGATCTGCCCAGGTGCGAGGCCCTGGTGAACACCGTGGCGCGTTTTCTCCCCTACTGGCACGCGGAGATCGCCCCGGTCGTCCGGTCCGGGAAGCGCGTCCTGATCGTGGCGCACGGCAACAGCCTGCGGGCGCTGGTGAAGTACCTTGACCAGATGTCCGACCAGGCGGTCGTCGATCTGAACATCCCGACGGGGATGCCGCTCGTGTACGACCTTGACGCCGACCTGCGACCAGTTTGCCACTTCTACTTGGGCGACCCTGAACAGGTCGCCGCGGCGATGGCGGCAGTCGCGGCGCAGGGCAAGGTCAAGCCGCAAGGCTGACCGCGGGCGGGGATCGATCTCGTCGCGGACTTGCGCCGCGGCCTAGCCACTCCCGGCGTCCTTTCTCCTGTTCCCAGCGTCCGGGATTCCGCCGGCGGTCGCTGTCAGAGCGTGACGGGCCGGCGGGGTTCCCCTCGGGATCAGTGTCAGGGGCGGGTGGCTCGTTGGTGAGCTTCAGGAGGGCGTTGCGCACGACCCGGGGCTGAGCACCGGTGTGGCTCTGCGCGGCTCTCTGCTCCGCGCGCGCTCGGTCTCCTCGACAAGCTCTTCCACAACGACTTCCGCGTCATTCGGCCCGGTCAGGCCAAGGTTCACCGACCGAATGCCGCCGATCTCAACGAAGTGCACCGCGAGCTTCGCCGAGCTGGGCTGACCAGACTTGAGACCAGGGGGACGGCGTCCAACGCATCCACTAGCATGCGCGTCCGGTCTTGGACGCTCTGCCAGTTCGCCGCTCCCCGTGCATTCAGGGCCGCCCGAAAGCCCGGGTGACACAGGCGCCGCCGCCTCACCGTCACCCGGTGGACACCGGCGGGCACGGGTCTCCTCGTAATCACTGAGCCCAAGGGCGAGGAAGTCGATGCCCCGCTCCTCGCGACCGTGAGCTCGTGTAGCTTTTTGTAGCGTGATGTAGTCAGTAATCTTCCTACGCTGCCCCGAGACCCACGTGTTCGACTGCACTCCGACGCCGGCCGGAACCCTTGCAGGGGGCTGACGGAATCGTGCCTCCGCGGCGGCCCGATAGCCCCGGCGGGCGGTCTAGGGGAGCGGCACTGGATCCGCGTACGGCTCCGGCGTTTCCTCGCGCTGTTCTCCTCAACCGCCCGGTCGCTGGGAAACCCGGTTACACGCGACGTGTCCGGAGAGCACAGAACTAGCGGGCAGCAGACAGCCGCGCGGCGGCGGCGGTGGCGGCGCTCGCGACGATCCCGGCCATCTCGTCAGGCTTCAGGCTCGCCCCTCCGACCAGCGCACCGTCAATCGCGGGCTCCGCGAGGAACTCGCCGATGCTCGCCGCCGTCACGCTCCCGCCGTAGAGGACGGGCACGGCCGCCGAGGCGTCCCGAGTCCATCCGTTTGCCTCAAGCGCCGACCGGATCGCGTCGGCCATGGCCGCCGCGTCCGAACCGCGCGTCGTGCGGCCGGTGCCGATCGCCCAGACCGGTTCGTAAGCGATCACGATCTGATCCGCCCATGCCCCGCCGGTCAGGCCTCCCGCGACCAGCGCCCGGCGGACCTGCTCTCGGACGACCTCTTCGGCCCGTCCAGCTTCGCGTTCCTCGAGCTGCTCGCCTACGCACCAGATCGGGCGCAGGCCGGATTCCAGGCAGCGCGCCACCTTCCGGCCGATCAACTCGTCCGTCTCGCCCATGTCCCGGCGTCGCTCGGAGTGGCCCACGATGCACCACTCGGCAAGGCCAGCCAGCATCGCGGCGCTGATTTCGCCGGTATAGGCCCCAGCATCACGCACGTGGACGTTTTGAGCTCCCACCGCGACGTTGGTTCCGGCCAGCGCGTCCCGGACCACGGTCAGACACACGTAGGGCGGGCAGATCACCCGCTGCACCTCAGGCAGATCGGTGGCCGCGGCGATCGCAGCCGCGAGCGGCCCGGCGTCGGCCGGGGTGGTGTTCATCTTCCAGTTGGCGGCAATGATGATTGGTCGCATGCGGAGATTATCCCGGCCGCGCGTCCTCCCGTCCCGGGCCGAATGGGGCATCCGCGACGGAGGGATGGCGCGCCAGACGCTCGATGCGCTCGAGCGCGCGCTGGACGGACGACCGCGTCACGCCGAGCTCGGCAGCCAGCTCGGCCAGCGTGCCGTCGGGGATTGCCCGGCGCGCTCCAGCGGCAGCTTGCACCGCCTCCCGTTCGGCGGCCAGACGCCCGTCCGCGGCGAGGCTCGCGATCGCCTGGAGCTGCCGCGCCGATGCGCCGACGGCGCGTTCCAAGTTCGCCGCCTCGGCATTAAGGAGCCGGTTTAGATCGCCTCGCAGAGTCCGCGCAACGCGGCGCGCTTCAAGCTCGAGCAGCGAGGGGCCCGCGCCGATCGCGCGCAAGAACACGGCGACTCGGTCGCCGCTCTTCCAGGTGACGACGCCCCGCCCCCGTCGCACGCGGACCGCGGCGGGGAGACCCAGCAAGTCGAGCCGCCGCGCGAGCTCCGAGGCGTCACGCGGATCCACGACGAACTCGAGGTGCGTGCGCGTGGTGCCAAGGCTGAGGGAGCCACGCGCAAGAAACAAACCGCGCAGCCACGCCAAACGGCAGTGGTCGGAAGCCGCCTCCCAGTCGAAAACAGAGGGAGACCGCGGATCCACCGCGGACGCCGACCCGAGACGAACCGCAAGCCGTGCTACGACGGGCGAGCGCGCCTCGCCCGTCGCCGCGGCCCCAAGCCCGGCCCGCTCAGCGATCCTGCAGCACCGCCTCGTCGGCTCCACGGCGGCAAGCTCCGCGCGGATCGCCGCGACGAATCCGCGGTCGACGCTCGCAGTCCGGCTACCGCGCCGTGACTCCGGTGCCGCACGCGACGGCCGGCGACAGGCAGCGGACCTCGTCCCCGGGCCATCTAGCCGCGCGCGATTTCTGCGTCGTGATCCCGCTCCGGGGCCGCCGACCGGGGGCGGGATCACGACGCCACCGGAAGCCGGCTCGTTCCTCATGCCGTATTCGCGACGCGCAGCGGAGGCCGGGAGCGCCCGCGTTGCTGGTAGATGGATAGCAGCGCTGCGGCCAGCAGGGCCGAGTCGTGGCGGTGCGCGTTCCCGACATCAACCACTGCTCGCCGGATCACCTCGGGGCCAGTCCGTGGAGGCACCCAGTCCAAGCGAACGGGCTCACTCAGGTCGCCCTCGGGGTGGGAGGCGAGGAGATTGTCGTTGACCAGCACAACATCGACGAGTGCGGCCCCGGCATGCGCCTCCAGCGCAGCGATGTGTGCGGCCAAGCCGTAGCCCTCTGTCTCCCCGACCTGTGTGGCCACGTTACACACGTAGCACCGCAACGCGTGGGACGCCGCCACGGCGTCACGGACCTCGGGGACGAGCAGGCTCGGCAACAGGCTCGTGTACAGGCTCCCTGGGCCGAGGACGATGTAGTCCGCCTCGACGATCGCGTCGAGCACCTCGGTCGTGGCATGCACATCGTCGGGCGTCAGCCACACCCGGTCAATCCTAGACGCCCGCGCGATGACTGACTGGCCGTGGATCTCCCGTCCGTCCAGGAGGCGGGCGTGCAGCGTCAATGGAACAGGCGCCGCCGGAACCACCTGGCCGCGCACCGCCAACACGCGGTTCGACTGCCGCACGCCTTCCTCGAAATCTCCCTCGATGGCACTCATGGCCGCAATCAGCAAGTTTCCGAAAGAGTGGCCCCCCACGCCGGGTGACGGCGGGTGCTCGTCCGGGAACCGGTACTGCAGCAGCCGGGTCATGAGCGGTTCAGCGTCGGCTAGGGCAGCGATGCAGTTCCGGATGTCGCCCATCGGAGCAATTCCGAGCTCCGTACGTAGTTTGCCCGACGAACCCCCGTCGTCAGCGACCGTCACCACGGCCGTGATGTTGCTCGTGTGCTCCTTGAGTCCACGCAGCAGTACGGAGAGCCCGGTCCCGCCGCCGATCGCCACGACACGCGGACCTCGGGCCAAGTACCTTTTCTGGTAGATGACCTCGACGAGTGGACCTGACGGATCTCCGTAGGGCAGCAAGAGTGTACGGACGAGCTTGACCACCCCCACCAGAAACAGCGCGACGCCCGCGACGAGCAGCGGCACTGCGCGCTCGCCGTACGGCAAGAACTGCAGCGTGAGGACGTATACCACGCCCCCAAGCGGACCTGGCAGGATGATGTTGCGATAGATCTGCTTGAGCACGAACGCGCCGGCCAACGCCAGGGCGAGCTCGCCGACTAGCACGAGCGCGAGCCACCGCTTGACACCGATCCCGGGCATCAGCCAGTAGCGCAGCCGCCCTCCGCGCAGCGACGCACTTGGCCGCAAGGGCGCCCGGCGGCGCCGTACATCGGTCCCAGAGCGCGACGGCTGGCTCATGGCGCTTCCTTCACGCCCGATCCAGCTCGCGGTGCCAGACGCTCACGTTGCCGTATCCGCGTTCCGTCCACCGGCGCCTCAGCTCCTCCGCGATCACGATGGAACGGTGGTAACCACCAGTGCAGCCGATGGCGACCGTCAGGCGCGTCTTCCCCTCGGCAGCGTACGCCGGCATAGCGAAGTCGAAGAACTCGTCCGTCAGCCGGAGGAACTGCTGTGCGGCAGGCTGCGCCAGAACTCGCTGCCGGACCGGCTCGGTGAGGCCCGACAAAGGCCGCAGCTCGGGATCGTAGTAGGGGTTCTCCATGAACCGGACGTCGAACACGATGTCGGCCTCGAGGGGAAGACCATACTTGTACCCGAAACTCACCAGCTGGAGGGTCATCCCCTCCGCATCAGTCTCCTGCTCGAGCGCGCCAAACATGCGCTCCCGCAGCTCGCGGCTCGACAGGTCGGACGTGTCGATGATCACGTCGGCGCAATCCCGGAGGGGCTCCAGGACAAGCCGCTCTTGGGCAATCGAGGCGGCGATGCCATGCGCCCCGCCCAGCGGGTGGCGATGGCGCGTCTCGCTGAATCGACGGACGAGCACATCGTCACGAGCCTCCAGGAAGAACACCTGCGGCTGGAGGCCCCTCCCCTGCAGTGCGTCCATCATCCCGCCGAATGCCGCCGGCGCGTCGCCGGCCCGGACGTCGATGACGATCGCGACACGGTCGAACCGGGCAGGGTCGCGCGCGACCAGCTCGGCGAGGCCGGGCAGGAACTCGGACGGCAGATTGTCAACGACCGTGTATCCCAAGTCCTCGAAGAGCTTGCTCGTCGTGGTCTTACCGGCGCCGGAGAGCCCGGTAATCACCGCGACGTGCTGGGTCTCCGCCATCGACCGGTCCTCGCGGCGGGTCGTCACCGCCCGGTCCAGCGGACCAGGCGGATGCTGAACTCGAACAGCACGTACATCACGACGCCGAGCACGCTCGGGCTGATGGGATCACCGCCGGGTGTTATGACGACCGCAAAGACGGTGATCGCGAGGATGACGATCCGCCGGTTCTTGCGCAGGCGCTCGGATGTGACGATCCCGACCTTGCTGAGCAGGACCAGGACGATCGGGAACTCCATCACCAGACCGAAGGCCAGGAACAGCATGGTCACGAAGCCGAAGTACGCCTCGGCGGTGATCAGAGGCTCCAGCACGCCCGGCACGGCGAACCCCAGCAGAAACGCCGAGGCGAACGGCAGGACGACGTAGGCGACTCCAACTCCGAGCGCGAAGAACAACAGCGCGAGCGGAACCCAAGGCCGCGCCAGCCGCCGCTCCTGCGGCGTGAGGCCGGGTGCGATGAAGCGCCACAGCTGCCACAGGATCACCGGCATGGCCAACACGACGCCGATCACGACGGCCACCTTGAGCTGGATGAGAAACGCACCGCCGAGGTCGGTGAACCGCAGCGCACCGGGGATCGGTGCCTTCAGGATCTTGATCGCGCGGGGCGCAAGGAACAGCCCGGCCACCGAGCCGACAACGATCGCCAGGATCGAGTAGAACAGGCGACGTCGAAGCTCGGCCAGGTGGTCGACGAGGCTCATAACACCCTCGTCGCCGGCCGCCGGGGAGGGTGACACGGGTCCGCGAGCGTTGCCACCAGTCAGCGCAAGGTCCACCGGCCGAGCCGCTTCGATGTCAGCCATGTACGCGGGCTGGCTGCGGGAGGATCAGGCCCCTGCGAGGGGCTCGGCCGACTTCGCCGACCGAGGCTCGGCCACGGCGCTCACGGGTGCAGGCTCGGCCTGTGGGAGCACAGCAACGCGCGCAGCCTGCGCGGCGGCCGGAATAGCGGGAGCAACGGGTGCCAGAACGGCGGCGGCAACGGGCGCGACTGGCTGGCGGGCAGCAGTGTCGATCCTCACGGACTCCTGGACATCGCTCGCAGCCTTGCGGAACTCGCGGATGCTGGACCCAAGGCTCTTGCCGATCTCGGGCAACTTGCTCGGCCCGAGCACGAGCAGCGCGATAGCCAAGACCAGGATGATCTCCATGGGTCCGATGTCAGGCATGATCGCGGCGACTCCTCGGCTCATCCTCGGTCAGGGGCGCGATTGTAGCACCGGCAATCGGCGCGCCCACTCGTCGGCAGCGGCCGCGATAGCCTCCGCGGGGTCGCCAGCGCCCTTCGACGCACCTGCGATTCCGCGCGACACGTTCACGAGCAGGCCCCCGCCCGCACGTGATCCGGCGTCGCCGGAGATCGCGCGCCCGCTCGTGAGCGCCGCGTCCGCGTCGCCACCCTGCGCGCCGACGCCGGGCACCAGAAACGCTAGGTCCGGCGCGACGCCACGCAAGACGGCCAACTCGCGGGGGGCGGTCGCACCCACCACGAGTCCCGCCGTCCCGTAACGCTCGTTCCACAACCGCACTCTGCGGGCCACACGCACGTGGAGCGGCTCTTCGGGCCAGGTCGTTTCCCCATCGGCCGCGACCTGGAGGTCCTGCAGCTCGCCGGCCCCCGGGTTCGACGTCCGGCACAGCACGTAGGCGAACCTCCCGGCCCGCTCGAGCAACGGGGCGATGGCCTCGCTCCCAAGGTACGGGCTGACGGTGACAGCGTCGGCACCAAGTCGGTCGAAGAGCGCCACCGCTTGGCGCGCGGCCGTCGACCCGATATCGCCGCGCTTCGCGTCGACGACCACGGGCACGTCGGACGGGATCCGGGCCCGCAGCCGTTCGAGCGCCGCGATGCCCTGGCTGCCAAAAGCCTCGAAGAAGGCCAGGTTGGGCTTGACCGCGGCGACGCGGGCCAGGGCAGCGTCGAGCAGCACCTCCACGAAGCGCTCCACGCCTGCCAGATCCGATGAGAAGCCGTGCGGGAGCGAGGCCGGGTCGGGATCCACGCCAAGACAGAGCACCGTGGCGGATGCGGCCGTCCTCGCACCGAGGCGCTCGAGATACGTCGCAGTGCTCATCTCAGGGAGCCGACGCGGCTGCGGACGAGGCCGCGGGGTTGCCAGGCACAACCAGAAGGCCGGACGCGGCGGCGGGTGATGTCGGCGCCGCCGTGGGCAGCTGAGACGGCGGGACGTACCACACCGGCCGGGACGTGCCGTCGAGCTGACTTTGCGACGTAAGCGGCTCCAACTCAGCGACGGTGAACCGTGGAGCCGTCCCGCCGAGCGTGATGAGTTGCAGGTCGATGGTGGCCCCGACGGCCCGCAAGAAGGCGATCTGGTTGCCTGCGGGAGACCACGTCGGCGCGAAGCTCCGCGCGTCGTGGGTCAGAGTCGCGAGCACTTTCCCGCTGTGCGAGTCGAGGATCACCACGTCTCGTCCGCGGGCCGTGGTCCTCACCGCCGCGAGATAACGGCCATCCGGCGACCAGGAGGGCTGCGCGTACCCATTCGTCGTGAGGAAGCTCGCCGTCCTGGTCTTGACGTCGTACACGGCGATCCGGGGTGCGCCGTACGCGCCTGCCTTGTCGTTGTACGTGTACGCGATGGCAGACCCATCGGGACTCCACTGCGGATCGTTCTGGCCGAGGCCGTACCCGTAGTAGTCGGCCTCGCCGACGGACAGCCGCGTCAGCCGCCCGCCGCCCACGGGAAGCGTCGACAGGGCCACGCTGTAGTTGAACGGATCGGGCGCGTCGCTGAGTAGCGCGAACGTCGTGCCGTCCGGGCTCAGCGACGGCTGCCAGAGTCCATAGAAGTACTGGCCTCCCGCAGGGAGCGAGTACAGCCCGCTCTCGATAGCCGTCGAAGACGCGCCGGGCGCGTCCGCCATGCTCGAGAGCACGGGGTACTCGAGCGTGTAGTTCACGGCCGAGCCGGCGACACAGCCCCCGGCCGCGATGTAGCTGCAGGGAACCTGCGTCTTCTTAGACAGCAGGTGGACGAAGTAGATGGTCTTACCGTCCGGCGACCACGTGGGCGTCTGGTCCGTACCACCTGAGGTTAGCCGTGTGAGCTGGTCGTCCCCCGAGACCGACCAAATGTTCCCGGCCTTGACGAAGAGGATAGTGCCGACGACGTGGGGGGGCTGAGCAGCGACAGGGGTATAGACCACCACTGGGTTCGGCGTGCGGTTCGGGACGTCACCCGGATGCAGTTCTCGGATGGGGATGATGTCGGGCAACGGGCCACCGAGCAGTCCATAGCTCAGCACAGCGACGACCACAAGCCCGACCGCCGAGAGCAACGAGGCGATGCCCGGTATGGCGCGGCGGCCCGGAGGCCGTTGTTGACCGTCGCCGTCATGCTGCCGCGCGACTCGCCGGGGCAGCCGGTTCCCGCTCACGCGACGCCCTCGCGCGATGCGCCAGCTGCCCACCCCCCGGGGGTCGCGATGTCCACAAGCTCCAGCTGCAGAGATTCGAAGCCCCCGAACCGCCGGCTGCCGATCCTCGCCACGATGTCGACCCGGTCGCCCGCCAGAACGGCGCCGGCCAGGTCCGCGCGTCCGAATGCGATGACGTCCAGCACCTCGCGTCCCTTCGAGACCGTCATCTGCACGTGCCCGTTCGAGACCGGGCGGACGCGCGTCACGGTCGCGCCGAGGACGGCCACGCGCGGTGCCGGGTTCCCTGCACCGAAGGGCTCGAGCCGCTCGAGCTCGTGGAACAGCGCGTAGTCGACGTCGAGGACCTGAACCACGAGATCGATCGGCAGCGGCGGCTGCGGCACTGCCGATGGTGCTAGCGCCGCGAGCGCTTGGAAGTCCGCCCGGAACGCGTCCACTGCTCCCGGCAGTAAGTCGCACCCGGCCGCCTCGGGGTGCCCGCCATACCGCACGAAGTGTCGCTCGCAGGAGCCGAATGCGCGGGCCAGATCGAGCCCACCCGACGGTGCGCGTGCCGAGCCGCGCCATGGCTCCGCGTCGGTGGAGAACACCACCACGGGCCGCCGGTGCGTCTCGGCTAGTCGCGCAGCGACCAGTCCGATCAGCCCCACCGGCCACGGGCCCGCGACCACGACGGCCGGCGACTCGCCCGGGTCACCCACCGCGTCCCGCGCCTCCGCGAGCGCGACGACCGTCAGGTCGCGACGCGTCCGGTTCGCTTCCTCGAGCTGCCCAGCCAGCTCGTCGGCCTCGCCGGCGTCAGAGGCGAGCAGCAGCCGAGCTGCGAGCGTCACTTCGCCGATCCGGCCGGCGGCGTTCAGCCGCGGCGCGATCGAATACGCCACCGACTCCGCATCAATGCGATCAGGCGCGAGTGCGGCGACCCGGATCAGCGCGGCGAGCCCGGGCCGGGCGTCCCGGCGCAAGAGTTCGAGCCCGAGTCTTGCGATCGCGCGGTTCTCGCCGAGCAGCGGCGCCACGTCCGCCACCGTGCCAATGGTGGCCAGGTCGGCGAGGTCAAGCCACCGGGCGCGGCTGGCAGGTGAACCGTCCTCAAGCAGCAACTGCGCAAGCTTGAACGCGACGCCCGCCCCGGTCAGGCGGGGATCTGGGTACCGACTGTCCGGGCGGTGAGCGTTCACGAGCGCCGCGGAGCCGGACGGGCGATTCGGGACGTGATGATGGTCCGTCACGAGGACGTCGATTCCCCAACCGGCAGCCCGTGCGATCTCGTCCGGGCTGCTGGTCCCACAGTCGACGGTCACGATAACTGCACACCCGGTCGCCTGAGCACGCCCGACAGCCCCCATCGAGAGCCCGTGGCCGTCCGTGAACCGGCTCGGCACGTACGGCTCGACCTCAAGCCCCCAGGCGCGGAGCGCGAGGACCATTACCGCCAATCCAGTCAGGCCATCGGCGTCGAAGTCCCCATAGACCATCACCCGGTCGCCCCGATCGCGTGCCCGCGCAAGCCGCGTCCGGAACTCGAGTGCGTCCGGCAGGAGCGAGGGATCGTACAGCGCTGCGACTGGGTCGCCGAGGAACGCCTCGAGGTCCTCGGGCCGTGCGCAGCCGCGCGCTGCCAGCACATCCAGCAGGCGTCGCGACACGCCTAGGCGTGTCGCAGCCGACACGAGCTCCGGCGAGATGGGCGCTGCATCGGCGAGAGCCCAGGCGCGGGCCGGTCGGAGCATCACGGCGGAGTCTGCCACGGCGTGGTTCACGAGCCCTTACCGGACCACCTGCCTGCTGCGACGGCGGCGGGCGGTAGCAGGCCGGCATGACCCGATGAGCCCGTCCCGCCGCGGCTCACCGCGTGGCGCGTGCCAGCGCCAGCGTCTGCTGACGGCGACGATCCTCCCACTGGTGCCACACGACCAGGATCATGCTCGCGTTGAAAATCGACGAATACGTCCCGGAAATGATCCCGATCAGCAGCGCTAGCACAAACTCGCGGATCGTGTCTGCCCCGATCAGCAGCAGTGCCGTCAGCACGATCACGACCGTCATGGAGGTACTGATCGACCGACCCAGCGTCTGGAGGATGCTGTGATTGACGATGGCGTCGAACGGCTCGCCGGCGTGCCGCGCTCGATTCTCGCGGATCCGGTCGAAGACCACGATCGTGTCGTGGACGCTGAAGCCGATCACCGTCAGCATCGCGGTCACGAAGAGAGAATTGATCTGGACCCCGAACAGCGTGCCGAGGATCGCGAAGGTCCCGACCACGACGATCACGTCGTGCAGCAGGGCCGCGATCGCGGAGACGCCGAACTTCACGTCCTGGAACCGCACGGAGACCCAGAGCAGGATTCCGAGCGAGCCCAGGATCACGAGCAGGATCGCCTGCTGGGTGAGCTGCGAGCTGATGATGGGGCCAACTGTCGTCTGTTCAAGAATCTCAGCGATTGGCCCAAACTTCGCCTGGAGCGCGGTGGCTAGCTCCCCGATCTTCCCCTCGGTGGGGACCGGGATCGCCGCCGCACTGGGGCTCGGCGCCGGATGCGTCGCGGCGGCCGCGCTGCCCGGCGGGGACCCGGACGGGGCTGGCGAGTGCCCGGTAGTCGCAGCCCCGGACGATGCCGGCGAGGCGGAGGCCGAGGCCGTCGCAGCGGTGGATGCCTCGGGCGACGCCGGAGCGGACGCTCTTGCCGAGGAGGACGGGGCCGGCGAGCGGCTGGCCAGCGAGGCGACCGGAACCGGTGTCGGGGCCGGGGCAGCTGGCAGCAAACCGATCGGCTTGGTGCGAATCGTGATGTAGCCATTGCTCGACTCCTGCACCTGGGAGCCGGGGAGGCCCTGCGCCACGAGCACCGCCTGGATGGCCGACTGCGAGGGCTGCGGGCCAGCGAAGCGGAGCTGCCACTCTGTGCCCCCGGTGTAGTCGATCGAGAACTTCAGGCCCGCCGCGCCGTTGGTGAGCGGCGTGAGCAGGATGAAGATCAGCCCGGGGACAACGATCAGGCCGCTCAGCAAGAAGAACCAGTTACGCTTGCCGACAAGGTCAAACATGCATCACGTCGCTGTGTAGGTATGAGGCCATCCGCGGGGCGCGCGGCCGACCATGGGCGTCACGCACCGGATGAACGGATCTCTGTCCGCCGGGTGCCACGCACCGTGGCGGTGACGAACTCCTCCTCGTTCACGCCGTAGAGGCTGGCCTTGCGCGTCCATTGCCAGCGGACGACCGTGCGCAGGATTGTCCGGCTCACAGTGATAGCCGTGAACATCGACGTGAGCACACCGATCATCAGGACAAGGCCAAAGCCGCGGATCGTGGAGGATCCGAACCAGAAGAGAATGAACGCCGTGATGAGGCTCGACACGTTGGAGTCGAAGATCGAGTTCCAGGCGCGATTGAACCCGGCCTCGATGGCCGGCGCCAGCGTCTTGCCGGCGCGCAGCTCCTCCTTGGTCCGCTCGAAGATCAAGATATTGGCGTCGACCGCCATCCCCACCGATAGCACGAAGCCCGCGATGCCGGCCACCGTCAGCGTGACCGGGATCAACCGGAAGATCGCGAGCACCACTCCCGTGTAGTACAGCAGGGCGACGACCGCCACCGATCCCGGCAGTCGGTAGTACAGCAGCATGAAGATGAACACGAGCAGGATCCCGAGCAGGCCGCCGAGCAGCGTGCGATGCAGGAAGTCCGCACCGAGCGTGGCCGGAACGTTCTGGCTCGAGATCTCCTGCAGGGGGAACGGCAGCGCGCCGTACTGGAGCACCGTCACGAGGTCGTTCATCTGTGCGACCGTGAAACTGCCCGAGATCTGACCGCTGCCGTCGGTGATCGCGCTCTTGATGTAGGGCGCAGAGACGACCTTGCCGTCAAGGACGATCGCGAAGAAATCGCCGATGTGGCTGGACGACCACTGCGAGAAGATGGTCTTCGCGGGATCCTTGAGCGTGAACGCGACCGCACGTTCGTTCGTCGTGGTGTCGAATGTGGCGTTGGCCGACGCGACCTGGTCGCCGCCGAAGAGCGGCGTCAGGGTGGGATCGATGGCGTCACCATCGGCTGGCACTGCCTTCGTGCCCGCCGCGGTGGACGTCCCGTAGGTGGCCGGCGGCAGCGGCACGAACGTCAGCTGGCCCGTGGACCCGACGAGCGCGACGACCGATTGCACGTCGCTCGCGCCGGGCAGCTGGACCGACACCTGGTTGGTGCCCTTAGTCTCGATGATCGGCTCGGTCGTGCCGGTCGCGTTGACGCGCCGGTCGATGATCCCGACGATCGTGTTGAGGTCGGACGAGGTCGGGGTCCTACCGTTCACCGGCACGACTTGGTAGTCGACCTCAATGCCACCCTGCAGGTCGAGGCCCAAGCGCGTCTCGATCGGGTTACCCGTGATGGGATTCGTTGTCAGTAGGCCGCCCGGGATCGCGAACGAGAAATCGACCGCGAGCGCGAGCAGGCCGACCACGATGATGATGATTGGGGTGATCCGGCGCATCGGGCGGGACTATAACAGGCTCGGAGGCCCGACGTGCCGCTCACGGCACCAGCATGTGGATCGCGACCAGAGCACCGACCGCGACAATGGCCCCGCGCAGCACGAGAGGCGACAGGCGGCGGCCAATCAACGCCCCGACTTGGCCGCCCACGATGGATCCGATCGCCACCAGCGCCGCGGCGTCCCACGCCACCGGCGCAACGAGCACGAAGAGCACCGCAGCGACGCCGTTGACGGCCAGTGCCAGCACGTTCTTCAGCCCGTTCAGGCGCTGCAGGTCGTCGGGGACGAAGATGGCCAGCAGGGCGATGAGGATCACGCTCTGGGCGGCCCCGAAGTACCCACCATAGATGGCGGTGAGGTAGATGAGCCCGGTGATCGCCGGCCAGTGCTCCGTGCCCGCCGGTCGCCGCGCTGTCAGCGCCCGCGAGAGCCGCGGCTGCAGCGCCACAAGCAGGCACGCGAGCAGGATCAGGAACGGCACGACGCGCGTGAACATGCTGGCCGGGAGGGCCAGCAGCAGGACGCCGCCCGTCAGGCCCCCGAGGCCGGCCGCGATTCCAAGACGGACCACGCGGTCCCTCTGCCCCACGAGCTCACGGCGGTACCCGAAGCTGCCGCTTGCCGATCCGGGCACCAGGCCCACGGTGTTGGAGACGTTGGCAACGACCGGCGGGAAGCCCAGCGCGACCAGTGTCGGGAACGTGATCAGCGAGCCGGACCCGACGATCGTGTTGACCGTACCGGCACCCACCCCAGCAGCGGTGATCGCCACAGCATCGAGCGGCGTCACGGTCCATCGCCTCTGGGGCGCGCGCTCTGGCCTCGTCGGAGTGGCCGCTGGCGGCACTCCGTCCGGCGGGGGCTCATGCCGCGGAGACTCATCCAGCCGCCAGGGCCTCGTGGACCCGCTCCGCAAGCCCGGGTCCGATGCCGGGCACGCCAGCGATCTCCTCGACCGTGGCCTCCCGCATGCGCTTCACCGACCCGAACGCATGCAGCAGGGCACGGCGCCGCTTCGGGCCCAAGCCGGGCACCTCTTCCAATGCCGAGCTCGTTTGGCGCCTCCCTCGCAGGGCGCGGTGGTAGGTGATGGCGAACCGGTGTGCCTCGTCGCGCAGCCGCTGTACCAAGTGCAGCGCGGGAGACGTGCCTGGCAGCACGATCGGCTCGTGGACTCCGGGGAGGAACAGCTCCTCGCGCTGCTTGGCGATCCCGGCCAGCGGCAGGTCATGGAGCCCGAGCTCATCCAGGACCTCCTTCGCCGCAGACACCTGGCCCTTGCCGCCGTCGATCAACAGCAAGTCGGGCATCCGCCAGCGCGCGGCGTCCGCAGAGGTTCCCTCTTCCGCCTCGAGGGCCGCACGCCTGAAGCGTCGGCGCAGTACTTCGCGGTGGCTAGCGAAGTCATCGGTTCCCTCGACGGTTCTGATCCGGAAACGCCGGTACTGGCTCGATGCCGGCTTGCCGTCGACGAACACCACCATGCTGCCGACTGTATCGCTCCCCTGCATCGTGCTGATGTCGTAGCACTCGACCCGTACGGGCACGGCCGGCAGGGCCAGGGCGTCCGCCAGCTCCTCGAGCGCCGCCAGCAGCTGGCCGCTCCCTGCCAGGCGGCGCGCTCGTTCACGCGCCAGTGCCTCCTCGGCGTTCCGTGTGGCGAGCGCGACGAGCTCGCGCTTCGGGCCGCGTTGCGGCACTGCCAGTGTGACGCGCGCGCCTCGTCGCTCCGCCAGGAACGTCTCTAGGTCGTCCCTCTCGGCCGGAGCGAACGGCGCTAGGATCGTGGGCGGGACGGACGCAGCGTTCGCGTAGAACTGCTTGACGAACGCGGCGAGCACCTCGTCGTCGGGCACTTCGGATCGGCTCACGAGGGGGAACACGTCTCGTCCGACCATGCGGCCGCCGCGCACCACGAACAGCTGCACGGCCGCCTCGCCCGCCCCCCGTGCGATCCCGAGGACGTCCAGCTGGGTCCTCGCGTAGGCGGCCATCTTCTGGCTCTCGGTCGTCCTCTCGACCGCCCGCAGCTGGTCACGCACCGCGGCCGCGCGCTCGTAGTCCAGCGCCTCCGACGCCGTCTCCATCTCGCGGCGGAGGTGGCGGGTCACCTGTTCCTGGCGACCTTCCAGGAACAGCATCACCTGCTCGATGTCGTGCCCGTAGTCGGCCTTCGAGATCGCCTCGATGCACGGCCCCTGGCAACGCTTGATGTCATAGAGCAGGCACGGCCGGTGAAGGGCGCGCTCGCCGTCGCGGATGGGGATAGTGCAGGTCCGGAAGGGGAAGAGCCGGCGGATCAGGTCCATCGCGCTGTCCACGCTCGTGACCGATGCGTACGGGCCGAAGTACCGGCTCCCGTCTTGCACCAACTTCCGCGTGCGCTCGATGCGCGGGAAGTCATCGCTGAGCGTCACCTTGATGAACGGGTAGCTCTTGTCGTCCTTCAGTCGCGCGTTGAAGAAGGGCTGGTGGCGCTTGATCAGATTGGCCTCGAGCAGCAGCGCCTCGCTGACGTTGTCTGTGAGGGTCCACTCGACGGTGGCGACCTGGTCGACCGAGAACATGCCCCGGCTGCCGCCGCGTCCGTTGCGTCGCTGCCAGTAGCTGCGCACCCGGTGTCGCAGACTCTGGGCCTTGCCGACGTACAGCACGCCACCAGACGCGTCCTTGAAGAGGTAGACGCCCGACTGGTCGGGGAGGCGCGTCAGAGTCGCCTCGAGTTCAGGGATCATGCGCAGATGCTAGGGCAACGTGCCGCCGCGCGGCTTCACCCGATGCGGCCGCCGATCCAGCACGTCGAGTCGCCCGCGCGGCGACTGGGGTCCGCCACTCGCGCCGTTGATCTCGAGCGCGACGTGCTTGACGATGATGTACTCGTCGAACACCGCATGAGGCGGACAGGCACCGAGGAGCGCCTGCCCTCGATCTGCGAGGGGTCCGGAGCGGCCGAGGTCGGACCGAACGAATTGACGGTCGTCCCGTTCGTGACGCCCGTCGTGACGTTGGAACTCCCATACGGTGCGGCCGAGGGCGTGCTGCCGGCCGACCATCCTGGCGGCCGCCAGCACGCGGGTGTGAGCCGTGACGGCGATCAGCACACCGGCGGATTTCCACGTCACGAACTCCGCCCCGCGGAGATCGATGTGGTGCGCGCCGTGCCAGGCGACGCACGCCTCAAGCGCCAGCCTATGCCAGGGAGGGCATTACTCTGCGTCCACTAGCCAGCACCCGCCAGGCGTCGTCGCCCGACGGCATCATCACCCGGCGAGTCTGTTCCGGCCGTGCCGTCGCCGGGCGGTCCAAGGCCTACCTAGCCGGTTCGCAGTCGTCCGCGCGCCGGTCGTTCACGTCATGCATTGCGGGTGCCGAGCACGCGTCACGGCGCGGGGATCACCAGCTTCTGCCCGATCTTGAGGACGTTGGGATTCTTCAATGATGGGTTGGCGTGCTCGATCGCCTTGATGGTGGTCTTGTACTTCAGGGCGATGCCCCACAGCGTGTCGCCCCTCTTGACCGTGTAAGTCGTCCCGGACGCTGACTTTGGCGCTGCCGTTGGCGTGGGCGTCGGTGCGGTCGTGGGCGGCACTAGAGTCGGCAGCGCGAGCGACGCCACGGGCAGGGACGCCGAGGCGGACTGACTGGGTGAGGCGGCCGACCCCCCGCAGGCGGAGACCACGGCCAGGAGGGCTACCGCAACCAGGGCGACACGCAGATGCATTGGTTTCCCTCCGGCGCTCCGCGCCGCCCGACCCCGACATCGGGCTGCCGCGCGCATCCAGTCTAGCCACTGCGTCCAGGCGGTGGAAGGCGGCCAGCCCCCGCCTAGCGCACCGGCGACACAGGGGCCGGTCCTCAGCGTACTGGGGATCCCCGGAGCAGGCTGGCCATAAGCGGCACACCGACCGCGACCGCGCCGACGGCCAGCAGGACGGCCGCGCCCACGAAGACGGCGCCGAGTCCAGCTGCGACGAGCACGCCGCCGATGGACGGCCCCACGATCCCGGCAACGTAGAGCGGCAGGTAGACGAGGTTGAGCGTTGCTGACCGCCGGTCGGGCGAGACCTCGACAGCGAGCAGCCCGAAGACCATGGCGCTCACGCTCGCGACAAAGGCTGACCAGGCGACCACGACCACGGCGAGCGCGCCCACGCTGGGCGTGAACGGCATGAGGCACATAGCCAGGGCGCCGCCCGCAAACGACACGGCCAGCACCGGACGGAACCCGAATCGGTCGCCCAGAGGCCCGGCGATGGGCGAGACGAGCCCGCCGACCAGCGCGGCCACGCCGGTGACGAGGCCGATCGCGCCCGCCAGCCCGCTCCCCCGCCCGACCAGGCGCTCGACGAGCAGCGGCAGGAACGGGCTGGCGATCTGGCGGGCAAAGAATGCGAGGCCGAATACCAGGAAAAGGCGGCGGACGGCCGGATCGGCTAGGACGCCGCGCACGGCACCGTACGCAAGCGAGCGGACGGATCCCTTCGGGACGACCTCCGGCCGGACCTCAGTCGAACCGAAGGCGAGCAGGAGCGCGACCCCCACAGAGAGCGCCGCGGAGAGCCAATAGACGCTGGACACCGGCCATTTGAGTCCGCTGATCATGACGCCACCGACCCAAGGGCCCACGGACATCCCGATCGGGGACGTGGCCCCGAAGAGTGCAATCGCCGACCCTAGGCGTCGTCGTGGCGTGACGTCCCGGATCGCGGCCAACATGACGCCGGTGTTGCCGAGCTGGAACCCCACCAGCAGCAGGCTCAGCCCGAGCTGCCACGGCGTACGGCTAAGGGCGACGGCGCCGAACACGACCGCTTCGACGAGCGCGCTCCGGATGATGACCGCCTTGCGACTGTACTTGTCGGCCCAGACGCCCCACAGCGGCACGATCGGCAGCCCCAGCAAGAACACGAGCGAGCTGAGCAGGCCGATAGTCCGGCCGATGTCCGCGCTCCGGACGCCCATCCCTTGCAGGTTCAGGAGCATGAACGCGAAGATCTGGCTGACGCCGAACGCCTCCACGAACGAGGCGACACCGTAGATGGCTAGGAGCCGGACCCAAGGGCTGCGGAGCACGGCCGCTCTGCCCCCAGGACGGCTTGCGGGGGCGTATGACCCGATCACCCCTCCACGGCCAAGCGACGCTCGAGCAGGAACAGGAGACGGTCCACGGCGTCGCGCAGCCGAAGCGTGTCGGCGTCGGGGGCCGCGTCGAGCAGCGAATCGCGCGCCCCGAAGGCCGCACGCGCCCTCCGGCTCGCGGCCCGCAGGTCGGTCCGGTCTCCGTCCTCGAACGCGGGAACCAGTGGTTCGAGAAACGCTACCCAGCGAGCGCCGCCGCGGCCGCGGAGCACCGCAACGGCGACCCGGACTCGCCGCGCTACGTCCAGCGCCGCCTCGTCCAGCTGCGGGTCCTGCCAGCGAGGCGGGCCAGCGGCGCGGCGCCGGGTGCCGGGTCCTCGGTGGGCCTCGCTCACGCCCGCCCAGTGGGAGGCGGAAACGGCGGGACGACGCCACTGCCCTGAGCAGCCGTGCTGCGCTCCAGCGTGAGCGTCATGCGCTTCCGCTCCGACCCGCCGACGAGGATGCGCAGCGAGTAGTCCCCGGGGTCGGCAAAGGTCAGGTTCCACAGGTCGAGCGCAAAGGTGACTGATGTGTCGCCTCCGCCGGCCGCCCAGCCATCCGCGCGGATCTGCGCTTCCGCACGCGACAGCTCGGTGCCATTCGGGGCGAGCAGTAGGAAGCGGAGCTCGTGGTCGTGTCCCAACTCGGTCGCCGCGACCGTCAACCCGACGACGAGTGCGAGGTGCGGATGAACCAGAGGGAAGGAGGGACCACCGATGCGGGTGACGCCACCCCCGAGTACGTTGAACTTCTGGCCCGGCCGGGCGTCAGCCGCGTCCGCGAGGAACGCAAATTCGATCTCAGGCATGAGCGGATGCTACCTCGGCGAAGGCACACGTCGCGGGGCCCGAGGTCGCCGAGCTCGTGCTCCACGCAGCCCCGTCCCGGAACAGTGGAGTGGTCTCCCGGAGCGTGCGGGGAGCAAGCGGGCGCTCAGTTGTGTCGCCAAGGCCCGCCAGGACACGCTCCGATGCAAGCCGCGACCAAGAGCTCTGTCGATCAGGGCGCGCCAAGCACCGTGACCGACCATGTGCAATCGGAATCCACCTCGAAATGGAATGGTCCCTTCGCGCCGTTCAGCGGCTCGTTCGTCGTTCCCGAGTCGGTCGCACCGAATTCGCTGACGAGCTGGTCCGACAGAGCCGGACTCCCTTCGGTCCCGTAGAAGTTGAGCGAAAAAGTGCCCGAGCCAGCCGAAGCGCCCGGGGCGACCGAGGCAGACGCGCAGTTGTACGTCCAGTTCACGTTGACGCTGGCACCACTGGCCTGAAAGGACGAGGACGTCTTGTTGCCGGTGCCCCTGACCGCAAGCAATGTGCCCCCGGCTACTACTGGTGTCGCGGCTGCTGTAACGGCGGCCGGAGCGGCTGAGGCGGCGTTTCCTGTCGCCCCAGCCGTCGACCCGCCGCAGGCGAGGACCGCCAGGAGCACGAATGTTGCGACGACCCCGCTCGACGCGGTACGTAGCCGGTGCGACGCTCCCAGGGCCGGCATCGTCTGTGGTGTCACGATGTTCCTCCAATCCACGCAACCAGTGGCCAGTCTGACACGGTCAGTCCTACTGCCGGAGCCTACTTCCGTGGCGTCGGCCTGGTTCACTCCCTGAACGCAGTTGCACCATCACCCGCCCAGCCCTCCAAACCTGCTCCCCGGACACCGCCGTCGGTCCGGGCGCGTCGCAGGCAGATCGCGCGCCTGACATGTGGCGACCTCAAGACTGGAGATACTCCATGATCTCAGACAGATGACAATGAGCCAGGCACACGACGGTGTCCGCGGCTCCATAGTAGATGGTGAGGCGGTCGGCGGAATGGTCGACCAGGGCCGCGCACGGGAACACAACGTTCGGCACGTCCCCCACTTGCTCGTAAGACATCTGCGGCGACAGGAGGTACTCACGCCCCCGGGCTATGACCCGCCACGGCTCGTCGAGATCGAGCAGGGCGGCTCCCATCGAGTAGACGAAGCCGTTGCACGAGGTGAGCACGCCGTGGTAGATGAGCAGCCAGCCTTGCTCCGTCTCGATGGGAGTGGGTCCTGCCCCGACCTTGGTCGACTGCCAGGTCCAAGGCTGCGGCGCCATGACGTGACGGTGGTGGCCCCAGTGAACTAGGTCGGGGCTCTCCGAGTAGAAGATGTCCCCGAACGGCGTGTGCCCGTTGTCGCTGGGGCGGTTGAGCATCGCATAGTGACCGCGGATGCGGCGCGGGAAAAGCACGCCGTTGCGATTGAACGGCAGGAACGCGTTGTCGAGTTGGTAAAACGTGGCGAAGTCGAGCGTGTAGGCCAGCCCAATTGTCGGGCCGTGGTACCCATTGCACCAGGTCACGTAGTACCGATCCTCGAGCCACGTCACGCGCGGATCGTAGGCGTGCTCGAAGCGTTCCTGGATCTCGACGACCCTCCCGTCGGCTGGCACGAACGTCATCGGGTCGGCGTCGATATCCCAATGGACGCCGTCCCTGCTGCGCCCCACGTGCAGGTTCATCTCGCGGCTGGTGTCGTCGACGCGGAACACGCCAGCGAAGCCGTTGCCGAACTGCACGACCGCGGAGTTGAAGATGCTGTTCGAGCGGGGAATCTGGTCGCGGGCCACGATCGGGTTCTGGCTCGAGCGCCACACCAGCGCGCGCGACGCTTGCGGACGCTCCTCCCAGGGGATCGGAGGGGGAACGGGCGACGGCGGGAACTCCGCAGGGCGCCCCGGCCGAGCTGTCACTGTCGGCCTCCTTCCGCGGCAGCGAGAGAGTCTGCCTCCGGCAGGCGCCCGTTCAGCGCGACCGTCCCGATAAGGCGCCCGCTGTCGCGAACTCGGCGTTCGAGCGTGGAGTAGTCGACGTGGACAATGCCGAAGCGCGGCGCGTATCCCAGCGCCCATTCGAAGTTGTCGAGCAGGGACCACACAAAGTAGCCGCGCAGCGGCACCCCGCGGTCGATCGCGTCCAGGGCGGCCTCGAGGTGCCGGCGCAGGAAGCTGACGCGCAGGGGGTCGCACTCCGGGTCGCCCGAGTCGACCGGGTACGCGGCACCATTCTCGGTCACGTACAGCGGGAGGTCGCGCATGCGGGACGCCGCGAACTCGAGCACATCGGTGAGGCCGGAGGGATAGACCTCCCACCCCAGGCCGGTGCGCTCCACCTCGGCCGGCCCGGCATCGAGGGGCGGGAGCAGCGTCGAGCGCACGACCCTGCGCGAGTAGTAATTCACTCCCAGGAAGTCCATGGGGGTCGCGATCGCTTCGAGGTCGCCCGGGAGGATCTCCTCCCGCCGCCAGCGCCACGCACGCGCTGCGTCCTCTGGGTATCCGAGCCCGACGAGAGGGTCCAGGAACCAGCGGTTGTGCTGCTGGTGCGCGAGGTCCGCGGCCTCCTGGTCAAGCACGTGGAGGGTCGCGGGCTGCTTTGGCTCCAGGTTAAGCGCGATTCCCACCGCGGCGCGCGGCGCGGCAGCGCGGATCGCCTGCAGCCCCAGGGCATGTGCTAAGAGCAGGTGGTGCGCTGCTGCGAGGGCGGCGTCGGGATCGATGCGCCCCGGCGCGTGGACGCCCGTGCGATACCCGTTGTTCGCGACGACCTGAGGCTCGTTCAGTGTGGCAAAGAAGCGCACCCGATCGCCCAGGCGCCGGGCGACCAGGCTCGCGTACTGCCCAAACGCGACGGCGGTCGGGCGAACTGGCCACCCTCCCATGTCCTCGAGCGCCTGGGGTAGGTCCCAGTGGTAAAGGGTCACGTGCGGCACAACGCCGTGGGCCAGCAGTTCGTCGACGAGCCGATCGTAGAAGTCGAGCCCCGGGTTGTTGACCTGCCCGGTGCCCGCTGGCAGGACACGGGGCCATGAGATGGAAAAGCGATACGCCTTGAGGCCGAGCTTGGCCAGCAGCGCGACGTCCTCGAGGTAGCGATGGTAGTGGTCGCAAGCCACGTCGCCGGTATCGCCGCCTTTGACGTGCCCGGGCGCGTGCGCGAACCGGTCCCAGATGCTCTCGCCCTTCCCGTCCGCATCGGCTGCGCCTTCGATCTGGTATGACGAGGTTGCCGCCCCCCACGTAAACCCAGCCGGGAATCGCCGCTCTAGCACAGGACCTCCATTTGTGAAGCGCTCTCACGTCACCGCCATTCTGACACGGCGTCAAGGTGGGCCGAATGGCCCATGCGCCCCAAGACGGCGGCCCATATGATGGGAGCGCTTTCAGTCGCGGCCGCTGGAGAGGGGTCTTGGTCCCGAAGGCGTTCACCCAGGGTTCAGGCAATGGCCGTGCGGCTCACACTCTCGACGACCTCGCAGCGTTGAGCGGCGTCTCACGCGCCACGGTCTCCCGCGTCATCAATGGTGGCCCGGTGGCGGAGGGCACTCGGCGGCGCGTGCTCGAGGTACTCGAGCGGACGGGCTTTCGGCCGAACGCCGCGGCGCGGACGCTTGCGTCAGGGCGGTCCGGGGTGGTCGGAGTGGTGATGCACGTCGATCCCCACCTGCTGTTCCAGGACCAGTACTTCTCCCAGCTGCTGCAGGGCATCGCGGACCACCTCGCCGGGCAGGGCGCCGGACTGATGCTGTGGCTGGGCTACCGGACCAAGGAGGAGATCCTCGACCACGTGCTCGGGATGAGCTTCCTCGATGGCGTCATCGTCTCGGCCCACACCCTCGAGGATCCCGTCGTCGACGGCCTGCTCGCGTCGAGCCTGCCCACCGTCCTGATCGGGCACCGCCGCGCCGACCTCACCGCGAGCTACGTCGACATCGACAACGAGCAGGCGGCCGATGTCATGACCACCCACCTGATCTCCCTCGGCCGGACCCGCATCGGCCACATCACGGGCACTCGTGGCACGGTCCACGCCGAGGACCGCGTGACCGGCTATCAGCGGGCCATGCGACGCGCCGGGCTTGACCCCGACGGTCTCATCGTGGACGGCAACTTCAACGTCCAATCGGGCTTCGCCGCCGCCGCGCAGCTCCTGGACCGGAACGTTGACGCCATCTTCGGCGCCAATGACGCTTCTGCAGCGGGTGCCCTCGAGGCGATCCGCACGCGCGGCCTGCGCGTCCCGGACGACGTGGCGCTCGCCGGGTTCGACGACCTCGAGCTTGCAGCCCGTCTCGATCCGCCCCTCACGACCGTACGGCAAGGCGTACGCCAGCAAGGGATCGAAGCTGCTCGGGTGCTCCTGCAACTCTTGCAGGATCCAGGCCGATCACCACGCCGCGTACTCCTTCCGACGGAGCTTGTCGTTCGGCAATCCAGTGTGGGAGGTGTGCCTCGCGGATGAGCGCGCGTTGACTGAACCTGCAACGCAGGTGTCGCAGCCTCCACCACCCAGGAGGAGGCAAGAAGGAGGAACTGGATGAGTCCAAAGCGAACACTCTTGGTCTTGGTAGCGAGCGTGTGCCTCGCTGCGACCGCGCTTCCGGCGGCGGCGGCCGCCGCGCAGTCCCCCTTACCGGCCGTTCCCACCTCGTATCCGCGCAGCGAGACGCTCTACACCAGCGGCACGATGTATGGCGCGCCCGGCGACTTCAACGTGCTCGATAGCAACAATTACGACACCGGCACCCTCGGGCTGCTCTATGAACCGCTGTTCCTGTACAACCCGGTGACGAACAAGTTCATCCCCTGGCTGGCACAGAACGGCAGCTGGACGGGAGCCAACCAGTACACCCTGACGCTGCGATCGGGGCTCACGTGGAGCGACGGGACGCCCCTCACGGCCGACGACGTCGTTTACACGGTCAATCTCGGCAAGCTTGCCACGTGCCCGTACTCCTCGCTCTGGGACTTCCTGAAGAGCGTCACGGCAGTCAACTCGACCACCGTGCAGTTCACCTTCTCCAAGCCCGAATACCAGGAGTGGTCGAACTGGCTGTACAGATACGGGATCGTGCCGGCGAAGATCTGGGGGGCTCAGACAGCAACGAGCCTGCTCACGTTCGACAACCCACAACCCACGACCGTTGAGCCTGTCGGCAGCGGCCCGTACAGACTCCTCACCTACGATGAGCAGAAGGTCGTCTACGTCAAGAACAGCTCGTGGTGGGGCACATCGCTGCTCGGTCTGAATATGCAGCCCGAGTACATCATCGACGAAGTGAACGGCAGCAACAACGTCGAGCTCGGCCAGATGCTCGCGGGAAACCTCGACCTTAGCAACAACTTCCTACCCGGCATCGGCCAAATCGTCTCCAACAAGGTTGGCGGCTACGTCGTCTCGACCTACTACCCAAAGCCGCCGTATATGCTTGCGGCCAACACCGCTTGGCTCGTGCCGAACCTCACCCAGACGCCCATGAACGACCCAGTATTCCGGCGGGCGCTGGCCGAGTCGATCAACATCAGCGCGATCGTCAACAACGTCTACGGGCAGATCGTGTCAGCCGCCAACCCGACCGGTCTGCTGCCCGTGTGGAGCCAGTACGTCAACCAGTCACTGGTCAAGCAGTACGGCTTCACATATAACCCGACCGCCGCGAGGGCCCTCCTGACCGGAGCCGGCTACAAGATGGGCAGCAACGGCTACTTCGAGAATAAGAACGGCTCGCCGATCAATCTCCAGCTCGAGGTGCCGAACGGCTGGACGGACTGGATGGCGGCCATTCAATCCATCGCCCAGAGCGCGAAGGGGGGCGGGATCAAGATCACCCCCGTCTACCCGGCATACCCCGACTACAACACCAAGCTGCAGAACGGCACCTTCCAGCTAGCCCTCGCCAACAACTGGAACATCAGCAACACGCCGTGGTCGTACTACGACGGGCTGTTCCTCCAGCCGATCGCGAAGGTGCAGCTCACGAGCAACTTCGAGCGATACTCGAACAAGCAGATTTGGGCGCTGACCGAGCAGCTGGACACGACACCGCCGAGCAACGTGAGCGCGATGAAGTCGGTCATCTCGCAGATTGAGAAGATCCAGCTGCAAGCCATGCCGGTCATTCCCCTCTGGTACAACGGGGCGTGGGCGCAGGCCAACACCGGCTATTGGACCAACTGGCCGTCCTCGGCGTCTGGCAGCCCGCACGTGTACCCCATCACCTGGCGCGGGTACTGGAACATGGGCTCCGTGCTGATGCTCGCAACGCTGAAGCCGGGACCCCTGTCAACGACCAAGTAAGAGTCTCTCGCGAGCGCCCCTTCCTCCCTCCGCACACCGGGGGAGGAAGGGGGCTCGTGTCTTAGCCGCATTTCGGGAGGCTGCGTGCGCCGGTACTTCGCGCGGAAACTCGTCACCTATGTCCTGACGTTCATCGTCGCGGTGACCGTCGACTGGATGATCCCGCGCTTCATGCCGGGCAACCCGGTCAGTGGCGTGATCGGGAGGATGTCGCTGCAGCCTGGCGCAGCCAACGCCATGATGGGCTACTTCATGGCCGCATTCGGGTTCAACCATCCGATTTGGCAGCAGTACCTCAACTTCTGGATCGCGCTGTTCCACGGGGACCTGGGCATCAGCGTGTGGGAGTTTCCGCGGCCCGTTTCCAGCATCATCTGGGGAGCTCTGCCGTTCACGCTGGCGCTCCTCATTCCCGCGATCATCCTGAGCTGGATCGCGGGAAACCAGTTCGGCGCGTTCGCCGCGCGGCGCAAGCGGCTTGATAACAGCGTGCTGCCGGTCGGCTACATCCTGACTGCGACGCCCTACATGTGGCTGGGGATCCTGCTCGCCTGGGCGCTCGGGTCGGAGTTGAAGATCCTGCCGTTTGCGGGTGGGTTCGACTACTCCATGTCGCCCACCCTGACATGGCAGTTCCTCCTGAGCTTGTTCTCGCACTGGCTCATGCCGTTCGCGTCGCTCTTCCTAGTCATGTTTGGGGGCTGGGCGATTGGCATGCGCAACATGATCATCTACGAGTTGGAGTCTGACTACGCCCATTACCTCGAAGCGCTTGGGGCACCACAGCGGTTGGTCCGTCGGTACGCCTTCCGTAACGCGGTGCTCCCCCAGATCACCGGGCTGGCGCTGCAGTTGGGCGTCATCGTTGCTGGAGCGTTGGTCACCGAGGTGGTGTTCTCGTACCCGGGCCTCGGGTACCTAGTGCTTCAAGCGATCGAGAATGAGGACTACTTCCTCCTCCAGGGTGTGTTCCTGTTCGTGATCATTGGCGTACTGGTGGCGAACTTCCTCATCGACGTCGCCTATGTCCTGGTCGATCCCCGTACCCGGGTCGGGATGCAGGGGGGTCCGATATGAGCGACCACCGCCAACGTGCTCGCTCGTCCGACGACGCGCCTGCCGTCCCGGTCGCCGAGTCGGGCGGTGACAAGAGAGCGCCGGCGGTCCCCGAGGCGGCCACTCTACGCACGCTGCGACAGCGGCACGAGAGCCTCTACTTCGCCCTGCGCGATAGTCGGATCCGCATCGGCGTAGGGGTCGTCCTGTTTTTCGCAGTCATCGCCATCGTGGGGCCCATCATCGATCCCACCGATCCGCTGGCCTACGTCGGCCCCCTGGGGCACGCCCCCACGTCCCAGTATTGGTTCGGAACCACCACCTTCGGGCAGGACGTCTTCGCGCAGGTCGTGAATGGCCTTCGGGCCACCTTCCTCGTCGGGCTGCTGGGCGGAGGTCTCGCCGCGCTCATCGGCATGACCATTGGGTTCGTCGCTGGTTACCGGGGCGGGATCGTGGACGAAGTCCTGAACATGATCACGAACGTCGTGCTGGTCATCCCCACCCTCGCGGTCCTCTTGGTGATCGCCGCGTACCTCAGTGCACGGGGAGTGGTCGTGGAGGCCGTGTTCATCGGGCTGACCTCGTGGCCCTGGGCCGCGCGGGCGATCCGCGCCCAGACGTTCTCCTTGAGGTCCCGGGAATTCGTCGACCTAGCGACCCTTAGCGGTCTCAGCAGCTGGAGGACCATCTTCCAAGAGATCGCTCCGAACATGGGGTCCTACCTGTTCCTGACCTTCATTCTGCTGTTCGGGAACGCGGTCCTCATCGCCGCGACCCTCGACTTCATCGGCCTGGGGCCGACGGAGGGGATATCCCTGGGAGTCATCCTGGAGAACGCCGTGCTCTGGAGCGCGCTCCAGCTGGGGCTGTGGTGGTGGTTCATCCCGCCTGGGATCGCGATCACGGCCATCGTCGGTGCGATGTACATCATGAACGTCGGCCTGGACGAGATCTTTAACCCCAAGCTCCGGGAGATGTGAGCGGTGAGCCTGCAGGTCAGCGACCTCCGGGTCTACTACCGCACCCTGGGCGGCGACGTCCAGGCGCTCGACGGGGTCTCGTTCAGCATCGCTGACGGGGAGATCATGGGCCTGGCCGGCGAGTCCGGCTGCGGCAAGTCGACGCTCGGCAACAGCCTGGTCTTCATGGAAGGCCGCATGCGGCACCTGGGCGGCCGGGTGGAACTCGACGGCCAGGAACTGCCGATCGCGGATTCCCGCGCCATGCGGCCGTACCGGATGACGAAGGTCTCGCTGGTCCCGCAGTACGCGATGAGCGCCCTCAATCCGACCCGCAGGATCAGCAAGCTCACCTCGGACCTCTTGCGGAGTCACGGGGTCCACGACAGCAGCGTGACGGCGGAGATGAAGCGGCGACTCGACCTCGTCGGGCTCAGTGACGACGTGCTCGACCGGTACTCCTTCGAGCTGTCCGGTGGCATGCGCCAGCGCGTCACCATCATCCTCTCCACGCTGCTGAACCCGTCGCTGCTCGTCGCCGATGAGGTCACCTCCGCTCTCGACGTCTCCACGCAGCGGGCCGTGGGGGAGATGCTGCTCGAGTTCAGGGACCGCGGATTCGTCAAGAGCGTGATCGCGATCACCCACGACCTGTCGATCCTGGCCCAGATCGCGGACAGCATCCTGGTGATGTACGCCGGCCGGCTCGCGGAGAAGGCCAGCACCGGCACCATCGTGAAGGCTCCGCTGC
>JBKQRF010000009.1:0-9082 GCA_052144055.1 Candidatus Limnocylindrales bacterium
CTCGTAGTAGTAGCGGCCCTGCACCAGGCTGCTGGCGCAGTTGCCGACACCGACGATCGCGACGCGGATCTTGCCGTCCTTGCGACGACGCGCGTGCCCGCTGCTGTTGCCATTGGCGCTCGCTGCGACGATCTCCCCGCTCGTGCCGACCGTCTCTTCTTCCACGGTAAGTTTCCTCTCCCGATGACTGGCGCCCGGTCCGCGGCGCTTCGCTGGCCGGTACAGACACTTACTCGCTCGTGCCCTGCGCCTCCGCCCAGAAGCTCTGCCGGGGTGGCCAGGCACCTCGCGACTGCAGGCACTCCTACAGCGCGGCTGCTGGCTCCGGCTCGATAGCGTCGGCACGCGGGAACGGGAGTTCAACGAACCTTTATATAAAGGCGCGTTGATGTTAGGGTGCCGGGGTCGTGGTGTCAAACAGGACGAAGACTCCGACGAACCGGTCCTAAGCGACAACGTCGCTGGCGGCTCAGGCTAGAGAGGCCTGCCGGACGTCCGCGCCAAGCACCGCCGTCTCCCGACGGTCAGCACCCAGGTGTCAGCCGGTGCACGCACAGAACGCGGCGCGACGGGACCCAACTGTCTGCCGCTCTATCAGTGGATCGGCGCGTTGAACATGATCAGAGCGACCTGGCCCTCGGCGACCCGGATCTCGGTCAGGGTGCAGTTCCCCAAGTTGGGGAAGAGCCGCCGGTACCGGTGGAGCGGCACGCCGATGAGGTCGCACAGCGCCAGCCGGATCACCGTCTTGTGCGCGACGACGAGGATCCGATCCTCCGGGTGGTCGTCACTGATCGCACGCAGGCAGTCCACGAAACGTCCGGCGGCAGCGAGAGGATCCTCCCCTCTCGGCAGGTGATGGGCCACCGGGTCGATGTCGAACGCCGCAAGCGCCTGCGGGAACCGGGCCCGCATCTCCGCCGACGTCAGGCCCTCCCCGTCGCCGAAGTCAAGCTCGCGAAGCCGGTGGTCGATCTGCAAGTCGACGTGGCTTGCGGTTGCGCACGCCGTTGCCGCGCGCAACGCGCGGCTCTGCGGGGACGACCAGATCGCCGACAGGCCAGCCGAGGCCGCCCACGACGCGAGCTGGTCGGCCTGCGCCAGCCCGCGGGGCGTGAGGGCTACATCTGTGGCTCCAGCGTACCGGTTCTCGCCGTGCCACACGGTTTCTCCGTGGCGAACCAGGATCAGGCTGGTCATGGAGATGCCCGTTCCCGGGCATGTGCCGCGAGAGCGGGCGCCAGCCAGCCGCGACCCTCGAGCTCGCCGACGAGGCCAACGTATGCCGCGTCAAAGCGTCCAGCAACTCCCGAGCGCGGGGTCAGCGTGCCTCGGATACGAACCATCCCGGCAGCGACCGCTGCGAGATCTCGACCAAGGCTGGCCGCGAGGACGGCCATCCCGAGCGCTGGTTCCGACGTCACGGTGAGGGTGACCGGGCGCCCGAGGATGTCGGCGCGCAACTGGTTCCAGTAGGCGTTCCGCGTTGCGCCGCCAGTGAAGACAAGATCCCCGCCGAGAGGCGCACCCAAGAGATCGAGGTAGTCGTAGCAGAGTCGCTCGACATAGGCCAATCCCTGCAAGGCGGCCGCGAACCGGTCGGCCTCTGGTCCGTCGCCGCCCAGGACAAAGCCACGTGCTTGTGGCTCAACGAACGGGAACCGCTCTCCGGCCGACACGAGCGGGTACGCCAGCGCCACGGCGGGCTCGTGAGCTCTCGCGGCGCGGGTGAGCTCGTCTAGATCGCGACCGGCGAAGTCCCGGGAGATGAATCCTGCACCGGTGCTTGACGCGCCGCCAGGGAGCCAATCTCCGTTCGGTGCCTTGTGCGAGTACACGACACCGAGCGGATCGCGGATCAGCTCCTGGGTAACGCCCTTGAGCACGAGCGTGGTGCCGAGGACCGAGTTCCAGCTCCCCGGGCGCAGGGCTCCGGCTGCCAGTTGCGCCGCGCACCCGTCCGTCATGCCGGCGATGACAGGCGTTCCAGCCGGGATGCCTGTGGCAGCGGCCGCCCCGCGGCTCACCGTTCCAATGGGCGTCCCCGGACGCACGAGATTCGGCAGCAGCTCGCCTGGCACGCCGAGTCTGTCCATGACGCCGCTGGGCCACCGCTCCTCGATGAGGTGGGCACCGCTCTTGAGAGCATTGCTCAGGTCGGAGGCCACCTCGTGGCCGACGAGGCGCCGGTTGACGAAATCGGCTTGGTGCGCCAGCCGGACGCCGCGGCCGAGCTTCGGGTTCTCATGGAGCAACCACAGGAGTTTGGGCAGGGCCCAGGACGGCTGCATTCGGCAGTACCCAAGTTCCGTCCACGTCTGCTCGCCCACTTCATTGACTTGGTCGACTAGCTCGGTGGCCCGAAGGTCGTCGTACATCAAGGCCGCTGACTGGGGTGCTCCCGCGCGATCGACAAGCAGGATCGACCCCGACGTCGCATCGACCGCAACGCCGTGAAGTGCCCCGACTGGCGTTGTCTCCATGGCGTCGCGCGAGGCGCCCGCGATCGCGACCCACCAGGCTTCAGGCTCCTGCTCGTGGCGAACGCCGTGTCGTTGGCTCTCGAGCGGCCGCGTGCCGGCTCCAACAATTTCGCCGCTCGCGGTGACGGCCAGCGCGCGGGCGCTCTGCGTCCCGAGATCG
Organism: Candidatus Limnocylindrales bacterium; assembly: GCA_052144055.1. GTDB lineage: Bacteria > Chloroflexota > Limnocylindria > Limnocylindrales > CSP1-4 > JAJYNJ01. The sequence goes on from JBKQRF010000009.1 coordinate 2,644, forward strand.
AGGCCAAGCCAGACCTCTTGCCCGCCTTCGGCAGCAGGGCGATGGACCATCACCAGCCGCCGTGCACGCGACTCCGCACGAGCAAGCCCCAGGTCGCGCAGGCCGCACTATCTAGCTCCAGGGCCCAGCGATCGAGCAAGCGGCGGCTCGCGGGTGATCGCTTAGCGTGGAGCAACCCACCCCACTCGGCAGCGACCTCGCCGGTGGTCATTCGCGGGCGAGGACTGTCGTGTCGCGCACCGTCGCAGCATACCTGTCCGAAAGCGACCGCCGGATCATGTCCGCGAGATCTTCCAGCGCAAGTGGTCGACATCGTGCGGCTTTGGGCCGGGGCACTCGGGGCGCTCGGCGTGGTCGTGTTCGCGCGGCGGATCCCCTACCGGGGGTCGAGATAGTCGGCAAGCGCGCCAGGGACGGACGCGACCGAGGCGCGGATGAGGCATCGGGGGAAACAGAGCAACAGGGCGCAAGCAGCGACATCTTGCTTGGGAAGCAAGCACTCTGCCAACTGAGTTACTCCCGCTCGGGGCTAGCGGGGCGAATTGTACCGCGTCACTACCCCTGGGCCGAAGCTTGCTGTCAGTGGACATGGTCGGCGCGCCTCAAGTGCGTCCGGCCGCAGTCGCGCTCGGCCACGTCCAGGCGTCATCCACCCGGGCACGGATCTGCCCGCGGCGTTCGTCCGGTCGAGAAGTTGTGTCCCGAGCTCGACCTCCAGCGCTTGGACGTGCTTGCTGAGCGTCGGCTGTATCACGTACGAACGTTGGGCGACAGCGGTGAAGTTTTCGGAGGTGTTGACGGATGCAGGTCGACAGGCCCTCGAGTCCTTCCAGCGGATCCTCGACGAGCACCGGATCCTGGTCCGAGAGATGGAGCAACTTCGCGCGGGAGTGGAAGGCAGCATCACCATTGGCGCCCTCTACTACGGGCTCGACGAGTACCTCTTGGCCTTGCAGATCAGGAGCAAGCCGTAGCCGAGGTTCTCAATCTGCTAGTACAGCCTCAGCCACGACCCGGCGCTGCTCGGACGGCCCTCCGGCTTCCGCGTCCCGATCCGCGAGGTCCGCCTCAACGCCGACGCCGGCTTCGTTACCGCCATGGTCGGCGACATGCGGATGATACCCGGCCTCCCCGCCCATCCGGGTGGTGAGCACATCGATGTCGACGCCGACGGCAACGTCGCCGGGCTGTTCTGATGGACTGCTCAGAGCGAGCATCGAGTCCGGTCCCCGCCTCCCCTATACTCTTCGGCGTCGCGGTCGGTGCGGCCGGGTGGTCCACTGTCGGACTCCCCAGGGTGCCCTCGACCTCGCGGGTGCCGGAGTCGGCTGGCTGGCTCGGTTCAAGTAGGTGTTGTCCGTGCAAGGGAGTGAAAACGACGACGTTCGTCCGGTAGGCACGGTCCCCAGCGGCCCGCAGTCAGCAGGAGGCGGCAGTCGCCATAAACGAACGGGCATCCCGATGACGCTCCTCGAGCTCCCTGGCGGGACGCCCGTTGCGGGTCGCGCGACCCGACCAGCCTCGCCACGCCCGATGCACCGAGCGTCGCCGGGGCAGTCGACCACATGCGCTATAACCTACGAAGAGGCCCTGCGGGCGATCTCCGCGCCCGGCAGATTCGCGATCAAGCCGGGTCTCGAGCGGACCCGTGGTCTCCTGGCGGGCCTGGATCATCCGGAGCGCGTCGTCCGCGGAGTGCTAATTCGCGGCACGAACGGCAAGGGGAGTGTCCTCGCGCTCGCCGCCTCTGCCCTGCGGGCGGCCGGCTACCGTGTTGGCGAGGCGGCCAAGCCGCACCTCGTCGACTATCGCGAACGGCTCGTCAGCGACGGCCACATGGTGGACGAGGGCGCCTTCGCGGGACTGATCGCCGAGGTCCTCGCGATCGGTGAACGAGTCGCGCTCGGGACCGGCGCACCCACGGAGTTTGAGCTGCTAACGGCGGCCGTCCTCGCGCACTTCGCCCGCGAGGCCGTCGACGTCGCCCTCATTGAGGTCGGACTGGGCGGCAGACTCGATGCCACAAATGTGTGGAATGGGGGCGCCGCCGCGATCACGAACGTGACCCTCGATCACACAGACCGCCTGGGGACGACTGTGCGGGCGATCGCCGTGGAGAAGGCCGCGATCATCAAGCGTGGCAACCACGCGGTAACCGGCGCGACCGGCGACGCGCTGCCAGCGATCCGGCGGCGCGCCGCGCGAATGGGCGCGACCCTTGTGGAGACGGCGCCGGCCAGGCTGCTCGGCATTGACCGCGACGGCATCGACGTCGATCTCCCGCCGCTCGGTCGGACGAGAGTCGGGCTGCGCGGCCGCCACCAGGCGGCGAATGTTGCCGTGGCCGACGCGCTCCTCGATGCCTTGTGCCATGCGGGGATCGCTCGCGTACCCGCCGATGCCCGCCGCACCGGGTACGCGACGGCCGCATGGCCGGGCAGGCTCGAGCTGTTCGAGGTCGACCGAGCGGCAGGACGTCGTCAGGTCCTCCTGGACGGGGCGCACAACCCCGCGGGCGCCGCCGCGCTCGCCGAGGCGCTGGGCGACCTCGGGCCGCACCTCGAGGGTGACACCGCCGCGCCGCCGTCACTGCTCATGGCTATGATGGCCGACAAGGATGTGCGCGCTACGGTCCAGGCGTTGGAGGCGTGGGTCGACCGCACGGGCGCCCGGGTGATCTGCACCGAAGTGGACCTCGCGCGGGCCGCCAGCGCCGACATGCTCGGGAGCCGCTGGACGGCGGCGAACGACTCGCGGCGCCAGATCCTCGTTGAGCCCGACCTTCGCCGCGCGCTGGATCGTGCCCTGCGGGAGTCAGGCCTCGTCGTCGTCGCGGGCTCGCTGTACCTTGTCGGTGCTGTGCGGCGGTGCCTGCTCGCCGGCGAGGTCGGCCACGCGACCGTCTGTCGAGGTGGGTCATGACCACCCGCGTTGACAAAGCTCACGAAGCGGAGCCGATCCCACCGGTCGAGGCCGCCGTCCGGGCGATCCTCTCGGAGATCGGAGAGAACCCGGCTCGCGCCGGGCTAGTCGGCACGTGCCACTAGAGGCCTTCAACTGCACGTTCCGTGGAGCCTCACTTTAGCCTTCACTGCGGGCAGCGGTCGTGTCGCGCACGGCGGCCTCAACCGCCTCGCCATCCCCTGGCCTCCCGACCCGGGAGAGATGAGAAACCGAGCCTCGGCCGCAGCCACTCGGCGGCGATCCTCAGGGCGCGGTCGATCTGCTCCTGGCGCCGCCAGACGTAGATCGTCTGCGCGCTGATGCGGAGGTCGCGCGCGAGGTCGGTGACGTGCCGCCCCGCAGTGACCAGATCGAGCGCTTTGCGCCGGAACTCAGCCGGATAGCCCCGTCTTCCCACTGCTGCCTCCTGTCCCGGACGGCAGCATGATTCCAGTTGGCCGACCCCACGAGAGGCAGGGCATACCACGCCGTCACGAGCAGGATCCCGGCCCACGGCATTCCCGCGGCGATCGCGCCCAGCGCGCCGAACTGGGAGGCGTCCGCGACTGTGACGACGCTCGCGAAAACGGCTTCGAACGGCGAGCAGCCAGTGCCCCGGGCGAGCCCATACACGAGGCCGAAGTCGGCCGACGAGACGGCCATCCCGGCCGAGCTCAACGGAAGCCGGCGCCGGGCGACAGCGAGATCGAGAGGTTGGCCGATTGAGGTGCTGGCCATGGCGACACCGTGAACCGGATCATCCGGGCACGCGCTCACCCATAGGGGAACAGCCGGCCTGTGGTCGGCGTCGTCCGATCGATCCCCAGTCGGTTTGCCCGCCCGATGATCGCTCGGCAGGGTCCGCTCCGCCCACCTCGATGATCCTTGCTGTTCCAGAGACGCAGATGGGATCGCCGCGCCGAGGCGGAATCTCGGCCTTCAAGCGACTCGGGACCCCCATGTCCTCCCCCTGAACGACCTCGATGTAGCCCAGGTGGGGCCATCCGATGTCGCGCAGATACCCTGCCAGCGCGGCCGTGGCTGCGCCAGTTGCAGGGTCCTCGTAGATCCCCCCGTAGGCGAACGCATTCCGCACGTGGAACAGCTGCGCAGTCTCGGGGAAGGCCAGCAGGATCGTGACCAGGCCTCCTTGGACCATAAGCTCACGACCCCGCTCGAACTCGTACCGCATCTCTCGTAGAGCCCGACGCGTCTTGAGCGCAAGCACGAGGTGGCTCGCGCCTGCGTGGGCAAGCGCCGGCTCGATCCGCGAGTCGAGGTCATCGACCGCATAGCCGAACACCTCGAGCGCGGCGCCGACGAGTTGGCGCGGCGCCGGTGCGCTGCGTGTGGGCGGAGACTGGAGCGCGGCGGTCGCGAGCGGGCCTGCGCGTCGGCCCTCAACGGAGATGTTCACCTCGTTGAGGATCAGCGGGAAAACGCCATCTCCGCGTTCGAGAGCGAGCGCCGCTCCCAACGCTATCGTTGCGTGCCCGCAGAAGGGGACTTCCACTTCCGGAGAGAAGTAGCGCACCCGCCACGCGGTACCTGCGGGCATCGCGAACGCCGTCTCCGAGTAGCCGACCTCGGCGGCGATCCGCACCATGTCGGCGTCGCTGGGCAATGGATCACACAGGACCACGCCTGCCGGGTTTCCTCCTCGATCGCCGTCGGTGAACGCCGCGATCCTCAGGATGTTCACGTGCAGTCACCGTGCGCGCGCCCGCTCTGCAGCCCTGGCGGGCCGCCGCTGGCCCAGGCGGTCCCGGGCTGCTCGTGGACCGGTGCGGGCCGCCACCATCCGGCGTTTCGCCGCGCGAATCGCCCGACGATGTCGAACCCGGCCCGGCGTGTCACGCGAGCCGACTGGCGAGCGACGACTCGAGTTCGGCGAACTCCGCGTCGCTCATCCGAGTGGCCTGCGCTTCGCTCGGAAACGCGCCGGACGCGACGTCCGCCGCCAACGCTTCGACCGCCTGACGGATGACGCCTCGCACGTCCGCGTACGGTCGGGCGTGACGCGGCACGCGAGCAGACAGCCCGATGACGTCGTTCACGATCAGCGCAACGCCGTCGCAGAAGCGGCCCGCGCCCACTCCCAGTGTAGGGATGGACAGGCGGTCGCTGACGAGCGCACCAAGCTGTTCGGGCACGAGCTCCAGCACGGTCGCGAAGGCGCCTGCCTGCTCGATCGCGATCGCGTCGTCGAGCACGCGAGCTGCCAGCGCGTGCGTCCGGCCCTGCATCCGATATCCGCCCAGCTGGTTGACCGCCTGGGGCGTGAACCCGATGTGCCCCATGACCGGCACGCCGATGCTCACCAGGGCCGAGATGAGCGGCGCGACCGATACCCCGCCCTCGACCTTGACGGCCTGACAGCCCGTCTCCTTCATCCCCCGGCAGCAGTTCTCGACCGAGCGTTCGAGGCTCGCACCGTATGAGCCGAAGGGCATGTCGATCACACAGAACGCGCTGGTCGCGGCGCGAGCGACGGCCTCCGCGTGATAGATCATCTGGTCCAGTGTCACCGGGATCGTGGTCTCGTAGCCCGAGTTGGTCATCGCGACCGAATCGCCCACAAGGATGATCAGACGACGAGCCGCTCCGGGACAAAGTCGAGGCGATCGCCACCCGCATCTACGGCGCGGCCGGCGTCGATTTCCTGCCGGCGGCCTCTCGGGCGCTGGACCAGTACGAGGCCCTGGGCTACGGCCACCTGCCGGTCTGCATGGCCAAGACCCAGTACAGCCTGAGCCATGACGCCAAGCTCCTCGGTCGGCCGACCGGGTTCCGGGCGCCGATCAGGGAGGTCCGCCTCGCGGCCGGGGCCGGCTTCATCACGGCCATCCTCGGCGACATGCGGACGATGCCGGGCCTGCCCAGCCACCCCGCCGGCGAGAAGATCGACATCGACGCCGACGGCAACGTGGTGGGTCTGTTCTGATGACGAGTGTGCTTCCGACCGAGCCGACCGGCGCGCCGAGCCGGCCCGCCACGACCAGCGAGCCACACGCGCCGGGCGCGCACCAGGGCCGAACCGCCAATGAGGTTCGCCTCGATGCGCCCATGCCCGCCGAGATGGCCGCCAAAATGGTCCACTCGCGCTTCTCGACCAACACGTTCCCGTCATGGTCGCGCGCGCACCCGTACTGCTACATCTCCCACAACGACGAGATCAACACCCTGCGCGGCAACGTCAACTGGTTCGACGCCCGGCAGTCGATGTTCCGCTCGTCGCTCTTCGGCGAGGACCTCCAGAAGGTGCTGCCCGCGATCGACCCCGACGGCTCCGACTCGACGATCCTGGACAACGTCCTCGAGCTGCTCCACCTCTCGGGTCGCTCCCTGGCTCACGGGATGCCTATATACCCCGATGTGCCCTGGCCGTGCAATGCGGAGCACAAGTACATCTGCCACTTCCCAGAGACCCGCGAGATCTGGTCGTTCGGCTCGGGCTACGGGGGCAACGCGCTGCTCGGCAAGAAGTGCCACGCCC
>JBKQRF010000010.1:0-8273 GCA_052144055.1 Candidatus Limnocylindrales bacterium
CGTTGCGGAAGTCACCGCCCGCGCGGGGCGGGACAAGGTGTCAGGGAGTCACCCCGGCTCGGTCTGACGAACCCTCGCAGATGTGCGAGAGCCGCGCAGCCCGATGCTGACGCATGGTGTCACAGCGCGTCATCCTCGCGCTCACTCAACTCGCCATCAACAACGCCGGCACCTCCTCGTGAGGGAGCGCGTCGATCAGCGCCATCGACTCGGGGCTGAAGTAGCGCCGTCCGTCCTGCCACTCGTCGTCCTGCTCGGCGAGGACCATGCCGACGAGGCGGAGCACGCTGGCGCGCGTCGGGAAAATGCCGACGACGGCGGTGCGGCGTTTGATCTCTTTGTTCAGGCGCTCGAGAGGGTTGGTATCGGGTATGACAAGCGCGACGCCTGACTGCTCGAGCCCATGCGGCATATGGTGTGACCATCCGGGACAGGGGCGTCGGGGACACGCAGCCTGGGCAGGCCGGGTCTGGTGCTGAGCCGTGAGCTCGCGTTAGTAGATGGCCGCCCCTGCGACTCGCCCGGATGCGCTGTGAGCGCGGATCCGTAGGTGTCGTGTTGCCCAGCTGCCCCCAGTCTCGCCACCGCTGGAGGTCTCCCATGCGATACATCGGGCTCGATATCCACCGCGACTTCGCGGAGGTCGCGGTCCTCGAACCGGGGCATCCGGTTCGCTCCTGGGGCCGGATCGTCGCCCGGCCGGCAGAGCTGCGGGCGTTCGCGGAGACCCTTCGAGCGGACGACGCGGTGGCCCTCGAGGTGACGATCAACACCTGGGCCATCGCCCACCTGCTCAGGGAGCATGCCGGTCGGGTCGTCGTCTCCAACCCATATCGCACGCGCGCCATCGCGGAGGCCAAGATCAAGACGGACAAGGTCGACGCCGCGGTCCTGGCGCAGCTGCTCGCGGCCGACTACCTGCCCGAGGTCTGGCAACCCGACGAGCGGACGCAGATGCTCCGCCGCCTCGTCGGCCGTCGCGCCCGACTCGTGCAGCAGCGCACGCGGCTGCGCAACCAGGTCCACGCCGTGCTCCACCGCAACCTGGTCGGCGGCGCTCCGGTGACCGACATCTTCGGGGTGCGCGGGCAGGCCTGGCTGCGTGCGCTGCTCCTGCCGGCCGATGAGCGCTCGGCGATCGAGAGTGCCCTGCGGCTGCTCGAGACGCTCGAGACCGAGCTGCACGCGGCGGATGCCGAGCTGGCCCGCCTGGGCCGCCCCGACCCGGCAGTGGCCCATCTGCTGACGATCCCGGGTGTCGATGCCGCGGTCGCCCTGGGCGTCCTGGCCACCATCGGCGACATCGGCCGCTTCCCGACCCCACAGCGGCTGGTGAGCTATCTCGGGCTCGATCCACGCGTCCGCCAGTCGGGCAACCAGCCGGCGCACACGGGACCGATCAGCAAGCAGGGACGGGCGCACGCCCGAGGGCTGCTCACCGAGGCCGCCTGGGCGGCGGCCAAGTACCCCGGACCGCTGCACGCCTTCTATGCACGGGTCCGGGCCCGTCGTGGACCGCAGATTGCCGCCATCGCGACCGCCCGCAAGCTCACCGTACTCGTCTGGTACCTGCTCACTCGCGACGAGGACTTCGCCTGGGCGGGAGCGTCGCTCACGGCGACGAAGCTGCGCAAGCTCGAGCTCGCGGCCGGAGCGCCGTCACGCCGCGGCGGGAGCCGGAGCTGGGCGGCGAGCTCTGCGACGATCCGGGCCCAGGAACGCGCCGTGGCCGCCGGCGCCGAGGAGCAGTACCGGCGCTTCGTCTCGGCCTGGCGGCTGCGACCCGCGAGGGAGCGGGACGCGGGCGCCGCAACTGGGGAGCGACTCTCTGGCGCCGAGGCGCCGGCTGCGCGGCAGGGCTGACATCCCCGGAACCCTACTCTTCGCCTGGGCAGTCACCCGCGTCCGGCCCAACTCTACGCTCGGGGTCTTGACACTTTCATCCGTGCTCCTGATCTGGCGGCGATGGGCCTCGGGGAAGGTGAAGTGCACGAGGAGATCCGTCTCGCCATCGAGGAGCAGCTCGCTCACCATCGGGAAGCGGGCAGACAGGCCGTCCGCCACCCGACGCAGCTGTTCAGATGCCGAGTGCTCGTCGGGCTGCTCGAAGATGCTGCGGATGGCCGCCGCCACCATATCCTGGGAGCCGCGGGGCACAAGATCGAGCGAGTTGCGGGTGGCGTGCACGCGACACCTCTGCCACCCCGCGCCGAGGAGCTGGCCGTGCACGGCCTCCACGATGCCCCGCTGGGCGTCGCTGATCACCAGGCGCACGCCACAGAGACCGCGCTCCAACAGGCCACGCACGAAGCCTGACCAGGCGTTGCCCTCGTCGTTGGAGGCCGCCAGATCGAGGCCCAGCACGCGGCGCTCCCCGCTGGCGGCCACCCCGATGGCGACGAGGCAGGCCATGCTGACGACCCGCCCCTGATCCCGTACCTTGACATAGGTGGCGTCGAGGAACACATACGGGTAGCGCTCACCCAGGAGCGAGCGATGGCGGAAGGCGTCCACCTCGGCGTCGAGGACGGCGCAGATGCGGCTGACCTCGCTCTTCGAGAGCGAGGCAATCCCGAGCGCCTCCACCAGATCCTCCACCCGGCGGGTCGAGACCCCCAGCACATAGGCCTCCTGGATCACCGCGAGGAGGGCCCGCTCGGCCCGTCGCCGCGGTTCGAGCAGCGAGGGGAAGTAGCTCCCGTCGCGCACGCGCGGAATGGCCAGCTCGACGGTGCCCACACGGGTGTCCCAGCGTCGCTCGCGGTAGCCGTTGCGGCGGGTCAGGCGGCGCTCCGGGTCACGCTCGCCATGCGGCACCCCGGTGAGCTCGGTGACCTCGGCCTCCATAACCGCCTGGGCAAGCACGCGCACGCCCTCACGCAGGAAGTCGGTGTCGCCCTCGGCGATCGCCTTGCGCACCGTGTCGAGCAGGCCCATTCTCTCGTCGGCCATCGTGGTCTCCCTCCGTGTCGTCGGTTCCTACTCCAACGACGCGAGGATGACGCGGTGGCCGTTCTCGTTCTCGGCCACCTGCGTTGTGACACCACGCTATGGGACGTGACCAGACGAAGATGTGCTAACCCGGCTGCTCACGCTGAACCTAGAGCGCGCGGACAGTTGACGTCGTTCCACGCCCAAGGGAACGCACCTACACGATGGGTGCTTCGTGTGGGGACTGACAGCGCGCGCCTCGCAGGAGCGCTCGCAACCAGCCCAAGTCAGATCATCATCTCCGGTGAGCGTATCGGGCCTTCGGCAAAACGCGAGAGTCGGAACGGGGCGATCGGCCAGCTGCTGAGGCCGTCGAGCGCAAGGTCCGCCGCGATCGCGCCGAGAACCGGCCCAAGAGTGAATCCATGTCCTGACAACCCAGTGATGATGGTCAGGCCCTGTGGACCACTGGTGCCGTCGATGATCGGGAGACCGTCCGGTGTCATGTCGACCATGCCGCCCCAATACCGTGACGGTGCGGCGCCACGCATCCCGGGAATCACGGTGGCGAGTCTCGCGAGGGCCCGATCCACCGAGCGGCGGACAGGAGGAGGCTCCGGCGAGCGCAGGGGCACGAGCCGCATGTCCAGCGTTGACCGTGCGAGCACCTGCCGGGCGACGAGTTTGGCGTCGAGATACAGCCTGATGTGTTTGCGGAACGACGCGGCACGCGGAATCCAGTAGCGGAGGCCGTTCAAGTCGTAGAGGGAGACGCCGTGGGTGACCAGGGCGTTGAGCCCCCCGCTCACAATGACCTGGCCGCTGGGTCGCTGGCGCGCACCGAAGCCGAATGCGCGCAACGCCGGGCGGAACAGAGGCTCGATCGGCCGCGTCTCAAGCTCCGACATGCACACGGGCATGATGGGGACCTTGAGCCCCACCGAGTTGGCGAGGTAGGGGGTCCAGATCCCGGCCGCCACGACCACCGCAGGTGACCGGATGGGACCTACGGTTGTCCGCACGCCGGTGATCCGTCGGCCGGTCTCCAGCAATCGGGTCACCTTGGCACCGTAGGAAACGGTGGCTCCAGCCTGGCGCGCGCGGCGGACGTAGAGCTCCGTCCCTTTCTCTGGCTGGCACTGCGCGTCCACGGGGCTCCACATGGCAGCGAGGAAGGGGCCGGTAGCCGCGGGAATGATCTCTCGGGTTTGCAGCGGGTCGAGCAACTCGACTTCGTTGAGCCCAGCGTCGTGTGCTTCGGTGACGAGGCTGCGAAGGAGCGCGAGCTCCTCTTCCCGGGTGCAGAAGTAGAGGTTGCCGCCGACGAGCAGCTCGATGTCCTCCTCGGCGGCCGCTTCGCGCCACAGCCGGAGCGCTTCCTTGGCGAGCGGGAACTCGCTGGCGTGACGCCCCTGCAAACGCAGGCTGCCTTGCGCCCGCCCGGAGCCCTCGCGGGCCGGGCCGTCCTCTTTGTCGAGAAGGACCACGGAAGCGCCTCGGGCCGCCGCCGCCGCCGCCGCAGCGGCGCCGGTGATCCCACTGCCGACGACGACAACGTCGGCTGCGGCGGGCAGGGTCATGGCTTCGTCACTCCTGTCCCTTCTGAGGCTCGCATTGCCGGCGCCTCACGGCTGAGCCCGTGCATCGAGGCGCCGCAACTCGGCCTCGTTGACAGTGACCCCCAGGCCCGGGCCTTGGGGTACTGCCACATGCCCATCTACGACCTCGATCTGCTCTTCGGTGATCTGCTCGCGGTACTTCAAGGGTCCGATGAGATAGGAGGGATAGCTGAGCTGGGGAAGGACAGCTGCTATATGCAGACCCATGGCGGTGGCGATGCCCATCTCGATGACGCTGCCCACCATGAGGTCGACGCCACCAGCGACGGCGATCTGCGCGGCCTGAAGCGCCGCCGTCGGCCCGCCCAGCTTCGAGTGTCCGACGTTGATCGCGGTCGCGCTTTGGTCGCGCACGACCCGAGCCGCGTCGGTGACCGTGCGTACCGCCTCGTCGGCGACGATGCTCACGCGCAGTTCGGCCACGAGCTGGCGCTGGAAGGCCGAAGCCGCGGGCGGCAGCGGCTGCTCCAGCACGGAGATGCCCATCTCGGCGAGGCGCGGGAGCGCCCGGATGAGATCGCTGGGCGTCCACAGGCCGTTCACGTCCACGAACAGCCTGGCGTCCGGCCCGACCGCGTCCCGCACCGCCTGCAGCCGGTCGAGGTCGGCGTCGAGTTCGTCGCGGCCGGCGTAGAGCTTGAGCCAGCGGTACGTATCGCGTTGCTGGAGCGAGGTGTCGACCATCTTGCCGGGGTCTTCATCCCAACCGACCGAGCCGTGGACTTCGACGCTGTCGCGGAAGGCCCCCCCGAGCAACGTGTACGCAGGCACGCCCAGCGCACGGCCGAGCAGATCCAGCAGCGCAGTGTCGACCGCACTCGTCGTGAACGGCGCCGCTGTGAGCGCCCGGCCGAGGTCACGCAGCAGCGGTATGCGGTTGGCGGGGTTCTTCCCCACGAGCAGCGGGGCGACGCGCTGCTCGACGAGTTCCACGATTGACCGCTGGGTTTCTGAGGTGAACGCGGGGACTGGGCACGCTTCCCCGTAACCGATGTGGCCCTCGTCGGTGCGAATGACAACGACGACGTTGGGGGACGTGGTGCGGTCGGTATTCCCGAACCGGAATGTCGTGCGGAAGGACACGCCGAGCGGGATGGCTTCTACGGATTCGATGTGCACGTGGCGTGTCCCTTCCAGTGCTTCGGCCGCCCAAGCCGGACCCTCGTAGAGTACCAGAGTGGATCTCTTGGATGTCCGCTCTTGCCATCGCTCATACATAGCCGGCGTGGTGCTAGGCTTTCTGTCGGTATATTGGGTCTCCCAGACTAGATAAGCCTGAGCGGAGATGGGTTCGCCGTCCGGAGAGGTGTCGCGCGTGCTGGTGCCGCCGCGTCGCCGGTATGAGGCCGTCGTCGATGCCCTGCTGGAACTCATCGGGTCCCGCGGGCTGAAGCCTGGACAGGCGTTGCCCACGGAGCGGGAGCTCGCGGGAACCTTCGGTGTGAGCCGGAACGTGCTCCGCCAGGCGTTCGGCGTATTAGAGGAACGCGGCCTGATCAGGACTGTGCAGGGCTCGGGCCGCTACCTGCGCGAGGTAGAGGAGGGCAGTTCGGGCGAGCGCCTCTCGCTCGAGGTCGCTTCGATCGCAGACGTCTTGGAGGCGCGGACCCTGCTCGAGGTGCAGGTCGCGGGCCTGGCATGCCAGCGGCGGACCGCGGAGGAGGCGAGGCTGCTGGCCGCGCTAGCAGGCCAGTTGACCTCGTGGGAGGACAACCTGACGTTTCACACGCGCATAGCCGCGGCGACCCACAACTTCGTGCTGGAGCGGTTGGTCCGTCAGCAGGCGGAGCTGGCGGGCGAGCTGCACCAGCGCGATCGGTACGGCGACGCCGAGGAGCTCGCCACGATGCGCAAGGAGCATCAGGAGATCGCGATGGCGATCGCTGCGCGTGACAGCGAGCTCGCCCAGGAGCTGGTGCGGCAGCATCTCGACCGCACCCGACGAGTCGTGCTGGCTTCCGGACAAGCGCAACGATCCCCGCACGTTTCCGTGTAGCTCGCTCTCGTCACCGTCCACATGCCAGCCGTGAACTGTGTGAAAGAGCTGGCGTAGAGCAGGCCTGAGGCATTCGAAGTCGTGGCGGACCTGACCCGGCACCCGGAGCGCATGGTTCAAGGACACGGAAGGGAACCGGCTCGGTGTCGTCCAGCTCACCGACGCCGGATAGGGCACGCGGCCGCTCCGTCACGCACGATCCACCCATGGTGATCCGACCCGCGGACGGGGGTCGCCCCCGTGTCAGGCCGGGCCCGCCACCGAAGGCCGCGACGGCAGCAACCTGGATCTTCGAGGCGGGCTACCCGATGACGCGGAACGTCTCGCCTGCAGAGACGGCGCTCCGGATCGTCATCGAGTCGTACGTGACTACCTGCAGGATCAGATCCGAAGCGCCCAGGAAGCCAAGGGTCATGTCGCTGAGGTTCGCCGGCAGATGTCGAGGCTTGAGGCAGCCAGCGTGGGCCACTCGACGTGGGACCGCGGACTGGCTCACCCCAGCGGGCCCAGCTGCGTGACAAGAGCGCGCACCGCGTCCGCCGACCGCTCGAACGCAGCCCGCTCCTCCTCGCTTAGCGGGACCTCGATGATCTCCTCGACGCCGCCGCGGCCGAGCCGCACCGGCACTCCCACGAACAGGCCCGCCACGCCGTACTGGCCCTGCAGGTAGGCCGACGCCGGCAGGATCTGGTGGCGGTCCGCCAGGATCGTATCGACCATCACCGCAGTGGCAGCCCCGGCCGCGTAGTAGGCGCTGCCGGTCTTGAGGAGCGCCACGATCTCGGCGCCGGCGCCCCTGGTCCGCTCCACGATGCGCGCCACCGCTTCCGGACCCAGGAGCTGGGTTATGGGCACCCCGCCCACCGTGGAGTAGCGCGGGATCGGCACCATCGAGTCGCCGTGGCCGCCCAGCACGAAGGCGCTGGTGTTGGCGGGCGACACCCCGAGCTCCATCGAGACGAAGGTGCGAAACCGGGCGGCGTCCAGCACCCCGGCCATCCCGATGACCCGCTCAGCGGAGAACCCGCTGGCTTTCAGGGCCACGTGGCACATGGCGTCGAGGGGATCGGTGACCACCACGAGCACCGCGTCCGGGGAATGCTTCGCCGCCTGCTCGACGACGCGGTTGACGATATGGGCGTTGGGGAGCAGCAACTCCTCGCGGCTCATCCCCGGGCGCCGCGCGTGGCCCGCCGCGACTACCACGACGGTCGAGTCCTCGGTATCGGTGTAGTCGTCGGTGCCGATAACCGACACGTCATGAGCGAGCAGCGGTCCCGCCTCGGCGAGGTCCAGCGCCTTGCCTTGTGCCAGCCCGGCGGTGTGGCCCACAAGGACCACGTCCGCCGTGCCTCGTTCGAGGATGCGCTGCGCGACCGTGGCACCGACGTTCCCCGCGCCGATGATGGTGACCCTGCGCCGGTGGGCTCGTTGGCGAGCCATCCTCACCCGTCTTCCTCGTCGTTGGGCGCCTGGTCCGCGACCACTCCCAACCTGAGCACAGTGTACGCACGTCGCGCGCGAGCGATGGCCAGGCTGTCACCTTACTCGCCACGTGGTGAGGCCCGGCATGTGGCGGGCCTCGAAACATGGCTGCTCGAGCGGTCGCGCGCTCCGTGCTCCGCCCCGGGGAGCCGGTGCCGGGCGACGAACGCCGTTGCCAGCGGGCGGCCCTTGAGGTTCAGCTTCGCGAGGGTGGAGCTCACGTAGTTCTTGACCGTCTTGTC
>JBKQRF010000011.1:0-4091 GCA_052144055.1 Candidatus Limnocylindrales bacterium
GGGCGTGGCACTTCTTGCCGAGCAGCGCGTTGCCCCCGTAGCCCGAGCCGAACGACCAGATCTCGCGGGTCTCTGGGAAGTGGCAGATGTACTTGTGCTCCGCATTGCACGGCCAGGGCACATCGGGATCCGTGGGTCCTAGGGGCGCGCCGACCGAGTGCAGGCCCCGCACGAAGGCATCGCTGTCCCCGAGCGCCGTGAGGACGGCGGTCCCCACCCGCGTCATGACGTGCATGTTCGCGACCACGTAGGGCGAGTCAGTCAGCTCCACCCCGATGTTCGAGATCGGCGAGCCGACGGGCCCCATGCTGTAGGGGATGACGTAGAGCGTCCGTCCCTCCATCGAGCCCGCGAAGAGGGCACGTAAGGTCGCCTTCATCTCAGTCGGATCGGCCCAGTTGTTGGTCGGGCCAGCGCCCTCGCGCGTCGCGGAGCAGATGAACGTGCGGTCCTCGACACGGGCCACGTCAGCGGGGTGCGAGCGGACGAGGAAGCTGTCGGGCCGGAGTTCCGGGTTGAGCGGGATGGCAGTGCCCGCCTGTACGAGGATGCGCAGCATGTTGTCGTGCTCGGCCGCCGAGCCGTCGCACCAATGGATGTGATCCGGCCCGCAGAGCGCCGCGGCCTCGCTGACCCATGCATCCAACGTGGCGTGTTGGCTCATCCTGCGATCCTTCCTTCGGGCGGCATGGTTCTGGTCGCGGACACCGTCAGGCGGTGACATCCGGCGGCACTCTCAGGGTTCAGGACACCCCCGCCAAGGGCCGTTGGTCGGTAAGCGCATCGAGCATGACGGCGGGAACCGCCGGGCGTGCCCGGGAGAAGAGTATCGTCTCGCGCCCCAACAACACCAGCACGCGAGCTGCGTCCGTGGGCGAAGAGGCAGCTTCGGGTCGCTGCCGAACTCGTCCTCGTGCCGCTGGCGACCGTGCGCTCGGCGCCGGTCAAGTGGCGGCGGAGACCACTGCGAGGTCGACGTGAGCTTCTCGCTTGACATGCTGCAGAGCATACCATACGATATAAATGGTTCAAGACAAATGATCGCCAGATCGACGAACCTTGTCGGCTGAGCCCGAAAGGTTGATCCCATGGGCACGCACACGTGGACCATGGACGCCGCACCCTCCGGGGCGCGCATCTCACGGACCATGACCCCTCGGACGGGCCTGGGCACGTTTGCGCTGGCGGGACCGGTTGCAGTGCGCGGCCGCCGATGGCGCACGCACCGGTTCGTCGCGACCCTGCGTGCGACACCCATGCCCCGACTGATCGCGCCGACCGGGGCCTGACCTAGGACCAGGCCATCGAAGCGGCGAAGCGACGGGCGGGTCACTGGACCCAGAGTCACACATCCACGCGAGATCGGTGCTGCCCGAGATGGCAAGACCTAGAGGAGATGGTTCGAATGACCCTCATGCTGCGCGATCCGTTCGACGATACCGTGCCGTTGCGCCAGGCGATGGAGCGACTTTTCGATGAGGGTGCTGCCCGGCCGACCCGCCACTGGCTGCCGGTCGATGTCTACGAAACTGCCGAGGCGCTCGTCATCAAGGCGGCGCTCCCGGGCTTCACGCCCGATGAGGTCGACATCGCCATCGACGGCGACATCCTGACCATCATCGGTGCGTCCACGACTACCGAGGAACAGTCGGGCACCCAATACCACCGGCGTGAGCTGCATTTCGGCACCTTCGAGCGGACCCTGCGGCTGCCCGAGCGCTTCCAGGCCGAGCAGACCGCGGCCGTCTTCGAGCACGGCATCCTGACCCTCACCATCCCCAAGGCGGCGCAGGCCCTGGTGAAGCACATCAAGGTCCAGCCCGGCATGGTCGAAGCTGTCGCGGGCGCCATCAAGCGCTAGCGCCGAGCGCGACGCACAGCATCACGAGGAGCCGCGTTCCCGCTCCACCAGAGTAGGAAGCAGACCCATGTCCCGTTGGCAACTCGATCCCGTTCATTCGTCCGTGCAGTTCTCGGCGCGGCACATGATGGTCAGCAACGTGCGCGGCCTCTTCCGCGACTTCAGCCTCGACGTCGACTTTGATCCCGAGCACCCAGAGCAGGGGCGCGTGCAGGCGGTTGTCCAGGCCGCCAGCATCGACACCGGCGCGACGCGCACCTGCGCTCCGCTGACTTCCTCGATGCCGAGCGGTTCCCGACGCTCATCTTCCGCAGCACCAGCGTCGAGCCACGCTCCGGCGATGAGTACCGCCTCCACGGCGAGCTGACGATCCGCGGCGTGACCCGGCCCGTGGTGCTCGAAGCTGAGTACCTCGGCGTGGCGCACAACCTCGAGGGCGGCACCAGCGCGGGCTTCAGCGCCCACACGAAGCTGAGCCGCAAGGAGTGGGGCCTGACCTGGAACATGGGACTCGAGGCCGGCGGGTTGGTGGTCAGCGACGAGATCCGTGTTGATATCGACCTCGAGCTCCTCTCCCCGGTGCCCGAGCACGCCGCCCCCAAGGTCGAGGCGCCCGTCGGCGTCGCCTGACCCACGGTCCCCTAGAGCATCGGCGAGGGCTCCTCGCCGATCGAGTCCGGTCGATCTTCGACCGGCCGTACGTGGTGGACAGCTCCGCATTCGAGGCGGCCTTCGGCCCCTTCGCTCCCACCCCGCACGTGCGGTTCACTCCGGATCGTTAGCAGCAAGGCCGCACGAACGAAGCGAGTCCGCATCAAGCGCAATCGGTCGCGCCGCACGTGTGGCCGTACCCCAGCGACTGCGAGCCCGTGGTCAGAGAGCCGGAGCGCCGTCCGGGGAAGCGACCGTCACCAGTCGAGCCAGTCGCTCCTCGTCCAGAATGTTGATGCCGCCACTGCGTTGGCGTTCCAACAGACCGCCGACTTCGAGCTCGCGCAGTGCCCGGTACATCATTTCGCGGCTCGTACCGATCATGGCGGCCAGGTCGGCTCGCTGCGCGACGGGATGGGGGGTGTCGAAGATCACCTTCCCGTACCGAGTGAGGATGGTAGCCAGCCGCTGGCGGGCATTCTCGAAGGACCGTTCATCGAGCCGCATATTGAGAACCACTGTGTGATCTGCTAACCGATCAAGGAGGCCGACGGCTAGCCCAGCGTCCTGCAGCGCGACCTCTCGCACAAATCGCGGATCCCATGTCGTCCACGTCCCGTTGCTCAGGGCGACAACCTCGTAGAACGCCTCAGTGTCCGGGTCGCTGATCGAACGAAGTCCGCCGAGATAGCCAGGCCCAGCGATCAGGGCGGCACGTACCTGCCCCGTCTCCGCAACGCGGCGAGTCATGACATGCCCAGCAAGCACCATGAAGGGGGGCAGTTGCATCCCCCTCGCGTGCAGCACGGTGCGGCGGCGAAAGATCTGCTGCTGGGCGGCCAGTTCTAGGCGCTGGAGGGTGCTGGCGTCGGCGCCTGGCAGGAGGCGTGCTAGATGGGGACCAACTGAGTCGATCGTATCGATGGCAGTCCTCCTTCGGGCCCGATGATCATATCCCGGCAAGGATGTGCACTCTGACACTGCGGGCATGGGGCAGTGCGGGTACGTTTTGGTTGCAGGTCCCTCCGTGGGCTGCGCCAGCGACGGTCGTGCTTGGCCTTAAGCGACAGCCTGCTTGGGGCGCGGGGAACTCGGCGCACCTAGGTGGATCCACGTTCTTGACAAGGCGGGGCCGCTGTCGCCGCAGGACTGACAGAGCGTGATCCAGCATCGCCGCAATGGCTAGGCCATCATCGGGCGGGGTGGCGGAACCGGGCAGATGAAGAGCGCCGAGTGTGGGCGCCGTCGGGACGCGAAGGAGACGGCTGAAGTGCGCGACGATCGGCCGGTCGAACTGCACGTTGCCCCGGCCTGACGAGGGTGGCCGCCGCGCCGACCCGCGGATCGGCCGGCCTGCTGGGCCGCATGCGCCGACGTCTCGGGACCGCCCGAACGTCGCCGGTTGCGCCGGTACCCGCGCTCTCCACGCCGACATCGGCGCCCCCCATGCTGCCCGAGGTCGAGTTCGCCGCCTACACCGAGGACTGCCGGATCTTCGGGTTCCTGCGCCTCGATGCCGAGCGCCTCAGCGATGCTCTCAACGCGCAGGCCCGGTTACATCTCGTGGATGTTCTCGCCG
>JBKQRF010000012.1:0-17250 GCA_052144055.1 Candidatus Limnocylindrales bacterium
GGTCCAACGAAGGGCACACCCGGAGGTGGCCAGTGTTCTCGGGAGTCACCTCGCACTGTCGGCTCCAGCCTGGCTGAGCCCATCCGGGCCACGCCAGTCACAGACTCACAGTGTTCTCGTTGGTGCCGCGCTGCCAGGGGCTCCGCGGATCGCAGAAGAAGATCGGGATGTCGGTGGCGACGGTGAAGTCGGCGTGGTTGGCCATCTCGGCGCCCTGGTCCCAGGTGATGGAGCGCCAGAGCTCCTTCGGCAGGGTCTTGACGGCCGTACGCATGGCCGCGTCGACGGCCTCAGCGGAACGGTCGCGGTCCAGGTGGAGCAGGAGCAGGAACCGACTCGTCCGCTCCACGAGCGTCCCCACAGCGCTGCGACCGCCTTCGCCCAGGATGATGTCGCCCTCCCAGTGGCCCGGAACGGCACGATCGTGCGCTTCGGCGGGGCGCTCGGAGATCATGACCATGCCCGGGAGGCGCCCTCGCTTCTCCACCCGACCCTGCGGACGGCGGGCCGTGCGTCCGGAGCGCAGACAGCGGGCCAGTTCCCGGCGCAGTTCGCCTCGGCTCTGCACGAAGAGCGACTGGTAGATCGTCTCGTGGCTCACCCGCATCTCCGGGTCGTCGGGGTAGTCCAATCGTAGGCGCCGGGAGATCTCCTGCGGCGACCAGAGTTGCTCGAGGCGCCGGGAGACCTCCCATACGAGCCGTCCGTGCCGCAGTTTGCAGGGCTGGGGACGCCGGACCTGCTCGCGTGCATGCTTGTGCGCATGCCAGGCCGAGTAGTGCTCGCGACCGCCGTTGGCCTGCACCTCGCGGGTGATCGTCGACGGGGCGCGGCCGAGCCGCCGGGCGATCGCGCTCAGCGACTCACGCCGGCCGATCCCGAGCAAGATCTGCTCTCGCTCGCCGAGCGTGAGGCACCCTTGCCGCGGCTGCCAGCCGAACGGCTCGCCGTGCCGGTGTTTGCGGTCGCGCACCATGAGCCCGACCATCGGCGCTGTGCAGCCGATTTCCCTGGCGATGTCCGCCAGACGCCAGCCCCGTGCTCGCAGCCCGAAGGCCAGCTGCTTCTGCTCTGCGCTCAGGTGCCCGCGTTGTCCCTGCATCAGCGCCCTCCTGTGATCTGCGTCCATTCATCTCACAGGACTCGTTGCGCTGACGATTTGAATCCGCTCCTTCGCTCCCGTCAGCACCTCCTCCCTCTTGCCCCGCAGGCGATACGAGTCGCCCTTGAGGACGATCACCTCGGCGTGGTGGACGAGCCGGTCGACCATCGCGGCAACGGCCACCGGGTCCCCCAAGATCTCGGCCCAGGCGCTGAAGGTCTTGTTGCTCGACACGATCAGCGAACGCCGCTCATAGCGGGAGCTGATGAGGGCGAAGAACAGCGCCGCGGCCTCGGGGTCGAAGGGGATGTACCCGACCTCGTCGACGATGAGGAGGGGGATCCGCCCGAGCCGCTCGAGCTCCTCGTCGAGCCGCCCCGCCCGCTTGGCGGCCCCCAGGCGATTGACCCACTGGTGGGCGGTGGCGAAGGCGACCCGCTGGCCCCGCCGTGCGGCCTGGACCCCGAGCCCGATCGACAGGTGGGTCTTGCCGGTCCCCGGCGGCCCCAGGAAGACGACGTTCTGGGCCTCGGCGAGGAAGTCGAGCTGGGCGAGGTGAGCGATCGTCTGGCGACTCACGGACGGCTGGACCGTGAAGTCGAAGTCTTCGAGGGTCTTGACGGCGGGGAAGCGGGCGGCCTTCACCCTCGCCGACCCGCCATGGCTGTCGCGGGCGCTGACCTCTTCGGCGAGAACCGCTGCGAGGTAGGCTTCGTAGCCCCAGCCCTCGTCGCGGGCGCGACCCGCCAGCCTCGCGCTGACGGCCTTGATCCGTGGAGCCTTGAGCGCTCGGGAGAGGTACGCGAGCTCGGCGCTGGCGGTCTCGCTCATGCCCCGACGTCCCAGAGCCGGTCATATCTCCCGAGGTCGACCGCCGGCAGCTCGTGGTCCCCGCCGCGGAGGCGGTCACGTGCTTCCCGCGCCAGGCGCAGCGCCCGGCCGTGGGCGGGGTCGAGCACGACGTCGGCCGGAGCGAAGCTGCGGCGGTGCCGCGCAATCTCCGTCCCCTCGCAGAGCAGCGTGACCTGGTGCGAGCCCACCTGGGCGGCGATCCGGCGGCCGGCGAACGCGGGCGGGACCGAGTAGTCGACGCCCGCCACCCGCACGAAGGCGTCCCTGCCGGCCCGGGCCTCCAGGCGCAGGTCGGTGTCGGGGACAGGATCGGGCATGGGGGCGAGGTGCGGGCGCTCGGCGGCGTACCGGTCCGCGACCGTCCCACCGAGCCTGCGGATGTGGCGGTGGTACGCGACGTCGGCGGCCCAGGCGTCGTGCTGGCCCTGGAGATCGTCGAGCGAGGCGAAGGTGCGCAGGGGCAGGAAGCTCGTCTCGGCGTACCCGATCGTGCGCTCCACGCCGCCCTTGGCCTCCGGGTCCGCAGGGCGCAGGACGACCGCGCGGGCGTGCAGGGCACCCAGCAGCCCGGCGACGTCGTCGTGCAGGCGAGCCCGTGATCCGGTCCCCGAAGCGACGACCGAGGTGTCGTTGTCGAACACGAGCGCCCCCGGTACCCCGCCCAGGCGCACCAGGCAGCCGACGAGACCGCTGCGCAGGTCGGCGGTCGTGCGCGAGAGGGTGAACGTGATCGCATGGGCGGCCGAGAAGGGCAGCGTCGTGACGAGGCCGAACGCCTCCCGGGTCCGCCCGTGCCCGACCGGGACCCCGACGCCGGTATGCCACCAGTCGACCTGGCCGATCTCCCCCGGCGCGTACGTCGTGCGCTGGTACGTCCGCGCGGCGAGGAAGGCGGGCCGCACCTTCGCGAGGTGCTCCTTCAGGATCGTGATCCCGCCCCCGTATCCGTCGGGGCGCAGGCGCTCGCGGACCACCGTGGCCCGGACCGTCGGGTCCTCGGCCAGCATCGCCGCAATCCGGTCGGCGAAGGGATCGAGCTGGGAGCCCGCCGCGGTACGGACATACCGGGGCGGCTCGTGCAGCGCGACGCGCCGGTCGACGGTGTTGCGGCTCATGCCGAGCCGCCGGGCGATGGCGGCCTTGGCCATCCGCTCGCGATGGAAGAGCCGATGGACTTCGGCCCAGTCCTCCACCTGGTGCACTCCTTCCTCCCTCGTCACGAGCTGTTCGCTCAAGCGAGGGTGCCAGTCGAACCTGGTCAGGGGTGCTCAGATTTCGACCGGCGAGAAGTGCTCAGTTTTGGACCGGCGCCAACACGGCTCTCGTCGGCCAACAAGGTGGTGCGCGCAGGCACCGGACGCAGGGGCGCAGCAATAGGCGGGCAGCGATCTGCATGGCTGCCCACGACGCCCTCATCGGGTAGCCTCACCGCCATATGCGGCCGCTTCACGCAGCGTCTCTCATCGGCCGAGTTCGCCCGCATTTTCGGGGCCTCATCGCCCCGCTGCGGCCCGAGTGAGACGAGCACGGACAGAGTGAGCGGTCACGATGTCGGACGAGCGACCCGGGGCTCCAAAGCCGTTCACACACGAGCCGCTAAGGCCTTCATCCGATCTTCATCGCGCCTTGTCACGATGTGAGCAGTCGGACTCGTGGTTAGGTAGAACAAGGCGCCGAGCAGCAGCGCGACAATGACCATGCGGAACGCTGTGTCTGCCCGCAACGGATCGAGGTGGCGACAGGATGTGGTACTGGTGGTGGGGACCCGGCCATGTCGGCTGGGGCGCTGCTGTGGCGGGCGGCCTGCTCTGGCTCCTCATCGTCGTGCTGTTTGTCGCCCTCATCGTGCGGCTGATCCGGGGACCCCGGTATAGCTACTGGATGCAGCACCAGCATCCCGACGATCCCGAGCAGGTGCTATGTGCGCGCTATGCCCGCGGGGAGATCGGAGCCGACGAGTTCCAGCAGCGCCTCGACGTGTTGCGCCGTGCCGGGCCGCCGCAGGGCAAGTGACTGGGGATGTGATCGGTGGAACGCGGCTCCGGCTAGGACGTAGATGACCCGACCGCAGAGCGCAGGGTCCCCGTGCTGGCGAGCCACTCCGTGATGAAGGTGTCGCTGGGTGACAACGTCAGGCTGATCCCCGCGGTGGGGTTGCGGAGCGACAGCCAGCCCGAGGTGTCGTCCTTCTCCTCCTCCGTGGAGGCAATCGGCAGGGTGGTGACCCGCACGCCGTCTGGCCTCCAGAAGGTGTAGTCCTCCTCGGCGATCTCGATATCAATGAGGTCCCCTACCGAGGCGCCGGGCAACGACCCCGACTCGACGCGCCACTCGCAGGCGTGCAGGGCCATCAACTCGCGGAAGGCGGGGTCATCGCGCAGCGCATGTCGTTGCATCTCGATGGACAGCGTGGCCCTCGGTTCGGCACGTTGCTACCACTCCCCGGTTAACAAGCGTGCAGAAGCTGTGACTTCGACATAACAGTCGGCGGTCACGGTACGGCCCTCCACGAGCGCCGGGAACCCCCTAAGAGGCCCCATGGCCCTGGGCGGGGAGCAAATCCTGTTCTCAATGGACCGTGCGCGGCCTAGAACTCCCCTCCCAGCAACATCCATCGCTACCATCGGCGCTCCGCCGTGCTGTCGCGTGGCATGACCGAGGACGAGGCGCTGTGGGAACCGGCCGAGGCCCTGCGGACGCGCTGACCCGATGAGGTGCGTCTCATCTCCACGGGGCTGCCCACGGTTCGGCTCACCGGGGAAAGGACGAGCCTCCGGCGGGGGGTGCCGGGGGCTCTGGTCTTGGCGTCTCCGGGTTAGAGGAGGAGGGGGAAGACGATCAGGATCATGGTTCTGATCCCTGAACCAATCCGGAAACTACCGTGACCGGCTCCCCGCCCCGGCACTGCCCGCGGTGGCCGGAGAGTCGCCTGCCCCTGAGGTTGCCGCCAACGGCGGGCTGTCGGGCAGATGCACCCGTTTCCAGTCGCGCCTCGTCCGGCCTTAGTCCAGCGTTACCTCCGACAGCAGGTAGCCATGGAGCGAGCCATCCACGACGTGACTGAGCTCGACCCCGATCAGCTTGGAGATTTCGGGGTCCGCCTCCAGAACCTTGTCGAATCGCTCGACGTCGGCCTTGCTCTCGTACACGGCCTCGGAGAAGACCTCGTTGGCGATGTCGAGGTCGGCCGAGAAAAAGCGATAAGGTGGCATGCCGAGCTTGGCGAGGCCCTCGTTTTCCGCCTTGACCGCCGCCATCCAGTCTCTGTAGTGGCCAAACTTGACCACGTATCGGACGAAATGCCGAACCATCGATCCCACCTCCGGGTCACCGGTGACCTTGGGACGCGCCAGATCACCTTGGGACGGGTCGGTCTCGCCAGTAGCTCGGCGCGGTCTTGGGCGACCAGTGGTCGGGCCGCGTGTCAGAGCCTCCCGTATGTGACGTGATCATTCGCATCCTGCTCGCAGGCACAAGTGCTGAAGGGCAGGACGAGGGCGAAGAGGCCGCGATGCGAGGCACGCCGCCGGGACCAACCCGCCTCGCTCGGTGAGCAGGTTCACTAGATACATAGGGAGCGGGGCGCCACTGGCATAGACCCCGCTCCCTCTGTCGAGCGGTCACCCGTCGCTGGTAGTCGGCCTGAGCCAGCCGCCCTCTTGTCCCTACAGGCACTTCCCTCCCAGTTGGGTGAAGGCCGCGCCGCAGCGCGGCAGCGTGTGGTTCGAGGATCGAGCGGCGGCCACCACCTCGCGGACGGCCTCGATCACGAGGCCGGGCTGCGAATACGGTAGCAGGTGCGACGACCACGTGGCCTCCACGTGGACCGCGTTGGAGGACGCCGTGGCGAGCACCGTTTCAGATCTCCTCCCCCGGGGTCGTGCGGGTCGCCCCGTCCGGGCAGGTGTACGCCTCGGGCTGCGACCGGGCCGAAGAGTGCCGGATCGTGGCCCTCGACGCCAAGGGCACCGTCGTCCGGACGTGGGACTCCGCGAGGCCGCCCGATCACCCCGGCTCGAAGGTCCCCACCGGGATGGATGAAGCGTCCGAGGATGTCGAGCCACGCGTCGCGCGCCCACACCTCTTCCCACAGGTAGCGCGTCCGATGGCCGGTCGGGTCAGGGGCGTTGCCCTTCCCTCCCGCATCGCCACGGTTGAAGGGCAGGAACTGCGTCGCGAGTCCCTCGAGCCTCGTCGTCATTTCGACGAAGTTCGGGTCCACGGCGAAGTGGACGAGCGCACGCCGCCCGAGCGTCACGTTGGCCGGATCTCGGTACTGCAGGCGCTGCTCGACCGGGTCGAGGTGCTGGGTGCGTCCCAACTCTGGTTGTACCCGAGCACCGAGGCGGAGGCACGCGGACTCGCGGCCGCGTTCAACGGAGAGCTCCGCGTGGAAGTGCGTGAGAGTGGTCGGGGCGAGAGGAGTAGGGCCGAGCCTTTACGGGTGAATGTGCGCATCGTGGCGCGAGGTCTCGCGCGGGGTGGGTGTTGGGCTGCGGCGGGCTGACCTAACTGGCGACGCGGGCCGGCACCCCTTCCCAGGGACACGCCGCCAAGCAGAAGCTGTACAACGTCAGCCAGAACATCCATCGACGCGACGCGTGCCAGGATTTCCGCGAGAGATGGCTCAACGACAGCACCTCATCTCGGGTTGGCTGCTCCGCGCCTTCTCGCGTGGCGGCTCCACCCTAGCCGCATTCGACAAGCTAGACGGCTCATATCTCGATGTTGGCGTCAACGACTTCCTCGCCGAGCGCGATGCCCACGGCTCGGAGATCGAGCAGGCGATCAACGAGCTCGAGACACCCGCCGCGGCGGCCGCACGGAGGCTCCGGAAGCGCGTCAGCCGACTTCCCGCTGGTCTATACGCGATGGCGCTGACAGATGAGCTATCGGAGCCGGAGCTCACCGACCAGGGCGTTATGGCCGGAATGCGGCTGCTTGTCGGCACGCGCACGCTCGCTCAGCCGCCGGACGCCGATCGCGAGGCGCTGGCCCGGTACGCCGCGCTGATGTACCAGCGCGCGCCCCGGACCGAGGCGGCGATGCGAAGGTACGACAAGGCCTTCGACCGAGGGGCCCGTCAAGCTCTTGACGAGCTGATGCCCGGAGTGACATCGCCGGGCGCCGCCGTCGCGGATTCGCTACGCGAGCGCATGGTGGAGCGTGCGTACCGATTGGGCGCAACGCTGGCCCAAGCTCCGTGGTGGGTTGTCCGAGCGCCAGACCGCGAGGCGTTCGTCCTCAGCGACTCGATGGTCGTCGCCACCCTCTCGTTCGGCCACGACGACGACTGGCGAGCGATCCTGTCGCCGGAGGCATACGCGGTGGTAATGGCGCTGGGTCCTCGGGTCGCGCTGATCATTGCCCCGAGGGGGATGTTCCCTTTCGCGGGCGGTCTCGAGCTCGGAGGCCTCCCTCACGCCATCAATCGGCTGATGTGGCGCGCGGCGGATCGGTACATCCTCGCGACTCGGCGCTCTGAACTCGAAACTGCGATGTCGGGGATCGACGAGCTCACGCGGCGGTTCTCCGTAGCTGTCCCCCAGGACGACTCGGCCATCGAAGCCGCCGGTCGCAACGCGGCGAGTAAGGCGGTCGTGGAAGCGTATGTCCAGACGACCGTGGTGCGCCCGTTGACGACGCACTGGAGGCGTTGGGAGGGCTGTCGACTGCGAATCGGCTGGCTCGACTTTGATGCGGCGGACCGTCCGCTATTCGGCCTTCCAGCATGCAAGGCAAGGGGCTGAGCGGGCTAGAGCCGAGCCTTACGGATAATCGTCCGGGTCGTGGCGCGACACAGGAGCGAACTGCTCGCGAGGGTCAGCTGACGCTCTTCACTCACAGGTTCAAGTCGACGTTCGCATAGACGTCCCTTCACCTCACCGTGAGCGCCACCTTGTAGGGGTGAGCGGTTGCTTTACGATCCGCTGTGACGTGAACGAGACCCGCGCCCCGCACACCATCCCCCAGCTCCATCTGCGTCGTTTCGGGTATGGACCGAAGAACCAGGGCATCTGGGTCTACGACAAGGAGAAGGAGTTGATCTTTCCCGGCACCGTCCGGAGCTCGTCGGTGCGACCCGACTACTACCACGTCGCCCGGGCGTCAGGTCGGACGGAAGGCGGACTCGAACAGGAGTTCTTCCAGAAGACCGAGACCATAGCGGCGCCGCACCTCGCAGACCTGCTCTCGCTTCAGCGGGGTGAGCAGCCATTCGATCCGATGGCACGATTCCATCTCGCGCACTATCTAGCCATCCAACGCGCGCGAGTCCCGGCCATGGTCGAGCGCGCCGAGGAGGCAGCCGTGTTCCACGCGCTCGCCCAGAACGATCTGCTGCTCTCCGACCCAGACCGCTTCAGTGCGCGTGCAGCTGAGGTCGGTCTGAAACCCGAGGAGGGCAAGACGCTGGAGGACCTTCGGCTCGAATGGCTCACGCTCTTTCGGAGCGGCGAACTTGAGATCCGGCCGCCAACGGGGTTCGCGCTCGTCCACGTGCTTGACCTGGCGCTCAAGACCCAGCCCCGAGCCTTCTTCGAGATGGCTTGGGAGGTTCGCGAGGCGACGGCTCCGCCATGGCTGTTGCTCGGCGACGAACCGGTCGTGGCCGTGATGCCAGCCGGGACCGCCGCCGATGAGGAGCAGGGCTTCAAGACGCCCGGCGTCGAGATCGTCATGCCGCTCAGCCCGGGGCGACTACTCGTCCTGCGCGGCCGTCGAACAGCGGACGCTATTGCCGTGACTGCGCCGTTGCGGTCGGCTGACGCCGACGATTGGGTGCGCCGCGCGAACGTCGCCTCTTGGCACTCCGCTTCCTTGCACGTGTGGGCTCGCGACAAGGCGGACCTCGAGGCCATTCACAGGTTGATGACGCCCGAGGAACGCACGCAGGTGCGGCACGTCGAAGTCCGCAACCTTCCGGATGAATGGCGGGTGTACCTGCAGCCGGGAATGACGCCTGCTCCGTCAGACTGACGGTCGCCGACACCAGGCGGGTCGGCGCGAAGGATGGACATCGTGGCAGACCGCATCACGGTGACGTTTGCTGCTCGGTACGGTCTCGACCTGGAGGGCCTTGCCGATGAGAAGGCCGGCCTGCCAGACGGTGTCACGGCCGTTGTTCGTGTCACCCCGCCCCCGGCTTTCAAGGCCGCCGGCCCGGACGAGTGGCGCTCTATCGTTCAGGTCATCGTCGATGTCGGCGGAGTGGTCGGCGTCGGATTGCTGACGAACTGGCTGTACGACAAGCTGAAGGGCCTGCGCGACGACGGTCGGCGCGAGGACATGCGCGACCGAAGCGTCCACAATCATGTCCGCGTCTTCATCGGTCACGTCGAGATCAACGGGACCGAGCGTGGCGAACTCGATCGAGCGTTCCACGAAGCCACCGTTGGCGCGGACTTGGGGACCGACACCCCGACCCAGCTGCGCCGTCCGAAGCGCAGAGCACGCCGTTTGACGGACGAGGAGTGGGTCGACCAACAAGTCGAGATGGGGCGCCGGCACGAGGAAGAGATGACGCGCCTGGTGGAACGGACGAACCGACGAAGGCGTTTGCGCTAGATCCCGACTTCGGCTCGGCCCTCGCCGGGCAAAGGATCGCGGGGCTGACGGGGCGCGACGGGGTGGTCGCTGTGCGCCGTCACGGGCCGTCGCGCGACTGAGCCGCAGTCGGAGATGTGCCGCAGCTCGTCGAGGCGACCTGCCGGCGGGTTCCCGTTTGGCAGATCGGGTGCGCCGAAATGGGAGAGGTCACCAGCATGTCGTTCAGGAAGCGCGGGGACGCGCTCCTCAGCCACCTCAGAAGGGGGGTCCTTCCAGGGCGGCGCATCGCCAGTGCTGCGCTTGAATCGACGGCTCGTGCGGGTTCTCTAACTGTGGGGCGATTGCGAGCGCTACAACATGTGCGCGACCGTGGCATTCCTCCTGTTACCACGGGATCTCGGGACAGACAAGACAAGTCAATTGCGGGCGGCATGTCCGTAGGCTCTTGACTGCGCCAAGTGGTGGGCAGAACCTGGGTCACGAACCATCCGTCGTCCACGAACCACGTTGGGACGCCGCTCGATCTTGGTTGACCCGCATGTATAGGCTTCTCTGGAGGGACGTCAGGTTGCTCGGCGCGCTGACCGCGCTCGGGCTCGATGTGCTCTGGCTCGCCCTCAGTGTCTTGCTCGCCGCCGCGTCTGTGTGGTTCGTTGCGTTCGCTCTGTTCGGCAGCATCACGGGACTGGTTGCGGCCCCGCTCGCCGGATGGCGCTACGGCCGCGCGGCGGCCTTTGGCCAACCCATCGACACGTGGGCAGCCGGCGCCCTCGGTTTCGCTGTGGCCATCGGGCTTGCGCTGTGGGGCGCGTACATAGTCGGCGGCGTGGTCCTGCTCGGGGTGCCAGGAGGTTCCGCGAACCTTGCACCGTTCATCGGGCTCGCGGCTTTCGAGAGCAGCGTGTACGTCCTGCTCGGCACCGTGTTCGTCACCATCCCTCTCGGCTGCCTCTGGGTCACGCTGCTGCGGTCGCTTAGGCCCAGCGTTAGCCTGCCCCCGTCGGCGCTGTGACGCCTATCGGGCCGTGGGAGGATCCTCATGCGCGGGTGCGGGCGGCCCAACGCCTGAGGTGGCGGCCCGGTGACCCAGGGAATCGGATCGTGGTTCTGTCGCTCATCACGACGGGGACCATCCCTGGCAGCGTGCTCGTGCAGCAGGGGGCCTACCAGGCATACGCGCCGAGCCCGACCATGCAAGGGATCAACGACGTCCCGCGCCTGGCGACCTACCTGCTGCGTATGGTGGTCGACGCTGCGGCGAACTGCCCGCACTGCCGGGGCTGGCTGCTTGTGGGACGGCTCGACGTCGCGACGACCCTAGTGTCCCCGCCGGTCGGGGGCTACGTTCCCGTCATCCGCTCGCCCGACGAGCTGGCGATGCTGCTCTAGACAACGGCGGTATAGTCACTGAGTGGCTACTACCGGGACGGCGCGATGCCGTCCCGTCGCGTCACGGACGTCCGCTCTTCGGGCCGTCTGAACAGCAATGGGACTCTCTGGCGCACTCGGAGCGTTGCTGCTGGCTGGCCCGAGCCACGGCTACGAGCTGCATGCCACCCTGGAGGCCGAACTCGGGTCGACCTGGATGACTCGCCCGGCGCAGGTGTACCTGACCCTCGGGCGCATGGGCCGTGACGGGCTCGTGACGAGCCAGCGGATCCATCAGGAGACTCGTCCCGATCGGCAACGCCTCACGCTCACCGACGAAGGCCATCGAGCGGCGGAGCAGTGGCTCGCGGACGGACCCCCCGATGAGGCCGTCGTGCGCCTGGCCGTGGCACGCTTGGTCGTCCCCGAACGCCTGCCGTCGCTGACCGCCGCGATGATCGACGAACGGACGGCGGCACTGCATCGTCTCCGCGCAGCCCGCGCGGACGACGAAGGTGGGTTCCGGGCGGAGGCCCGCGACGCCGAGATCGCCGCGGTCGAGGCGCAGCTGCGCTGGCTCGACGCGCTGAGGGACCATCTGGACGAGATCGTCGCCCGACCACGGGTGCGGGCACCAGATGAACGCGCTGCTCAGTCTGCCTGAGCGGCAGCCGGCCCTAGCGCTGGCCGGTGTCGCGCGCACCTACATCAGCGGCGCCGACGTCGTGTGCGCCCTCACGGCGATCGACCTGCGGGTCGCGCGGGGTGAGGCGGTGGCGATCACGGGGCCCTCGGGCTCAGGCAAGACCACCCTCCTCAACCTGGTGGCCGGACTCGATCGGCCGACCGCCGGCACGATCACGGTATTCGGGACGCGTCTGGAGGACGCCTCCGAGCGCGAGCTGGCGGAGTTCCGCGCCCACCATGTGGGTCTCGTGTTCCAGGACCCGCATCTCCTCTCCGGGCTCACCGCGTTGGAGAACCTGGTCGCCGCGCGTCTCCCTTGGGGGCACTGGCGGGAGCTGCAAGCTGAGGCCCGCGTGTTGCTATCCGAACTCGGTCTCGGCGCCCGGCTCGACGCCCCGCCCTCGCGCCTGTCCGGAGGCGAGCGCCAGCGCGTCGGGCTCGCCCGGGCGCTGATGGGGAGCCCGGAGCTACTGCTCGCCGACGAACCGACAGGCAACCTCGACGCGGCCACCACCGAAGGGCTGATCGGCGTGCTCGAGGCCGTACGTCACGCCCACGACCTCACCATCGTGTTGGCCACCCACGACCCCGCCGTGGCCGCCTTCGCCGATCGCGTCGTGCATCTCGCCGGCGGACGGGTCGATGGCGAGCGCCGCCTCGATCGCGAGGGTCCTCTCGAGGCGCGGACCCTCGAGGACTGATGATCCGCCTGGCGCTTCGGGGCCTGCTCTCCCGGCGGCTGGCCACCGCGCTTGCGGCCGCCGGGCTCCTCACCGCGGTCTCGGGCTTCCTCGTGCTGGCTGGGGTGTCGCGCACCACGCAGGCCGTCCTTTCGGGCGACATCGCCCGCGCCTGGAACACCCCCTACGACATCCTGGTGCGTCCGCTCGGCTCGCAGACGGCCCTAGAACAAACCGAGGGCCTCGTGCGGCCCAACTTCCTCTCCGGCCTCACAGGCGGGATCACCGAGGCGCAGCTGGCTGCGATCCGCGTGGTGCCGGATGTGGCGGTCGCGGCGCCCATCGCGGTGGTCGGCCTCGTGCAGTGGCCCGCAGAGTTCCCGGTCGACGTCGCGAAGCTCGTGGGTTCCGGGCCGATCACGGTCTTCCGCATCAGCGCGGCGGCCAGTGGAGAGGCCGGCCTGTCGCACTACCCGCCTCTGGCTGCCCAGTATCTCGTGGTCGCGCCGCAGGGCCAGATCGTGTCGGTGCAAGGCGGCCCAACCGGCCCCGCCGCGGCGCAGGTCCTCGAAGTGGGGTCGACCAAGATCGCCTGCACGGCGACCGTCGCCTGCTACGGCGGCCGCACGCCCGACGCTTCGCTTGAAGGTGCCTTCCGCTCCGGCACACCCGGGCTCGATGTGGGCTGGTCGGAGCCGATCGTCGTAGCCGGCATCGACCCAGTCGCGGAGGCGCAGCTCGCGCACCTCGATCGCTGCGTTGTGAGCGGCCGCTACCTGCGCGCCTCCGACGCACCCGGGACAGCAGCGTCGCCCGCCGGCCCTCAGCCCGCGCTCCCGGTGCTGGTGAGCAACCAGAGCTTTATCGACGAGACGATGCAGATCACGACCGAGCGCGCCGCCGACCCCGCAGCCGTCCTGCACGGGGCTGCGCCAGATGCCCTGACGAGTTGGGCGCCGGTCAGCACACAGACCGCGAGCGCCAACGACGCGTACCAGGCGTTCGTCGCCACCATGATCCACGCCGACTATTACGACGCCTCGCCGCACTGGACCGCCGGGCCCGTGACCTACCGTCAGGTGGGCCCCGACCACCTGGCAGCTGTCGTGCAACCGCCCGACGTAAGCATCTACCAGAGCGCGGTGGTGATCGGGGCCAACGGCCAACCCGCCAACCAGGCCCCGGGCGAGGCGTCGGACGATTGGTTCCGCTCGATCAGCCGCGAGGACCAGGTGCCGCGCTCCGAGCTCTTCTCGCGTTGGCAGCCGGTGGGCCAGTACAACCCCGACTGTCTGCCCGGCTTCGACCCCCTGGCTGGCGGGCGCCTCGAGGCCTATGGGCTGCCGGTCGTGCGCCTCCCAGACGGCCAGACGCTCGGACCAACACGCTCGCTCGCCTCCTACGTCAACAGCCCTCCACTCGTGCTGACGACCCTCGCGGGCGCCGCCTGGCTCTCGGACCCCGCCCGCTTCAGCGGTGCCCCGGGCGCCGCCTTCATCAGCGCAATCCGGGTCAAGGTGACCGGCGTGGGCACGCCCGGTCCGGCGGCGGAGGCGAAGCTCGCCACGGTGGCGGCCGAGATCCACGACGCGACCGGGCTGCAGGTGGACATCGTGAAGGGCGCCTCGCCGCGCACCGTGCTCGTCGACCTGCCGGTGGGCATCTTCGGGCGACCCGCCCTGACGGTCACCGAAGGGTGGTCGGACAAGGGCGTCGCAGTGGGGTTCGTCGAGGCGGTCTCAGCTGAGGACCTCGCCCTCTTCGCCCTAGTGCTGCTAGGTGCCGCGCTCCTGGTGGCCGACACCGCGTACGTGGCCGTGCGGGCCCGGGCGCCGGAGCTAGCCACCCTGCGCGCGATCGGCTGGTCGGGCCGGCGGATTGCGTGGCTCGTCGAAGCCGAGATCCTCCTGCTCGGGCTCGCCGTCGGCATCGTGGCGACCGCCGTGACGCTCGCGCTCCTACCGCTCGGGCTCGTGCTCGCGCCCTGGCAGCTCGCCGGGGCCATGCCGCTCTCGCTGGCCGTCG
This sequence comes from Candidatus Limnocylindrales bacterium, assembly GCA_052144055.1. GTDB lineage: Bacteria > Chloroflexota > Limnocylindria > Limnocylindrales > CSP1-4 > JAJYNJ01. Next base: position 14,263 of record JBKQRF010000012.1, read on the forward strand.
CCGGGTTGGCGGGTCTCGTCCCGGCCCTTCTCGTGCTACGCGGTCCGCCAATCGGCCAACTGACGGGCCTCGAGCCCGGGCATCGCAGCCGGCCTATCCGCTGGCTGAGCTGGCTCGCCCTGTCTGACCTTGGCGGGCCGCGGCGGGTCGAGACTGGCCTCGGGGTGCTGGCGGTCGGACTCGGCGCGGCGCTGGTGGGTTCCGTGACGCTCGTAGCGGTCGGCTTCAACGGTCACCTTGACACGACCGTGCTCGGGGTCTACCTGGCCGCCCAGGTGCGGCCCTTCCACCTGGCCATCGCCGGCCTCACCCTGGGCGTGGGCGCGGTCGCCGCAGGCGAGATCGTGAGTCTCGGGTACCTGCGCCGGGAGGCCGCCTTCGCCACCCTGCGGGCGATCGGGTGGTCACCCCGCCTGATCATCGACTTCCTCGTGCTCCAAGCGTTCGCCATCGGCCTGCTGGGCGGGATCGCCGGCGCGCTCGTCACGCTCATCCTCGCGCGCGTCCTCCAAGCCGCGACCGGACCGACCGAACTCGGCGTGGCAACCGCCATCGGCGCGGCGCTGGTGGCCACGCTCGCGGCCGCAGTAGGCCCGGTCGTGCTCGTCGGACGTGCCGTGCCGGCCGCGATCCTGCGCGGCGAGTAGTCGAGAGACATCGGGCGGGATCGCGGACCGCCAGAACCACGCATCGCGGGCGAGCCACGCACGCTCAGAAGGACCTCGTCTCGGAATGGCGAGCTCGGGACGGACGGCACGCACGAAGTCGCGAGCGCTCGTACGACCCCCTTCTGGGGCGGGTCCGGATGACGTCCTTCATCTGGCCGGCGTCGGTCTAGGGCGATGGCTCGGCAGAGTGTCAACCCGACCTAGGGTCCGGCGCGCGGTCGCGTTTGGCTCGCCGATACGCCGCCGCCCGCGCAGCGGCGTTCTCACGAAGGTGCAGCGCGCATAACCGCTTGTGTCGGTAGCTTTCGGGCGGCAGCGGCTCCTGGCAGCCAGGCCGCGCACACGTGCGACGCGGCTCGTCGTTCTGCAGGGCGTGGTGGATGGAGAGGAGGGCACGTCCTTCTGTGCCTACGATCCCCGTTCGGGGTCTTGGATCCAGGCCGGCTATGGCGCACCGAGCGTCGAGCCACCACAAGAGCCGCTCGCGGATGCTCGCGGACGCCGCCCCCGCGAACCCCGTCAGATCCCCCTCCGGCAGCCCGAGGGCCGGGCCGATCTGCGATCCCAGGGCGCGTAGCGCGTAGCGCAGCCGCTCTGGCGCGTAGGTGTCGTCGCTGAGCTGTGCTGTACTGAGCGCGTCGATAGCGTCGCGCCACAGGGCGCACTCGATCGAAAACTCGCGCCACTCCCGCGCGAGTTCACGCTGGAACCCGAGCTTACCTACCGCGGCCGCCAGGTTGTGGACGGTTCGCCACGTGTCGGGTTCGGCCAGGCCAGGCATGGACACGCCATCGGGAGGTTCGACGCCGGGGGTATCAGCCGCCCGCCAGTAGTTGATGAGTACGGGGACCGCGGCGCGCCACACCTGATCGTCGGATCGCGAAGGTCGAGCGCGGAGAGCGTCGCGACCCCGCGTCTGGTCGAGTTGTGCGAAGAGCGGCTCTAAGGCTTCGTTGAGCTGATCGTCGTCGACAGAGCGAGGGCTCGGGTTGGCTAGCAGTGCCCGAATGGCCCGCACGGCGTCGGCGGTCTCCTGGGGAGTCGCGGCTCGCGCCAGATCCTCGGACGCAGTCAGAAGGGCAGTGAACGACTGGCCGAGATCGTCCGCCGCGTCGAACTCCCGGACCCAGCGCGGGACCGATGAACCGTTCGCCGCATACCGGCCCCGCGCGGCCTCAAGCGCCGTCATGGCGCTGGACACCAGTTGGTCGATCGACTCCACTGACTCATCTGGGATCGCCTGCACGAACGCCGCCAGATCGTCGGCCGAGAACCCGAATTCACCGCCGACCTGATCGGACAGCATGTCGAAGAGGTTCGACATGACCGGCGCCAGGGCGTCGAGAGGCCCATCTCGAGCGTCGCCGCTGTCCCCTGCGGAGGCGAGCGCAGCCGTGTGCCACTCCTCGCGACGCGCGCTCATGTATGCCCCGAGCTGTTTCGAGGCTACGTCGAGCGTCGCGGATGAACGAGCGAGCAGCCCCCATGTACTGGCGGCTCGCGCGACGCGGACGTCTCGCCGAGCCATGGTTGCGAGATCGCGATAGAGGGTCCGCTCGCCGGCCGCCTGCTCGATGCGCAGGCGTGAGTCGGGCGCGGGGCTGAGGGTTCCGTCGATGCCGACCTGGTAAGGGCGGCGCACGCGGTAGATCACGCGCGCAATCCGAGGGCGTACGCCAGGTTGTCACGCCATGTTGGCAGCGAATCGCGGGACACGCGGGTGCCTACTTGAAGTAGGACGGAAACGCACCGTCAGAAACCAATAGAGGACGGCTCCGGGGTCACGTTCGAAGGTCTCCCCGGAGCCGCCACCAGGAGGATCGGTCCCTCCATGCAGAATCTAGCATCGCGGGGCGCGTCAGCGACCTCCGCTTCCCCTCCCTCGGCCAGCGAGCGGGACCGCCCCTGCCTCGCTTGCGGCGAGCCGCTGCCGCCCTGGAGTCGCGTCGACCGCCGGACCTGCTCCATGAGCTGCCGGACCCGGCTCTGCCGCATGCGGAAGGCCGAGCGCAGTCACACCTTTGCAACAGGTAGCACAGGCGCTGAGCTGCGACAAGCCCCCGAGTGGCACCAGAGACCGCCCCAGCTCGAAACGACGCCTGGGACGGGATCGTAGCCGTGACGCCGCCGACCCTGGCCCCGCGGCCGCTCAGCGAGCCCGGCGTGCCCCTGGTGTGCCTCGGCGTGCGCTCAGCTTCTCTTGATACAGCGGAACAACTACACCCACCCAGGGACTACAGGAATAACTACCCCTTCAATCGGGCGGACGCGGCGCGAGAAGAGGAAGCCGAACGAGCGGCGGCCCACGACCGGGCCAAGC
>JBKQRF010000013.1:0-16724 GCA_052144055.1 Candidatus Limnocylindrales bacterium
GCCGTCGAGCCGACGGCGGCACCCAGCCTCACACGCGGGGTCTACGCCTACGACTTCGGCGACACGGCGGGGATGACGCCGATGGTGAAGATGTACACCCTCGGCCACGACTTCATCCCCGAACCGATCCACGCCGGCGGCCTGCGCTACCACGGCATGGCGCCGCTCGTCAGCCTGCTCAAGGAGCAGGGCGTCATCGAGGCGCGGGCCGCCCCGCAGACCGCCACGTTCGAGGCCGGCGTGCGCTTCGCGCGCACCGAAGCCATCCTTCCGGCCCCCGAGGCGACACACGCCATCCGGGCCGCCATCGACGAGGCCCTCGTCGCCCGCGAGGAGGGCGTCCCGCGCGTCATCCTCTTCAACCTCAGCGGGCACGGCCATTTCGACCTGACGGCCTACGACCGCTATCTAAGCGGCCGGCTGGAGGACTACGAGTACCCGGCCGAGCGGGTCAAGGACGCCCTGGCGAGCCTGCCGCGCGTCTGATCGGTCCACCACAGGACGGGCTGGGCGCAGCGCCTCGCCCGTCCTGCGCCGAGACTGGCTTTCCTTCGAGGACGAGGAACAATCGGGAGGCGCGCTCGCACGTCAGTGGCGCCGCCCGCGCCTCCCCTTCCTTCTTCCCTCTCACAGGCCTGATACGCTCCGGGCGGTGATCGACTCCGAGTACTGGGCGCGCTACTACACGGCCACGGTCGATCGGACAGCGTGGCAGACGGTGCGCCTCGCGATCGAGCGCTTCGCGGCCGAAGACGGTGAGTCCGCCCGCGCCCGCTTCGCCGTCGATCTCGGCTGCGGCGCGGGGCGGGATGCCCGCGAGCTACTCCGAGCGGGCTGGCGAGTGCTCGCGATCGACCGTGAGCCCGCCGCGATAGCCGCGCTGGAAGCGGCCACGCCCGACGCTCTCCATCCCGCCCTCGAGACGTGGATCGCCGACCTCGCAATCGTGGACATACCTCCGTGTGACCTCGTCAACGCGAGTCTGAGCATGCCGTTCCTGACACACAACGCGTTCTGGCGAGCCTGGGCGCGGGCCCTCGAGGCGCTGTCGATCGGCGGGCGGGTGGCGGCGATGCTCTTCGGTGACCGAGACGCCCATGCCGGCGACCCGACGATGACATGCCCATCACCTGAGGCAGTCCGCTCGAGCCTCTCGTCGTTTGAGATGGAGTACTGGGTTGATCGCGAGGAGGACAGCCTGACGGCGCTCGGCGAGCCGCACCACTTCCATCGTCTCGAGCTGGTCGCCCGGCGGACCAGGTATCCACCCATCGTGCTTGGGGCTGCCCGCACCGTTGGGCGACCCGCGGCGAGCGACTCGGGCGGATACGCACGAGGGTCCGGCTCCGGAGCCGGACCCCGCTGAGGATCGGCCGGACCGAGCCGCTACCGTGCGCCGAGCGACGCCTCGTGGACAGCATTCTCATGCGCGCGCTGCTCGGCCCGGATGGGGAGCGTCCCCAGCGCCGCCAGCAGGAACGTCAGCGCCATCAGGCCGAACACGATCGGCAACCCAGTCGCGTTACCGACGGCGCCGATGATGGCCCCGTAGACGGCCACCCACAGCGACGCGACCCCGGAGGCGAGGGTGAAGTAGGCCGCGAACGAGGCATCCCGGACCGACGGCCGGGCGACATCGGCCAGAAGCGCCTGAAGCTGCGGGCTCTCGGCGAAGCTGAAGAGTCCCATCAAGACGATGCCGGTCCACAGGCCGAGGAGATTCGACCCGGAGGCGAGGAAGACGAGGAACCCGATCGCCCCGCCCAGGTACACCCCGACGATGAGGGGCTTGCGACCGATGCGGTCGGACAGCCAGCCCGCCACGAGCGGCATGGGCACTGAGAAGACGATGAGCGCGCCGTACATCAGCCCCGAGAGTGACTCGCCGAGGCCGATCACCTTCGTGAGGTAGAGCAGGGCGAAGAGGTTGACGACCCCCAGGCCGCGTCCGCCGCCGCCCAGGATCGAGACAAGGTAGAGCCAGCGCAGGTCGCGGTCACGGACGATCCCCCGGAACGCGTTCCGCACGCTGCCGCCGGCCACAGCCGCCGCGCGGTCGCTCCCGCGCTCGCGCATGAGGAGGAGGATGGCGATCGCGATCGCCATGGTGGGCAACCCGAAGACGATGGCCGCGCCGCGCCAGCCGAAGGCAGCGATGATCGGTGCCCCGAGAAGTGCCACGATGACCGTCCCGACGTTCCCCCCCGTGATGTGGGCGCTGATCGCGAAGCCCCGCCGCTCGGGCGGGAACTGCTCGGCTAGGAGACCGTTCCCTACTGGATGCTGCGGCGAGCTGCCGATCTGCGACGCGACGTTGGCCAGGGCGAAGGTCGGGAAGCCGCTCGCGAAGGCCTGGGCCACGAACCCCCCGCCAAACAGCAACCCACCCGCCCCGAGCAGCTTGCGTCGCGAGAACCGCCGCGTGAGGGCGGCGAAGCTGAGCTGCACTACGCCGGCGGCAAAGGCGCCGCCAGCCGCGAGGTACGCGATGGTGCTCACACCGACGTGTAGGTCGTCGGTGATCTTGAGGTAGATGAGCGGCAGGAGCACCAACTGGGCGTGGTTGGCCGCATGTGCGATCGCGAGCAGTGAGAGCGATCGACCGGGCCGAACATCGATCTCGCCAGCGGTGGCGGGGGCGCCGGGGCCGGCACCTGGTGCGGGAACTGCTGGTGGCGTAGGCGGAACCATCAACGCGGATGATCGCGCACCGGGCGGATCGCGATGGGCCTCTCGATGACTCGCGAAACACACCGGCATCGCTGCGCGTCAGTCATCCCCCCGACCCCGTGCCCGGTCCCTGACTCCCCGCACGATCGAATGCCATGAAATGAGGCCCCACCGGTGACAACGTTGGGTTGTCGAAGCAACCAGCACCGGGAGGCCCCAGGTCATGTTGTACGCCGGATTGGATCTCTCGCGCCAGCGGCTCGATGTGCACGTGCTCGATGAGGACGGTCGAACGGTCGAGGTGATGGCCGTGCGTCCAGATGCGGATGCCCTGCGTTCGCTCACGGCGCGTGTCCTGCTTCACGGGGAGGAGGTGAGTGCGGCCATTGAGTCCATGACCGGCGCCCGCTTCGTCCACGACACGCTCGAACGCTATGGCTGGGACGTCGCCATCGCCGATGCCGTGAAAGCCAAGGGTCTGGCCCCACTCGCGGCCAAGACGGACAAGATCGACGCCCGCGTGCTGGCCGAGCTGGCAAGACGGGACCTGGTACCTGAGATCTGGCTGCCCACTCCAGGGGTGCGCGCCGAGCGCGAGCGCGCTCGCTTCCGGCTCCATCTGGTGCGTCATCGCACGGCCTTGAAGAACCGCATCCACGCCACGCTCATGACGTTTGGCCATCCGGTCTCGGTCAGCGACCTCTTCGGGACCAAGGGCCGGCAACTACTCGAGGGCCTGGATGTGCCTGAGCCCTGGAGGGAGACGCTCACCACGAGCCTGCGGATGGTCGACGAGCTCAACCTGCGCATCGACGCCTGTGCGGAGAACCTCCGCACCCTGGGCGCCGATCACCCCTCGATCCCGCTCCTCCTGACGGTGCCCGGCGTGGGCTGGGTCCTCGCCTACACCATCGCGTCCGAGATCGGCGACATTGCCCGTTTCTCCAGCCCGAAGAAGCTCGCCGGGTACACCGGGCTGTGTCCACTCGTCCGACAGTCCGGCAATCGCGACATCCGCGGACCCTTGGCCAAGAACGGGCCCAAGTACCTGCGCTGGGCCCTCATCGAGGCCGCCACCCACGCTGCCCGCGATCCTCGCTACCGGGAGCGCTACGAACGGACCAGGCGCCGGCTCGGACGGCAGCGCGGCGCTAAGGTGGCGCGCGTCGACCTCGCCCGACAATTGGCGGAAGCCATCTGGCACGTCCTTACGAAGCACGAACCCTTCGCTCCGGCAGGCCCCGCTATCCCGCTGGTCGCATGACGACCCTCATCGAATTGGGCCGCCGGCGCAGCCTCCCACCAGACCTTGTCCTTCCGCTCAAGAAGGCCATAGAGAGATGAGCGCTGCTCGATCCACTTACCAACCCGCTGGCCCGTGAACCACCCTCCTGGGCCGATCACCAGGAGCGGACCCCCTTGACGGCGGGGCCCCGTTTCATAGAGCGGGATCGTGCGCAGGCAGCCACCGGGCAGGAACTCTGCGTCCTCGGCTTCGTTAGGACGTGGCGGTGCCCGAGTCACCACCCGGCGCCAGCAGGCGACGCGTGGCCTCTCCCTGGAGGGTGGCTGGCACGGCGCCGGGATCGAGCGCCGCCTGGAAGCCGATGCCGATCGCCTCCACCAGGATCGCCAGACCACGCACCGGCATGGGGGGCTGTGCTCCCGCCTCGGCGTACTTCTCCGCGATCAGCCGGGCGCTGATGGTGCGCGCTCGCTCGTACTGCTGAGCCAGCGCGGCGCGCGCCGCCTCGTTCCGCAGCGCGTACTGCCAGAGCTCCACGACGAGCCGCAGCCAGTCGAGATCCGTCGCCGATTCCTGGTCAGGCGCCGACTCGAGTCGCTGGAGGCCTCGTCGAGTGTGGTCCCGTCCACCGCGCGCGCGAGGGCAGCGGCCTGTTCCCCGACCACAGCCCCGGTCTGCTCACGCCCCCGAGGTTGTGCGAGGAGACGGGGACGCGGTGGCGAGGGTAGCTGCCGTGGCCCCGGCTCTCCCAGCCCCACCGTTGCGACAGCGAGGGAGTGGGCCACGGCGATTGATGGGCAATCACGGAACGACGACGAGCCCCCGGCGTGGCACCGTGCGTCTGACACCGTGCTTCTGACAAAGCGGAACCGGGACCGCGCAGCAGCAGACCGGTCCCGCAGTGCAAGGGAGACGCTCCGGAGCTTCGCAGGGCAGCGAGCGTCCGGGCACATCCCATGCGGCCCATCCTGCCCGGTCTACGTGGCCCCATGAGCCGTCGCCCGGGGGGCCACGTTCTCGAACGCGACCTCTGAGCACCCGTTTCAGCGCCGCAGTCGCGAGCTCGGTCGAATGGGCAGGGACACCGCGCTAGTGTCACCGACCAGTGTCGAGGGCGCACAGACGCAAGGAACGCCCGCTGGGATTGCCTCTAAGGATCGCCGCCGTGGAGTGCGATCGCCGGGCCAAACAGTATCGCTGGGCCCACCCATGGTCCGAGGTGCGCCGGTGGTCGCGTGTCAGTCGAAGAGGACATCCTCGGACTGGCGCACCACCAGGGCTGCGGCCGCGACGTCCGCCACAGCGATCGCATGGATCGTGCGGCCAAGTGAGGCGGCAGCGTCTGCACGAGCTCGATCGGACGCCCGCGTCCGCTAGAGCCTAGCCTGCCAACGCGGGCCGCCAGGTGCCCCGACCGTGCGTGACCGCTGGCCCTTGCCGAGGACCTCCCCGAGCTGGCCGAATAGGAATGCGAGGCCGAGGTTGCCTGCAGCTTGGAGGAGCAGTCATGCGCGACAATCCCGACCCGCCGGCTGGGCAGGCAGATCTCGCGTCCCTCGTCGCGCTCCTGAGCACGACTTGGTTCGCTGCCGGCCTTTCCCCGGAGGCGCAGCTCAGCCTGGCCCGCCTCGCCCGGCGCTACCAGGTCCCGGCCGGCACCACGCTCCTCGCCGAGGGAGAGGCGGTCCGCGAGCTCGGCATCGTCCTCAGCGGCCGCGTATCGGTGCGGACCCTCGTCCCGGAGCGGGGCCTGGTCACCATCCTGACCGTCGAGCCGGGTGACATCTTCGCCAAGTCCGCGCTCGTGCCACCCTATCGCTCGACCGCCACCGTGGTGGCCCTCCAGGACGTGGATGTCATCGCTCTTGACGCGGCCCGGCTGCGTGCCGCCCTGGCCGCCGACTGCGTCCTCGCCGCGGCGCTCTATCCGCGCCTCGTGGAGGCGATATCGCGCCGCCTCGATGCCACCCGCCTGCAGCTGCTCGACCTGTTCGCAGGCGAGCCGCGGGGGACATAGCTGCGGACCGGACGGCAGCGCGCCCGAACCGTCTGGACATAGGGCAAGTCCACCGCGGGAGAGTTGCATGAAGTTCGACGGGCGCCCATCGGCGCGGCTCGAGGTGTTCCGTGCCGCCTGCCTGCGGGCTGGCTTCGGTGCCGAGATCGTGGCTGACATTCGCGCCGCCCTGCGGACCAAGTACGCCTTCATCTGCGCCCAGGCAGGCACGACCGCCGCGGTGCGGCAGCCCATCGGGGTGATCCGCGAGACACCCGCTACGTGGGCGCTCTTCCGGCACATCGTCGAGGAGGTCTGGCGTGTCGGGCGCGCGGAGGGTGTCCGGCTTCCGGACGACCTAGTGCCACGGCAGTTAGACCTAGCCGCGAGGATCGAGCCGACGAACTACTCCTCCCTCCACGACGACCTCATCGCGGGGCGCCGCATGGAACTCGATGCCTTGCTTGGCGAGCTCGTTCGGCGCGGTGGACGAGCTGGCGTGCCCACGCCGGCAGCGGAGACCCTCTATGCCGTGCTGCGCCCGTGGGCCGATCGATGGCCCCAGTCCGCTGACCAATAGAGACTGGGCGGTCACGACCAGGATCGTCCGCGGCGGTTGCCGATCATTCCGTCGAGTGCAGCGATCCAGGCTCTGGAAGGAGACAGCCGCCCTGCCCAAAAGGCGGGGCAAAGGGCAGGTCCGGGCAGCGGAGATGCGCCTTCGAGGACGTTAGATGCTCAGATGGGCGGTGGGGACGTGACCTTTCGCTGGACTACCGCGACGCCAGCAGCCAGACGGCCCGTGACGACCACGCCCTGGTCAGGCATCCTGTGCCGCATGGAGGAAGCGCCGCGCTGCCCCGTGTGCGGCCACACCGAGTGGGTGCGCGGCAACATGGTCGTGGTGCCTGGCGCGGACGGACCCGTCCGCGTGGTCACGCGCTGCCCGTATGGTCCGGAGCGCTGGACCTGCGCGAGCTGCGAATACGTGGACCCCGGCGATGGTGGGATCGCTCGCCGTCTCGATCGGATCCCTGAGCACATGGCCCATCTGCCGTGGCCGGCTCTGGCTGCCAGGCGTGCGGTGGGCGCCTGATGAAGCTGCGTCTCACCTCCGGCCAGGCCGCCAGCGCGTTCCTCGCTGGCCACGTGCGTCGTGTTTCGGGCGGCACCGCGATGCGCTGTTCGTGCGGCTGGATCGGCGTCGACTGGGAGGCTCATCGACGGCGCGTCCTGGCCGACTGGCTCGAAGAGCGCCGGTTGGCCCTGCGGGCGCGGCTGCTCGAGGAAGAGGGCGTCGAGGCGCCGTAGGGGGCGAGTCCAGCGCGTCGCGGTCGTCACGGCGCCCGCGACCCTGGCGCGCAGAAACCCTTCCACCCCGTGAGCTTCGGCCCCAGACGGAGAACCGGGGCCACGAGTGCCCGTCGGCCCCGGTTCCGCGTGTCATAGGGAGGTGTCCCCGAATGGCAGACTGGCGGGGCCTCGGGACAGCCGCGAGGGCCGAAGGACCTACGATCGTGGTCCCCACATCCGGTGGACGCCTACCCCATCGGAGGCGCTATAGGTGCGGGCGTCCCCTTCGATCCAGCAGCCAGTCGATGACGGTGGCCCCCGCGGTCACGATGGCGGCCAAACCGAGCAGGAACACCGCCGCCCATCCGAGCTGCACGAGGGTCAGAGCCACCGGCCCATCCACCGTGGCCTCAGGTCCGTCCCGCCCTAGGTCGCGCATCGGCCGTCTCGTGCGCGCGTTGCCGGCCAAGCCTCGCCGGAGACGTGCAAGCTCGTCGGCTCGGCGAGGTCGGCGCTCGCTTCGCGCGCACAGCACGCGTCCTGATGGCTAGCGACGCGCTCGTGCCGGTTACGTGGCTTGAGGGGCGCCGCGGAGCAGTTCCCGACCTCGGGACTCAGGCACATCTCCAGGGCCGGCGGGGCTGGCTCCTCTCGCCGCCGGCCGAAGAAATCGGCCTAATCGTGTGACGATCGCTCATCCTCCTGACGGGGAGGCTGCCATCACCAAGCAATGGCAGCAAGGAGGTTCATTCAATGTTAGGTCTGGTCGCTCGCGATTGGTGGGTCTACGCGGTCCGAGGCGTGGCCGCGATCATCTTCGGAATCCTGGCGCTCGTATGGCCCGGGGCGACGCTCGCGGTCCTCGTGATCCTGTTCGGGGCGTACGCGTTTGTCGACGGGATCGCGCTGCTCGTTGCGCTCGCCCGCGGCGACGTCCTGGCCCGGCGCCACCGCTGGGCCACTGGCCTGATGGGCGCGGTCGGGATCGTCATTGCCATCGTCACGCTCGTGTGGCCTGGGATCACCGCAATGACGCTGCTCTACCTGGTGGCGATCTGGGCAATCGCGACGGGTGTGCTCGCGATCGTCGCCGCGATCGAGCTGCGGCGCGAGATCAAGGGCGAGCTCTGGATGGTGCTGAGCGGCGTGCTCTCGATTGTGTTCGGCGCGCTGCTCGTGGCGTTCCCGGGTGCAGGGCTCGTCTCGCTCGTGTGGCTCGTCGGGTTCTGGGCGATCGTGTTCGGGTTTTCGAGCCTGGGTCTGGCCCATCGGCTCCACGGCATTGACCGCGACGTGAACAAGCATTCCAGCGTCAACAAGCTCTCCAGCGTGAACAAGCTCTCCAGCGTCGCATGACGGCACGCCCGTCCCGACGCTCAAGGGCGTTGGGTCGGAAGCTGGGCTCCTTTGCCCAGGCGCAAGCTCGACGGCCGGCGATCAATCGCCGGTCGTCCGCTTGCAAGGAAGATCCTGCGCGTCCCGGGCGTGCGCGAGGTGAACGAGGCGGCCAAGGCGCCAAGTAGGGCATGGGAGCGCACGCCACGCCGGCGCTGAAGATGGCGGCTTTGGCCGACTCCAACGTGCGCTCGTCGTGCGGCTCGGTTCGAGAGACGACGAACCGGCAGACGGGATCGGCCATGCCGAGTCCTGGACGCCCAGCTCGTTGTCGCCGCGGGAGGGTAGGGCCGGCTTCCTCGAGCGCCGCTCGAACTCGGTCGGATGGCCAAGCACCATGGTTCCGGTGACGGCTGCGGCGTGAGACGATACCTACATGCGAGCTCTCGAACGGACGTCACCCGTTCGTCCCTCCGCGGTGGTGGCGCGGACGGCGCTCTTCGAACTGCTCTCGGCGGGCTTCGCGGGCGGCATCACCCTCCTCTCGGCTCCGGCGGGCAGCGGCAAGACAGTCCTGCTCCGGTCGTGGATCGAGGCCGCCGGTCTGGGCGAGCGAACTGCCTGGGTATCCGTCGAGCGCGGCGAGCGCGATGCGCAGCATTTCTGGCTGTCGGTTGTCGAGGCGCTGCGCGCCGCCGTCGGCGTGCAGGGACCAATCGAAGAGCTCGGACCAACGCCCGACTTCGACGGCGAAGCCGTCGTCGAGCGCGTCGCGTCCGGAGCGCGCTCGCTCGACGAGCCCGTTCTGCTCGTCATCGACGACCTGCACCAGCTGCTCGAGCCCGGGGCGCTGGCGCAGCTGGAGCTTCTGCTCGCCCGCCGGCCGCCCCAACTCCGTGTGATCCTCTCGACCCGCCACGATCCGGCGCTGGGGCTGCATCGATACCGTCTCGCCGGCGAGCTCACCGAGGTGAGGGCCGCCGAGCTGCGATTTCATCTCGACGAGACAAGCCAGCTGCTCGCCGCGGCCGGGATCGCTCTCTCCGACAGCGCCGTGGGCTCGCTCCTTGCCCGGACAGAGGGGTGGGTCGCGGGGCTGCGGCTGGCGGCGCTCTCGCTTGCCGGCAACCCCGACCCGGAGCGCTTCGTCGCCGACTTCTCGGGAAGCGAGCGGACCGTGGCGGACTATCTGTTCGCCGAGGTTCTGCAGCGCCAGCCCGAACCCGTGCGCCAGCTCCTGCTGCGGACCTCGATCCTCGAACGCGTGAACGGAGCGCTCGCCGATCGGCTGCTCGGAACGACCGGCTCGGAGCGGATCCTGCTCGAGCTCGAGGACGCGAGCGCATTCGTCGTCTCGATCGACCGCGGCCGGACCTGGTTCCGCTACCACCACCTATTCACCGATCTTCTTCGCCTGGAGCTCCGGCGCACGGAGCCCGATGCCGTCCCTCGGCTTCACCACACGGCGGCCGAGTGGTACGCCGAGCACGGGTTCCCGATCGACGCGATCAAGCATGCGCAAGCCGCCACGGACTGGCGGTTCGCCGGCGAGCTGATCGGGCAATACGGCTTCAGCCTCGGACTCGACGGCAGTTGGGCAACGATGAGGGCGCTTCTCGCGCCGTTCCCGGCGGATGCGCTCGCCAATCCCGAGCTGGCCGCGTTCCTAGCCTATGGCGAAGTGATCCGGCCATCGCTGGACACCGCCGCCTCGTACATCGCCGTGGCGGAGCGCCATGCCTCAGAAGTGCCCGAAGAACGCCGACGGATCTTCGCCGCGATGCTCGGGACCGCCCGGTTGACCCTTGCCCGCTGGCGCGGCGACTACGGCACGCTCCTGAGCGATGTGCGGCCGCTGCTCGAGGCCGTCGAAGCCGATACCGTGAGCGAGGTCGCGGCCGCGAACGACGTGCGAGCTGTGGCGCTCTTGAACCTGGGCACCGTCGAGCTGTGGTCCGGTGCAGGCGACGATGCCGAGCGGCACCTCAAGGAAGGCTTGGAGCTTGCCCGGAGGAATGGGCGGCCCTACGTGGAGCAGGGATGCCTCGCCCATCTCGCGGTCGCCGCCGCACGGCATTCTCTGAGGGCAGCGCGGGAGCTCGCAGCGCAGGCCCTCGAAATCCTGGAGAGGTTCGGGTGGATGTCCGAGCCGATCGCCCCAGTCGTGCTGGCGACGATGGCGGCGGTCGATGTCTGGCAAGGCCGGTTCGACGACGCGCAGCCGTGGCTGGATCGCGCAGAGCAGGCCCTCCGGCCGAACGCGGAGCCCGCCAAGGAGCTGCTCGTCCGCTACTCGCAAGGAATCCAGCGTCTTGGCGAGGGACGGCTGGCCGACGCGGTCGCCTTGTTTGCCGAAGCGCAGCGGCTTCAGTCATTCATGGTCGCGCCGGACCCGCTGGCGATCTCTGCTCGCGGGCTCCAGGTACAGACGCTCGTGCGGCTCGGTGACGTGGCGGCGGCTCGCGCGGCTCTCGCCACGGCGTCGGGCGCCGAGCGTGAGTCCGGGGACGCACGTGTCGCGCTCGCCGCGATTTGCTTGGCCGAGCGGGACGCCCATGGGGCTATCGATGTCCTCGCGCCTGTGCTCGCGGGCACTGCTCCCACGATCCTCGACTTCTCGGTCATAGACGCCCTGGTGATCGCTGCCCTCGCCCACGACATGCTTGGCGACTCGAGGTCGGCGGAGGACGACGTGGAGCGGGCGCTCGACCTCGCCGAGCCGGACGCGCTGATCCTCCCGTTCGTTATAACGCCGGCGCGCGATCTCCTCGAGCGCCACCCGCGGCACCGCACGGCGCACGCGGCGCTTCTCGCGAACATCCTCGACGTCCTCTCAGGGTCGTCGCTGCCCGTCCGAAGCAGCGAACAGCCGGAGTTGCAAGAGGAGCTCACTGAGAGCGAGATTCGCGTGCTCCGCTACCTCCCGAGCAACCTGTCGGCGCCCGAGATCGCGGCCGAGATATTCCTCTCGACCAGCACCGTCAAGACGCACATGCGCCACATCTACGAGAAGCTCGGGGCCCACCGCCGTACTGAAGCGGTCGACCGAGCGCGCGAGCGGGGGCTGCTCGGGCCCTCTGCACGGACTCGCCGCTAGCGCGATCGCTCACACGATCCGGTGGATGCGTCCTCCTCCGCCAGCCCGCGATGCTCCCGGCATGGACCAGCAGGCGAAGACATCGCGGTACGAAATTCACATCGGCGGCCTCCTCGGCGAACGGTTGCTCAGTGCCTTTCCCGAGCTGCACGCCCGGGGGCTCGGCAGCGTGACAGTGCTCGTCGGGGACCTGCCTGACCAGGCCGCGCTGTACGGCGTGCTCTCCCGGATTGAGTTGCTCGGGCTCGAGCTGCTCGAGGTTCGTCACGGCAGCTCGTGGCTCGACGCGTCGGCCGAGGCGGACGGCTCGACTCCCCTCACGGCGGAGGACCCCGAGAGATCCGCCTGATCGGTCGTCGGCCGCAGCCAGAATCGCCCGGATCGGATGACGCCCGCTCATCCCCCATCGACCGACCCTCATACCCGACGCGATCGCCGACCCGCGACCGGAGCCCCGGCGGACTCAAACCGCCGCAGCGGACGGGCCGCGGCGAGGCGAGCGGATAGGAGCAGTGCGTGGAACAGTGGAAGTCCTCGATGGACTGGGTCAACGTCGTGCTCGGGGTCGTCCTGATCATGTGGGGCGTAACGCCCAGTGGCGCGATCGGGTGGAGCGTCCTCCTCGGCGGAGTGGCCATCGCGCTGGTCGCGATCTGGTCGCTCGCGGCGCCCGATCAGCCGACACCTGAGTGGGTGAACGTCCTGCTCGGTCTCTGGGTTGCCGTCGCCCCGCTGTTGCTCGGGTACACGCAGACCCCGAACGCTGCTGTTTCCCGGCTGGTCGGTGCCTGTGTCGCTGCCATCGCGCTGTGGCGCGCGCGGGGCATCGAGGCCGGCGGCCACGCCCACGCCTAGCTGACGGGGGCGTCGGAGGAAGGCGACGACAGGAGGAAACCGATGAACGACGAGATGAATGCCCAGGGGAACGGGCCGGCGCGCAAGGGCCCGGCGCCGGACGGCGCGGCCGCGGCACATGAGCGGCCAGCGCCGCCCGCTGGCCGGCGGCACTCGACACCACGTTGAGTCGGCCTGAGGGCCGGCAACCAAGGAGAAACACCCATGTTCAGCTGGAACACCGATGACCCGTCTCGATACGACGCCCGGGACGCGCAGCGCGATCAGGGCGGATACGGCTGGGATCCCCGGGCCATGACTGCCCGGCAGACCGCCGGCGTGCAGGAGGGCTTCCTGACCGCGAGCTTCGTGTGGATGTTCCTGGCGCTGCTCGTCAGCGCCGCGACCGCGTTTCTGACCCTGGCGAACGCCGGCGCGCTGCAGGCCGTGGAGAACTATCTCCTCGTCTTCGTGATCGCCGAGCTCGCGCTGGTGGTCATCCTGAGTGCCGCCATCAACCGCCTGAGCTCGACGGTCGCGGTACTCATGCTGTTCGTGTACGCGGCGCTGACAGGCGCCACCTTCGCCATGCTTCTCGACGTCTTCAGCCTCGGTTCGGTGACCACCGCGTTCGTGGGTGCGGCGGGCATCTTCGGCGCGGCCGCGCTCTACGGCGTCGTCACGGGCCGTGACTTGACGAGCCTCGGAGGGCTCCTGTTTGCCGGGCTGATCGGGATCGTGATCGCCTCGCTGGCCAACCTCTTCATCGGCGGCGACGAACTGAGCTTCATCATCGGCATCGTCGGCGTGGTGCTCTTCACCGGTCTGACCGCGTATGACGTCCAGCGCATCAAGAACGGCCGCATGGCCTGGGTCCAGAACCGCGAGAACGCTTCAGTGCTTGGCGCGCTGTCGCTCTACCTAGACTTCGTGAACCTCTTCGAGATGCTGCTCCGCCTGACCGGATCGCGGCGGTAACGACGGCGGATGCTCGCCCAAGCTTCAGCGCACATTGCGTTGAGGTATGGCGCACCGACCGGGCGGCTCAAGTGACGCTCGACGATCCTGCATGATGGGCATGCTTTCCCGGCCCTTCCGGCCGATGCTGGATGTCCGTCACACCGGGGAACCTCAAGTCGGCAGTTGAGGCGCTAGATGACGCAGAACATTCGACCCGTCCACACAGCGGGAGAGGAGCGGGTACGTCGTGACGAGCAGCATCGAGGAGCGGGTTCTTAGGACGGAAAGAGTCGACGTCGGCATGTTCGGCGTAGTTGGGTGGCTGACACTCACGAACCAGCGGCTCGTCCTCAGCAGGAAAGGACAGCTTGGCCAGCACGAGCTATGGTCCGTCCCGATTAGCTCGATCGAGAGCGTGCGAGCAAAGAAAGCGGCTGGCAAGGGCGTTGACGTCCTCGAGACAGTCCACCGCTCTGCAACGGGCGAGCGCGAGCACAAGTCTGTATACAACCCGCACGGCTTCAGCCGCACTGAACAGAACTCGTTCGACGGCTTTGAGCAGGCGATACTCGCGGCTCGAGAGGCGTGGTTCGCGCCCCCGCCGGCGCCTCCCCCGCCGGCGCCTCCCCCGCCGGCGCCTCGCCCGCCTGAGAGTTCGAGCGACGTGGCCGCGCAGCTCGAGCGAGTCGCGGAGCTCCACCGCGCTGGTGTCCTGAATGACGAGGAGTTCGCCGCCGCCAAAGCCGCATCCTCGGCTGAGGGCCATTGGTCGTGGACGTGGACACCTGGTCCATGCGGGCCCAGCGTTACGCGCATTCGCTCCGACCAGAAGCGTTGCGGCGAGGCTGTGCCGCTGCGCGTTCTTAGGAAGCCGGGTTCTCAGCAAGCCGTCCGACGTCCGTAGGCCCACACGCTGAGGCGCGACAGACGAGGCCGGACCGCAAACGTCGAGGCGGTACGGAGCCCCCACCGCTCCCTTTCCAGGCCTCGAACGATCATGGCGCTACCGGCGTAGCGTGTCGGGTGCGTAGGTCTTCGAGGGATCACGACGTAGAAGGCGAGGGGGCACCATGCGACTTGGAGAGGCGCTCAAGGATCACACCCACACACACGTCCTGGCCGAGGCGACACTCACGCGCCTGGGGTTGACCGATGAGGCCGCCATGATCACGACCAACGAGGGCCACAACCTGACCGGAGTGGTGGTGGCCTGCCACAAGGGGCTCGTGGTCTTTACGGTCGGCAGCACCCAGACGCTTCGGGCCTCGGTGCACGCGTGGCGCGACGTCTCGCCACCCGAGCTCACGGCCACCACGGAGGAGAAACTGGAGGCTCTTGTGATGTCGGTGCAGGTGCGGATGACGCACCCGCAGGTTGCTCTCGGCAATGCGGAGTTCGATCTCGGCGCGGTCGAATGGCAGATGGACTCCACCGAGGCCGCGATCGACTTCTGGAAGGCATGCTCGGAGCATGCAGGCGTGCCAGGCTGAGCGCGGCTCGGTCCAGCGCAGGCGCCAAGCAGGCTGACTCGTGCGCTATCGCACTAACGGGGCGCGAGACGCCGCGCATCTCGGAGATGGCACGAGCGGAACTCCATCAGTCCTGCCCAGACTGCAACACGGTCACGAGGCGGTGCAACAGCCTTGCAGCGGGCCCGGAGGGGCCAACACACTGGGGTGTTGTTCGGCGCTGACGATCGGCCCTGGATAAGGTTCACCTTCCTCATGATGGGGTTCGGCGTGTTCGTAATGGTCCGTAAGCAACTGCTCGGCATCCGCGGTCGGGTCGAGCGTTCGTTCGGTCTCGCGAGTGACATCACGGGTCAACACACCCGAGGGAGTCCCATGACGAGCACCAGCGAAGCCGCGACCGAGTTCCTCTCACACCAGCGCATCGCCGTGGCTGGCGTGTCGCGCCACCCCGCTGGCCACGGCGGCAACCTCGTCTACCAGCGTCTGCGGAGCCGTGGCTACCAGGTGTACGCGGTGAACCCCAACGCCACCACAGTCGAAGGTGACCCCTGCTACCCCGACCTGCAGTCGATCCCGGGCGGCGTCGAGGTCGTGGTGGTCGCCACGAACCCGGCGGCCTCGGAGTCGGTCGCGCGGCAGTGCTCGGAGCTCGGGATCACCCGCGTCTGGATGCACCGTTCCGTAGGACCGGGCAGCGTCTCGGACGCCGCTGCCGACTATTGCCGGTCGCACGGAATCACGGTCATTGCCGGGGGCTGCCCCCTGATGTTCGGACCGACGGCCGACTTCGGGCATAAGGGCATGGCCTAGATGGGCAAGCTCTCCGGCAGCGTCCCGCGTACCGTCTGACGCGCGCAGCTCTGTTTGTCCTGGCGCCCTTCCGACCAAGTCACTCGCACTGGGAACTAGATGACGTCGACACCGCAGGCGGTTCACACTGGGCCTGGAGCCCCAGGACGGGCAGAGCCAGCGGGCCTCTGGACTCGACGCCACAGCGGATCGTATATCCCGCACCCTGAGCGCGGGGCCCCTGCGGAGCGGGCCCGAGGTCGCCCGCGGCGCCGTTGCCACCTTCGCGGCCTTGTCCTTCCGGTGCTCCCCCGTCACCTCGATGAGGAGCGCGGTGGGCACGGCGTCCAGGTCGATGGCACGCGACGGCGGCCGTGTCGCATGTCGCGGCGTGCTGATGGCCGCCAGCCAACTCCGCTCGTGAGAGAGCGGTCTGGCGCGGCGAGCGTGGTGGCGCTGGCGTCGCGGTGCGGGTTGTGTCGGCCCCGAACGCCTGGGGAACGTGGCGTGGTCGATGACCGAGCCGCGCTCGCGTTGGGAGTGCTGCTCCTTGACGGTCTTCAGCATCCGGCTTATGAGCGCCACGAGGCGCAGGCGTCAGGTGGTCGCCGGTTCGGCCTCGTCGTCCTCGTCGGAGGTGAGGGCCCAGGCGACGCGGCGGAGCGCCTGTGCCTCGAGCCCCGCCTCCGCCCGGTCGGGCCCCGACGGCGCGTCCTCGGCTCGGCGGCTCGCGTCGGCGAATGACTGCAGTGTCTTCCCGAGCGCCGCGATGCGCCCCTCGTCTCGGTCCTATTCGTCCACTGTCGATACTCCTTCGCGCACTCAGCCGGCCCGGTGCGCGTGCGCAGCCAAGCTACCAGACCGGCCGCGATGCCAGCTGTGCGCGCCCCGAGTGCACGGCCGCGCGACGGCCCGGCGGTCGGCCTCTGAGGCCGGTCTCCTCCCCGTTGGCGACGGCGCGTGCTTCTCGCACGGTCATGACTTCCACTTCCGTCACGGCGTGGGACGCACGCCGCCTGCGAGTATGTCGTC
>JBKQRF010000014.1:0-2640 GCA_052144055.1 Candidatus Limnocylindrales bacterium
GCCGATGCAGGTGCTCGTCAACAACGTGTCCGGGAATCACACCTAACGCGTCGGCGTACGTCGGGCCGGCGATCCCGCAAACGTGCGCAGGCGGGCCAGCAGTTGCCGGTCGGTGAGCGGGCCGCTCTTCTCGACCACGATCCGGCGCGGCTGACCGTGGCGCGCGTCCAAGGCGCGCACGGAGTCGGCGAAGTGGTCGACGACCTCGCCGTCACCGACGAGCAGCAAGTCATCCTCCCCCGGCAGCACGCGCAGTACCTCGTCGAAGAACGTCCGCATGTGCTCGTCGCGATGTCCTTCGCCGGCCGGGTGCGCTTCGGTGGGTGGTCGCCCGGTGGAGCGGTGACGGCCCGGCACGGTGGAGACGATGCGGTGCAGCAGGCTGCCCTGCGGGCTCCACTGCAGCACCGTGGCCGAGTTGGCCGAGATCCAGATGCCGGTCGTGGTGCCTGACATCGGTCCCTCCCAGCAGGTCCTGCTCGGTCTGTGGCCGTGGTCGACGGTCGACGGCCGACGGCCGACGCAGAGGGATGGTGGCCGGAGCCAGTAACGAGAGTGATCGGCCCACCACCCCGGGTTGGTATGCGCGCTCCGGCGCGCCGCTGTCAAGGGAGAATCGTCGGCCGTCGCGCGGGCAGAACAGCATCGTGCCGTCACACCAGGGCGAGATGGTGTCGGGGATCGATCAGCATCAGCGAGTCGCCAGGGCGTGCCCCCCATGGGGCAGTCGCGCCTAGCGAGCAGGGTGCCGTAGATGAACCGCCAGCGCCGTCAGGCCATGCCTGCCCGATGACGATCGTCAGCCGTTGGATCAGCCCTGCCGCCTTGCCCGGCCCATCCTCGCGAGCCAGCGCGTGCCCCAACAGCAGGATGCCAGCGTGACGACTCGTAAGATGGCGGCATGGTCGAGTTGGCGGCGTACGCCGCCGACTGTCGGGTGTACGGGCGGATCGAGCTCGGTGAGGCCCGCCTGACTGACCTGCTCATCCTCAGTCCGGAGCTTCTCATTCGCGACGCACGCCTCGAGAGCCTAGCCGACGGCCACGCGGCGGAGGTGCCCGAGCTCACCGTCAGGCGTGACGAGCTGTGCGCCGTGGTGGCGAGCGGGACGCGGGGCGACGCGGCCCGTCGGCTGCGCACCCAGGCGACTCGGGTGGCGCTGGACGTTGGGCCCTACCACGTCGAGGGGGCCGTCCACGGCACGCCGGCCGCCGAGCCGCTGGGAGCGATCCTGCGTCGTGCAGCGTGGGTCCCGCTGACCGAGGCCAGCGTCGCGTACCGCCGTGGCGCGGACGACATCCGCGAGGACGTCGCCACGCTGCTCGTTAACCACGACCTGGTGCGCGCCTTCCGGGTGGTAGAGGAGGAGCGCGTTGCGTTCCCTTGGGAGGCTCCCGGAACCGCACCGCCCGCCGTGTCACGGGCGATCGACGGGACCGGCACCAGGCGCGATGACCCTCGTCGCGATCAAGATGAAGCGTCCCCTCCGCAGGCCACGGAGCCGGAAGTCTAACGAGCGGTCGCTCCACGTCGGGCCCCTGAACGCTCCGGGCGGCGCAGGCACTTGAGGTCGGCAGGCCCGTGCCGGATTGGTCCATCGACCATCAGGACACCGTACCGGTGGCGGGGTCAGACGAGCTGGGCGGGGGCTCGACGCCCGAGGCGAGCAGTGCTCCAATCGGGGGAGTCCACCCCGCCCACGTCGAGTGGTACTCCTGCGGGTGGAATCGGTCAAGGGACGCCGGTACAGCGAGCCACGAGGTTGCCATGTTGATGGATATCTCGGTGGTCCGACTGACTCGTCCGACCTAGAATCGCTAGGCAGGGTGACCGACCCTCAAAGGAAGGGCGACTATGGGCGACACGAACCCCAAGAAGGCGAAGAAACCGAAGAAGGCGAAGCCGGCGGCCCCGCCGCCGGTCAAGAGCGCGCCGGCGCCCCCGGCGAAGGGATAGAGCGCCGGACACCAGGCGGGCGCCCTACGATCGCGATCGCACACGACAAGGAACGCCTCGGGGGCCGGTACGCCCTGGCAGCCTGCACCGCAAACGAAACGGCGATCGCCTGCGCGGTGTGCGGCTGCTGGCTCGGTGCCAGAGGCGCCGAGGATGTCTGGTGGCATCTCCCGTGCTCGCGCGGGTGCGATGCGCGGGGTCATCGAGTGCCCTGTCTCAGCATGCCGCACCGGCTCGCGCGGGCCGACCTGAGCACGGCCTAACGACGCCGCCCCTCCGCCGCCGCGTGTCAGGCGCCCTTGAGCAGTGTGAGGGGCGGCGGCTCGTCAGGTGTGTCGGCGGGGGGGACGGCACGCTCCACGGGCGTCGGTTCGGCCAGCGCGGGGCTCGCGGGGACGACCGTCCGCGCGCGTCCGAGGCCCAGCTGACGGACGAGGCGCGGGGTGCGCAGGGCCGTCAGGCAGGCCGTGCAGAGCTGCAGCGTGGTCTCGCTGACCCAGCGCGCCCCGGCGCGCCGCTGCAGGCGCACGGGCTCGCTGTCGGGGGCGTTGCAGGCCCAGCAGCGCTGCCCGGCCGCGCGGTACGCCGCGGCGTCGTGGGCGCTGCTGGCGCGGGACGCCCCGCCCTCTGACGGGGCCGGGTGCGCGCCTGCCCGAAGCGTGCCGCGCGTCGTCGTTGCCACCC
>JBKQRF010000015.1:0-5097 GCA_052144055.1 Candidatus Limnocylindrales bacterium
CTCGTCATCCCCATCTGCCCGACCGGCACGCTCGTTCGGCGCGACGGGTCCAGGCGTTTCCTACAGCTCCACGGCTCCGAGGAGGCGTCAAACGCCTAGCAAACCCTCCAGGGCATTCGGCCACAGCCCTTACTATCCACCCACGGTGGAGCGTGGACGGCGCAGGCCGAGCTGTTCTCGCGCCTGGCCCAACCGGCCCTCATCAACGTGGGCGGCTTCGGGCAGCCCATGGACGCCCCACCGTTGCGTTCCTTCGCTGCGCATGCGATGGCGCTGGCTGGCCATGCTCGCGGCCAACGCTCGGCGCACTCCTCCGGTAGAGGCTCAGATCTGACGGATGCGCCTCGTGACTGGACTTGCTTCCTAGCGGAGACGGTCTCGACCCGTATATTTCGAAGGCGGCAGGCCCATCGCCCGTGAAGAGCAGGGCCATGAGCGCCACGGCGACGAGCAGGGCGAGGATGAGGGAGTACTCTCCGAGACCTCTGCGTTCCTCCGTGTTGGGCATCCGCTGCATCGCTGAGTCCGTCCTTGCTGCGCCCCGTGTGGGAACTTCGCTTGTCGGTTATCTGAGCAGGGTCCCGTGGTTGTCCCACGGGCGGGTGAGTGAGAACACCGGCCGGACGGGGGCATCCAGCCAGTCCGCTCACCAAGGCCGCTGCGACGGGACCCTGCAGTCGCCGCCTGTCAGACGGGGACGTGGTGCAGGGGACCCGCTCGGGTTCGGGCGATCCGCTGGCGCCCCTGTCGGAGATCAGCTCGTCCGCAACACGTCGGCCAACTCCCACAGCGCCTCGGGCTCCGTCATGCCCCGCGACTGCACGGTGGAGCGGCGGTCGAACCGATGGATATGGCCCGCGTAGAAGGCCGTGGCCGCCCACACCCGCGCCTCAGGGTGTCAGTGCGGGCGCGTGGCCTCCCAGCCCGGCAGAGTCGAGGGCCTCGTGCACGGCCTCCCACGCCGCCTCGGTCCCGCTCATGACGTGGCAGTGCCGGAGGTGCGTTCTGAGCCTGCAGAGCCCCTGGCCATTCCGCCCCGGCTGGGCTACTGCTCGCGAGGGCGGGTCTCCAGCCGCCGCACTGGCGGGAGCAGCCCCGGATCGACTACCACTTCATGCTCCTTTCGACCCTCGGGCTCGACCTCGTCCATGGCGGCCAGCACCGCCTCCGGGGGCGCGATCACGCTGACGACCTCGGCGATGCGGCCCATCAAGACGAACGCGTCCGCGAACAAGCGGGCCTGTTCGAGGTCGGTCGTCCACGACATCCCCCGGCGTCGGCCCGCCGTAGTGCCCCGGTACACGGTGAGCGGCCGGGCAGGGGCCGGGTAGGCAGCCAGACGGAAGAACCGGACCCACTCGCTCACTGTCAGAGACTGAGTGGGCCACTCGGCGCTGCTCCACACATCCGCCACCACCGGGGGCAGGTCTGCGTCGGTCAGAGCGCCTAGGTGGTACCAGACGCGGAGGAGGGCAGGCCCGTTGTTGCGCCCGACCAATAGTGACGCTCGCTCGAAGGCGTCGAGCCCGCCCTGCTCGTACAGCGTGGCGAGTTTGGCCGCCATCTCCCGCCGCACTGCCGCTGCGGCCTCTTGGTCTTCGGGCGACTGCTGGGCCTCAAATAGGGCACGGAGCGGATCAGGCCGGAAGTAGGTCTCCCAGTAGGTCTTTGAATAGGTCTCCGTCTCCCTGCGTGTCTCTTCCTCAGCATGCGCCAGACCCGCCCCGGGAAGCGTGCGGCCGATCACCTATTCCTTGGCGCGCGCGTACCCAACGCGGTCACGGAACGATCCCTTCCCGGGCGGCCGTCTGTAGCGCCTTGCCCACGGTCGAGGCGTACCAACGGGGTCCGCCCGCGCCGTCGGGACGCTGTCCGCCGTGAGCCCGTTCGCAATGGCGGTCAGGGTCCACCAGCCCGGCGGTCGTCTTACTCGCGCAGCAGCGGGGCGATCAGCGCCGGACCCTGCTGGCGCACGCTGTTGACGAGGGGTGCCACGGGGTAGAGGCGCAGGTCGCCCGAGTAGGGACGCAGCAGCCCCTGCAACTCGGACGGGTCGCTTGCCCGGCCCAGCCAGAGGCTCCACATCTCGGGTGTCAGGATGACGGGCATGCGGTCGTGGATGGTCGTCATCGTCTCGTTGGGTGTCGTGGTCAGGATCGCGCAGGTCAGGAGTGCCGGTGCCTCGCTGGTGCGCTCCGACCATGCCGACCAGAGCCCGGCGAAGGCGAGGGGCTGGCCATCGGGTGCGCTGATGTAGTGCGGCTGGCGCTTGCCGTCGGGGAGGCGCTGCCACTCGTAGAAGCCGTCGGCCGGGACGAGGCAGCGCGTGACACGGAAGGCATGGCGGAAGAGCGGGCTCGCCGCCACCGTCTCGGCGCGGGCATTGATGGGGTGTCTGCCAGCGAGGGGGCTCTTGGCCCAGCCGGGCACCAACCCCCAGCGCATGGGCTCGAGTAGACGTTCCTCCTCGCGCTCCAGCACGACTGAGACCCGCTGGGCGGGGGCCACGTTGTACCGCTCACCGGCGCTCTCGACGAGATCGCGTGCCCCGAAGAGGCGGGCGAAGTCTGCTGACGAGAGACGCTGCGTGAAGCGGCCGCACATACCGGGTGAGGCTACCCGATGAGGCCGTTTGGGGGCCACGGGGATTGCTTCCCTCCTTCTTCAGACTTGGCGGCGTCGTGCGGTGCCTGCGCGCACCACTCAGATAGCCGCCGGGGGCCGTTCGGCCTAGGCCATAGGTACTACGCCTCTTGCAGCCGGGGCGGGTCGGCGCAGCCTCAGCGCGGACACGGGGAGCCATGACGCGCGGCCCACATACGTGCCGCCGGGACCGCGCCGAGCCACTGGCGAGACCGACCCGCACAACGCGTCCCAAGGGGGAGGGACATGGCCGTGCGCGGGGCAGGCCGCCGGGTACTGGTCGGCCTGACGGTCCTGAGCCTGCTGGCGGGCTGCGGTGCCAGCGCGACTCCGACGCCGGGGGTGGCGACGCCCCCTCGGAGCGTTTCAGTTCCCACGCCAATCGCTGCACCGACCGTCGCGCTCGCCTTGGCGCCGCCAGCGTCCGCGACAACGACCCCGACTCCAGCGATCGGCCAGACGGCGGATGACGGCGCCCGCATCACCGAGGTCTTGACAATCGACGCCCGCACACGGGACCTCAGGATCGAGTCGCCGGCTCTCGAGGGAGCCGTGAACGTGCGGCTGCTTCTCCCGGTCGGGTTCGTTGCGCAGGCCGCCACCCGCTGGCCGGTGCTGTACTTGCTCCACCGTGTCGATCAGACCTACGTCGATTGGACAGAGAACTCGGACGTCGAAGCCCTGACCGCTCACACCAACCTGCTCGTCGTGATGCCCGATGGGGGCCTCACTGCGTCCTACTCAAACTGGTGGAACGGCGGCAAGGGTGGTCCGCCGGAGTGGGAGACCTTCCACCTCGTCGAACTGCGCCAGTTGCTGGAGCGCAACTGGCACGCCGGCAATGAGTGGGCCATCGCTGGCGTGTCGATGGGCGGCTACGGGGCGATGGAGTACGCCGCAAGACATCCGGGGATGTTCGTGGCCGCCGCCTCGTACAGTGGGTTCCTTGACCCGCTCGGCGAACATGCGGCGTTCCTCGCGGACGCCGGGGACATTGCGGATCTGTGGGGCGACCCGGTTGCGCAGGCCGCCGTGTGGAAGGCGCATGACCCGTCCGACATCGCAGCGGGCCTCCGGGGCACGGCGCTCTATGTCGCCTACGGCAACGGACGGCCGGGGCCCTTGGACGCCAGTTCATCGGGATCGCAGACCGACGCACTTGAGGCGGAGGTCGCCGCCATGAACGAGACCTTCGTCCACCGGCTCGCTGCGCTGAAGATCCCTGTGACCGTGTACGCGTACGGGGCGGGCACTCACAGTTGGCCTTACTGGCAGCGCGACTTCCAGCGCTCGCTCCCGTTCTTGCTCAAGGCCCTCGGGGCGTAGAGGGCTAGGGGTGCAAGCGGGACCTGCGTCATGTAGCTGGTAGGCCGCCCCAGTTCGCCGGGCGGCTTGCCTCACTCATGCTGTGGTACGCGTGAACAGGGAGGAGAGAACCGATGCTCCACATGGTGGTCCATGGCCACACAGCAGAGAGCTGCCCGTTCCGCTCCGAGGAGAACCGCACGGCGATGGGGATCGCCCTCGGACAACTCATGACCCTCGCCAAAGAGCACGGAGCGGAGATGCAGGGTAGTTGGGTGAACACCGGCGCCCACGTCGTCTTCGCCCTCGTCGAGGCCCCCAGCGCGCATGTCGTGAACACGCTGATGGAGGCGTCGGGGCTCGCCGCCAGAGGCACCACGACCATCTACTCCGTCACCGAGTTGGCTACCCAGATGGCCGTCATGGGCATGGGTAGCCACTGACAAGACGCAGTCGGCCACGGTGTGTCAGCGGGTGCCACAGCCCGACGCTGCCCGACGGCTACGTGTTCGCCCGAGTTGCCGACCAAGCCACCCCACAAGTGATCCCGCTCGGCGGCACCGGGGACGCCAGCGGGTAGGGGATGCGGCCGTCGCGGCATTGGCGGTCCCCACGCCTTTCGGGTCGAGCAGGCCCTCAGTACTCCGGCGTGTCTGCCAGTTTCTCGCGCCACAGGTCCTCAAGCGCGCTCAGGTCTGACTGCACGTCGGCCGGGGTCGCCTCAGGCTTCACCTCCAGCACGTCGAGCACGTCGAGCACGAACGCATCGATCCCACACTCGCGTACCTCGGCAGTCAGCCTGCCGTCGAGCGCACTGGGAGAGTTCGTGGCCCTCGCGAACTCCAACTTGTTGCGGACGCTGCCAAGGTCGGGCGAGGAGGAGACCAGGATGCGGCCGGTCACCGTGTTGCGCAGCGCATAGACGCCTGCTTCGCGTGCGCGCTGCTCGTATTGAGCGCGCAGTTCCTTGCGGCGATCAAGGCTGGTCATCGGTTCGTCCCCCACAGAGTCGAGCCCGCCTGCGCCTGACCTACTTGCCCATGCCGCCACTGGTCCAATGGAGGTGGCCGTAACGGGCTTCGAACTCCTCGTCGGACATAGCGAGATAGCGGGCGCCCTCCACCAGCCCGACGATCCATGCGATGGGGA
>JBKQRF010000016.1:0-3649 GCA_052144055.1 Candidatus Limnocylindrales bacterium
AGCCGTTGAGCCCTTCACGCCGGAACGCCTCGGTGTCCTGGAGTCGACGGCGCAGCGCATTCAGGAACCGCGCCCCGAGCTCACCATCGACGAGGCGATGGTCGGCCGAGAGGGTGAGCTTCATGACCTGGCGGATGCCGATCCCGTCGCCCACGACGATGGGCGTCGGGATCACGCTGGACACGGCAAGGATGGCTGCTTCGCCGGGGTTGATGATCGCGCTGAACTCGTCGACTCCGAACATGCCCAGGTTGGACACGGTGAAGGTGCTGCCGCTCATGTCGTCGAGCGGCAAGCTGCCGGCTCGGGCACGTTCGGCCAGTCCGGCGGCTCGCTCATGCAGTTCGCTGAGGGAGCAGCGATCGGCGTCGCGGATGACCGGGACCAGGAGGCCGTGGGGTACCGAGACGGCCAGGCCAAGGTGGACACGTCGGCGCGTCCAGACGAGGCTGCCATCGGTGCGCGAGTTCACGTCCGGAAACTCGGCCAGCGTCTGGGCGGTCGCGGCCAGGATGAAGTCGGTCACGCTGAACGTCGCACCGGTGGCGTTGAGCTCCTTGCGAAGGGCGAGGAGCCCGCTCATGTCGACCGCCACGGTGACCGTGAAGTGGGGGATCGTGGTGGCGCTCTGGGTCAGCCGCTCGGCGATCACCCGGCGCATGCGGCTCAGCGGCCGCGGCGCCTCTTCGTCCCGACCCCACGAGGCGTCCTCGTCGGGTGGGGCGGCAGACGCGAGCGTGGACGGGGCAAGCGATGCGGTCTCAAGGGCTGCCCGGACGTCTCGCTCGGTGATCCTCCCCTCCGGCCCGCTGCCGATGATCGTCCGGGGGTCGAGGCCCGACGCAGCCGCGAGCTGACTCGCGCGGGGGCTGATGCGTACCCGTTCGGCGTCGCCCGATGCAGATCGGACACGGCTTGGCGGGCTGTCCGCAGTCTCGGTCCTCGTCTCCCGGGGCTCGGCAGGCAGGCGCGTCGCGAGGGCTGGCTCCGCCTGGCGATCGGGCGCCTGGACCGCCGGCACGTCGTCTGGCAGCGTCTCGCCCGGCATCCCGACGTAGGCGCAGACGGTGTTGACGGGGACCGTCTCGCCGGCGCCGACGAGGATCCGCAGGACGACGCCCTCGTCGAAGGCCTCGACGTCCATGTTGGCCTTGTCGGTCTCGATCTCGAAGAGAATGTCGCCGCGCGCGACCGGGTCTCCCTCGGCCTTGTGCCATGCGACGATCGTGCATTCCTCGGTCATCTGGCCGGGCTTCGGCATCAGGATCGGGTGTGCCATCAGTGTCCCTCTGGCGTCCTCGGCAGGTCTGGCTGGTCAGACCTAGAGCTGGGCGGCAACTGCCGCGACGATGTCCGCGGCCGTCGGCAGGAAGGCCCGCTCCAGTCCCTCCGCCTGGGGCGAGATGCCGTTGGCCGCGCCGACCCGCCCGACCGGCGCGTCGAGAAAGTCGAAGGCCTCGAGCTGCACCCGGGCGACGATCTCGTTCACGAAGCTGCCGACGAGGATGGCTTGCGAGGCCACCACGCAGCGCCCGGTCTTGCGGACCGAGGCGAGGACCGTGGCCATGTCGAGCGGCACGAGGCTGCGCAGGTCGATGACCTCGGTCTCGATCCCCTGCTCGCCCGCCAGGCGCTCGGCAGCCGCTAGCGCGTCGGGGACGGCGGGTCCCCAGGCGACGACGGTCGCATCGGCCCCTGCGCGAGCGACGCGCGCTACCCCGATCGGTGCGAGGCGATCGTCGTCGGGCACGACGCCCTTGGTCGGGTAGAGGGCCTGGCTCTCGACGAAGAGGACGGGGTTGTTGGTGCGGATCGCCGCCTTCAAGAGACCCTTGGCGTCTGCAGGCGTGGCCGGGTACACCACATAGAGCCCCGGGATGTGGGTGAAGAGGCTCTCCAGCGATTGGCTGTGCTGGCCGCCATAGCCCTTGCCCGCGCCCACCGAGGCGCGAATGACGAGCGGCACCTCCACCTGGCCGCCCGACATGTAGTGCCACTTGCCGGCCTGATTGGCGATCTGGTCCGACGCCATCAGCGCGAAGTCCATGTACATGAGCTCGACCACGGGGCGCAGGCCGACCATGGCGGCACCCACGGCGGTCCCGCAGATGCAGGCTTCGGAGATCGGCGTGTTGAAGACGCGCTGCCGGCCGAACGCCTCGAGCAGGCCTTTGGTGGCCTTGAACGCCCCGCCGTAGTCGGCGAGGTCCTCGCCATAGAGGATGACCCGTCGGTCGCGCAGCATCTCCTCGACGAGCGCCTCGCGGATCGCGTCGCGGTAGGTGATGGCCCCCTCGACGCGCTTGGCCGTGGGGGGGTCGGCGTACGTGACGACCGCCTGCTCGGGCGCCGGGACCTCGTCTGCCGCCGTGTCGGTGTAGAGGTAGCGCAAGAGGTCGGCCGGGTCTGGATCCGTCGCCGCGGCAGCCCGGACGGCCGCCCGCGCGTTGCGCTCGCGGGCGCGTGTCTCGAGCTCGGCGATGCTCTGCGCATCGGCCGCGCCGGCTTCGATCAGCTGCGCCTTGAGCTGCTCGATGGGGTCGACCGCACGCCAGGCCGCCTCTTCATCGCGGGTGCGGTACTCGTTGCGCGGGTCCGAGAGCGAGTGGCCGTAGTAGCGATAGGTGCTGGCCTCGAGGAGGACGGGACCCTGGCCCTCGCGACAGCGGGCCGCGGCCCGTTCCACGGCGTCGCGCACCGCCAGGACGTCCATGCCGTTGACGAGCTCGGCCCCCATGTTGTCCTCGGCGAAGCCGGCCGCACGGCGCGCCAGGTGGCGCACGCCCATCACCTCGTCATCGGTGCGGTGGGTCATCCCGTAGTGGTTGTTCTGGATGAAGTAGATGATGGGCAGCCCGAAGGGCCGATCGCCGGCCAGGTGGTTGGTCCACTGCGCCTGGGTCGCCCAGTTGAGCGACTCGAGCACGACGCCGTTGGCGTACGCCCCGTCGCCGGCGAAGCAGCACACCACCCGCTCTGAGCCACGATAGCGCAGCGCCATGGCGGCGCCCGTGGCGATGGGGACCGAGCCACCCACGATCGCGTTGGCCCCCAGGTGCCCGGTGGAGAAATCGCCGATGTGCATGCCGCCCCCGCGGCCGTGGCAGTACCCCTCGTCCTTGCCGAAGAGCTCGGCGATCGTGCGGTAGATGTGCTCCTCGAGCGCCGCCGCGAGCCACTCGTCGTGAGTCGTGGCGGTCGCGTGCGGCAGGCGGGCGCGGAGCGCCTCGTGCGGCATCCGCCGCAGCGCGGCAAAGCCCTTCGCGATCGCGTCGCCGTGCCCGCGGTGGGAGCTCGTGACGTGGTCATCCGCCCGCAGCGCGGCGCAGGCGCCCACCGGCGAGGCCTCCTGGCCGATCGAGACGTGCGTCGGGCCGCGGTAGTCATAGCCGGGGAGCGGGCCGTAGCCGCCCGAGCGGAGACGGACGATCATCTCCTCGAGCTCGCGGATGGCCAGCATGTCGTCGAGGAGGTCGAGTGCGGCGGCTGCGCTCAAGCGTCCCGCGGCCAGCTCCGAGGCGAGGTTGCCGGCGTAGGCGAAGCCACGGTACGAGCCGAGCGACGCCTCGAAGGGCACGAAGTCCGGTCGAGTGTCGCTGTGGTATGCGCCCTCCGGGGCCATGCGCGTCACCTCTGGTTATGTTGCCGG
>JBKQRF010000017.1:0-2674 GCA_052144055.1 Candidatus Limnocylindrales bacterium
CAGGACGAGCTCGAAGAGCGGCATGGGATCACCCAGTCGCGTCTGCAATGGCGCGAAGGGACAATCCCCGCGGCCGACGATCAGCGCCACGCCCTCGAGCGAGAGGAAGGCGATGCTCGCCCCCAACCGCCTGTTGCGGCGCCGGGTCAGCGCGCACGTCCAGATGTACGCAAGGCTGGCGAGGCTCAGCACCGACCAGACGACGTGGGCGACCCGGTATCCCTTCGCTCCCCGGGGCAAGTCCGACCAGGTCATGCGTCGAAGGATGCCATGCTGCCGTCCGCAGTCCTCGTAGCTACGAAGTCCGCTCGTCTGGGCAGCCGCGCCTTTCTGCCCAGCCAGAGGTCACTCTCAGTGGCGCAGGCCCCCTAGCGGCGGCTGGGCCGAGGCCTCCGCGACGATCTCGCCAACGACGCGGTCCTGGGTTTCCAGATGCGGACCGAGGATCTGGGCAAACAGGGTGGGTCCGAGACTCTCCGCGCCGGTCTGCGCCTGCTCGGCGGTGGCCCAGACGATCAGGGCGATCGCCTCAGTCTCCGCCACCTTGAGGAAGTAGAACCGCTGGAACCCGGGCAGCGAGTGGAAGGCCGCCGGGAACGCTCGGGCGACGCTGGGCGCGACCTCATCCACGGGGATGCGCAAGCGGATGCGATTGATCACCACGACGGCCATGTCGGCCTCCTGTGAGCTGTGCCGACAGGATCGGGTGCCCGCACCCGGTTGGCAAGCGGGTTGGGTCATTGGGGCTGCGGTTCGAACGCGCCTGAGTTGGCCCGAAGCTGCCCCCCGCGTGCGTGCTCTTGACGCGCGGCGATCGGGGGACAACCCTTCGTCGAGGCCGAAGGGTCGTTCATGTATTGCAGCGTCGGAGGCAGCGTGCACTCACGTCCTGGGCTCCTCGGGTTTCGGATCTCGGCTACCGAAGCGGCCGGAATCGACTGGCCGGGTCTTGCGGCTACCTGGGAACTGGCGGGTGAGCTCGGGATCTTCGATGCGGGATGGACGAGCGACCATCTGAGCGATGCCAACCGCGAGCAAGGCGGCGCAAGCTACGAATCGTTCACCCTGCTGGCTGCACTCGCGGGCCGTGTTCCGGGCCTGTGGGTGGGCGTCGCCGTTGTCTCCGCCACGTTCCGCCACCCCGCCCTCGTGGCCAAGGCCGCCACCGTGCTCGACCACGTCACGGGCGGGCGCTTCATCCTCGGACTCGGGGCCGGCTGGCACGCCGGCGAGCACGCGGCGTTCGGCATCCCCCTTCCGCCGCTGCGCGAGCGGATCGACCGCTTCGAGAGCGCCGTTGGGGTGATCTCGGCCCTGTTCTCGGACGCGGCCCGCCGACCGCCGGGCGTTACCCTCGAGGACCCCTTCTACCCGCTAAGGGACGCGACAAACGAGCCGCCGCCGTTGCGCCCCGAGGGTCCGGCGATCTGGCTGGGTGGGCAGCGACGTGGCGGCATCGCGCTCGCGGCACGCTATGCCGAGGGCTGGGTGATGCCGGGCAACCGCCCGGGTGACGTGGCCTACTTCGCGGCGAAGCGCGACGAGATCCGGCATGCCCTTGAAGCCACCAGGCGGGACCCCGAGGACTTTGCTTTCGCCGCCCAGCTCAACGCCGGAGGATCGCTGCGCGACCATCGCCAGGCCCGCGCCACGGCCGTCGCGTTCCTGCGTGCCGGGGCCGACCACCTCATCATCGGGGTGCCGGGACGCCTCGGGCCCGATGGATTGCGACGCATGGCCGCCGAGGTCGCTCGGCCAATCCGGGATGCCACTGGCTGACGGAACTCCGGGAGGGCAGCCAGCAGAAGCGCGCGTCGTGAATGACACGCCGGAGCGAGGGTCGATTATGTCCGCCGCCCGCGGAGCCGGATCGTCCAACGCTCTACCGCGTCGACGCGGAGATGCGTTTCATTCCACGGATCGTGCGCCAGCGTGGCGCGGACGGCATCCTCTGATTCGGCATCCACGGCGAGCACCACGCGCTCCTCGTCCTCGAGCGGCCCGCCCAGAATGACGAAACCCTCGTCCACCAAGCCATCCATGAAGGCCGCGTGCGCGGGCCACTTGGACTGTTCCTCTATTGGCCGCGACCGATCCCATCGTGGGCCGGAGCGGCGGAGCATGACGAAGAACATCGGCATGCTCGCATCCTACCGCCCGCCACGCGAGACCCGCACGATCGTGGAATGGTTTCGGGGTCGCGACCCACTGTCGCCCGGTCGTGTTGCCTGCAGTCGCGCGGTTAGAGGTACCAGTGCCGGATCGGGGCCTGGTCCGAGGAGGCGCGGGCCTGCGCGGAGCGGACGCGGTCGATGGCGCGACCGGCGTGCTAGGACTGCAGCGGAGCGGGCCGGGAGGGCAGCCGCTGGCCACACGCCTCTGCGAGTCCGACGAAGGAGATTGGGGCAGCATCTGTCAATGGGAGCCAGCGCGCTTCTGCCCGCCTGCTACAGCGCCCGCAGCCCGACGGAGGCGACCGGGTTTGGCGCGACAACTGCTGGTGCCGTCCAGCCCAGCAGTTCAGGCACGGTCACGAAGCGGAAGCCCAGGTCCCGGTACTGCGAGATGACGGTTGGGAGAATCAGTGGCGTGAGAGCCGGACCCCCGTGGGTCAGGAGCACCGAACCGTCGCTGCCACGCATGGCTGCCCGCACGAGCTGCGCCGGGGTCGCCC
>JBKQRF010000018.1:0-9201 GCA_052144055.1 Candidatus Limnocylindrales bacterium
GAAGAAGGTGGCCTCGACCTCCTCGTGGACGAGCGTGTCGAAGATGCTGCCGACCCGCGCGGGTGACCAGTCGTCGTCGATGGTGAGCGCGATGACTCGTTCCGTGCGCGGCCCATGGAACAACGGCACCACCGACGCGGCACGCACATAGGGTGCCGCCGCTAGCCCGACCAGGGCCTGACCGGCCAGGGCGAGGAAGCCACGCCGGCTGAGGAGGCGCATGGGTCGACGCGGGGCCTATGCGCGCCGCGTCCCGTCCCCGTCAGGGGACGGCGGCTGCGTGCCTTCGACGGCGTTGCGGAACTCGCGTATGGCGAGACCGATGGCGGCTCCCGTCTCGGGGAGCTTGCCCGGCCCGAGCACCAGCGGCACGATCGCGAGCAGCAGGACTAGGTGCCAAGAGGAGAGTGCATCCATCGTCGCCTCCTGCTGCGGAGCCACCCCGCGCGCCGCGCCGTCGTCCGCCCGTCGACCGTCCCCATCATCCGCGCCGCCCACGAACGCCGCTAGAGCCGAACGCCCGGCCCGCGAGTTAAGTTCCGTTGACCCGCGGGGACCGCACACAAGGCGCCCGTCGTGCTTGCTTTGCGGGTGCAACAGAGTGATGAATACGCAGACAGGCCTGGGCGTGGTCGGACGACGCTCCGATGCATGGCCGGCCATAGGAGCAGCAGGGAGACAGAGGAGCGATGGGCCGTCGGGGGCCGAACGAGGGCACCATCCGGAAGCGGCCCGACGGCCGCTGGGAGGCTCGCGTCCTCGTCACCGAGCCGGACGGACAGCGGGTCCGCCGCTCGCTCCTGGGTCGCTCCCGGGCGGCGGTGGCTGAGCGGATGCGCGAGGCCCTGCGGGCCGAGTCGAGCGGCATCCCGCTGCCCACCGAGCGGCTCACCGTCGGCGCGTATCTCGACCAGTGGTTGACAGACGCGGTACGGCCGCGTGTCCGTCCCCGCACGTTCCAGAGCTACGCCGGGATCGTGCGTGTGCACCTCGCTCCGGGTCTCGGGCAGGTGCTGCTGGTGCGCCTCTCTCCACAGCAGGCGCAGGCGTTCTTGAACGCGAAGTCCGCTGACGAGCCAGATGGCGGTCTCGGCAGCCTCGAGCTGACAGAAGAAGAGGCGCCGCTCGCGCTCGGGCGCCTGCCAGTGACGGAGGAGATCGAGCGTCGTGCGGCTGGCGCCCGGGTAGCCGGCCGCACGCCATCGACGGACCCGCCCCCGGATGTCGTTGACGAGTGGGAGCTCGACGAACTGCTCCTCGAGGAGCGTGGCGGCGCTGCCGCGCGTGCGCAGACCGGGCATGTAGCCCGACGGGCGCCGCTCGCTGACGAGCTCGGCCGCGCCGGCTCGCATCCGGTAATGGGCCTCTCGGCGCGTCACGAGCGCGGACTACAGCCCCTCACGCGCAACTCCCTCTCGCTCATGCTGCGCCGGCGCTACCACGCGGGGGGTGGCACCCTGCCCACCTTCGGCTCCCACCGCATCCGGCATGCCACGGCCACCCTCCTCGTCAACCACGGCATGCCCCTCGAGGAGGTGAGCCGGTACTTGGGCCATAGCTCCACCGACGTCACGCGCCGCTATGCGCAGCAGACGCCCGATGCCTTGGGGGCCCGCGCGGCGGACGCATTGTTGCTGGCTGGCCTCGTGGGCAGGTGAAGGGCATGGTCGGATCCCCTGACGAGGCGGCACAGCCTGGTATCCGCATCGGGTTCGCGCTGCCGCGCTCGGTGTTCCCGGTGTACCTGGCTACCTGGCACGGCCGCGGTGGCCGGACGGCCAGCGTCCTCCTGCTTGGGAACCTCGCGGGTGACTACCTGCTGCGCACGCTCGTCGTGGAGGCGTCGGGCGCCTGTGCTTGGGATGGCGCGACACCGTTCCCTTCCGACATGGACCCCCAGGCGGTGTGGGACCAAGTGGAGGAACAGCTCGATCTCATCGGCGCCGTCGGGGAGTGGTGCCCCGACGAACCGACCGTCGTCGATGTCACTGGGTTCGGAGCCGGCACGGAGACGGCTCGGCCCGTGGACACCGCATCTATAGGTTCTTCGGTGACGACCCGGCAGGTGCGGCGCGTGTCGAGACCAAGCATTCGACATGCCTCGGGCGTCGCGCAGAAGTCGCTTGGCAGCGTGTCTGCCGGCTGTGCTACGCGCGCGCGAGTAGCGACACGGCGAGGGCCGCAGCGGCCAGACCGGCGACTTGCGTCGGGTGGAGCCGCTCGCGCAGCACGAGGCGCGCGAGCAGCACGGTGACGGCAGGGAACAGCGCTGTGATGACCGCCACGATCGCGAGCTCGCCGGACCGGACGGCCAGCAGGAAGGCCAGGTTCGCGCAGGCAGACAGGGCCCCCGAACCCAAGGCAAGTGGCCAGTGTGGGCGTCTCGAGTCGACATGTCGGCGCAGGACCAGGAAGGCGCCCAACACGACGCTCGAGGACGCGGCACTCGCTGCCACCAGTGGGGCGAGGCCGCTCTCGGCTGGTGCTTGGTGCAGGCAGATGAGCTGCGCGGCGATTGCGACGCCCGCGCCCATGCCGAGCACGAGCGCGACGCGGCTAGGCCGGCCCGACTCCGCGGCAGGACCGCCCCCGACGAGGACGATCGCCAGCACCGCGGCCAGCAGCCCGAGCATCGCCGCAGTCCCGAGACGCTCGCCCTCCAGGAGGCCGACAACAACAGGGATGACGGCGGAGATCACGGCCGTGAGCGGCGAGAGGACGCTCATCGGGCCCAGGGCGAGCGTCTCGTAGAGGAGCGCAAACGACCCGGCGGAGGCGAGGCCGGAGCCAGCGCCCCAGGCCACGGCTGGCGCGGACCAGTCCGCCCCGAGGATTGGGAGCAGGAGCAGGTTCACGAGGAGCCTTGCCGGTACGGCGGCCGCAACGACGCGCAGGACGCGCGCATTCCGGGATGCGAGGCCACCGGCAAAGTCGGCGGTGCCGTAGCCCAGTGCGCTGGCCAGGGCAAGCGCCCACGCCCCAGCCGCGGGGAGTGCAGTCATGGGGGTGGTGCTCCGTCAGGGTGCCCGGCCGCACGGGCCGGAGAGGGCGTCTCGGGGCAGGTGGCGCGAGGAGTCCGCGGCGCATGGCGTCCAGGTCATGAGACCGAGACGAGGCGCTGCCCCTGGCCAGCCCCCGAAGCCAAGACGGACAGCCGCGACGGTCGCGCTGCTCGTCCAACCGGTGGTGACGCCTGGAACGGTAGCCAGTGTTCTAGCCCGACGTCTGACCGAGGATGCGTTCGGCCGGCCGGCGGGGTCGGTGTCCGACCGGACCTTGCCCGGTGGCGTCAGAACTCCTGGAGGTACGCGCTGACGATGCGCGTGTCGATGCGGAGATCCGCGGCGAGTCCCTCCAGGGCGACGCGCCCCGTGTCGAGGACGTAGGCCCGCGCGGCCGCCTCGAGGGCGATACGTGCGTTCTGCTCGGCAAGGAGCACCGCCCGGCCACGCCGGTTCATCTCCACCATCACCTCGAAGATGCGGTCGACGACGACGGGAGCGAGACCGAGCGAGACCTCGTCGGCGACCAGCAGGAGCGGATCGAGCACCAACGCGCGCCCCATCGCGAGCATCTGCTGTTCCCCGCCAGAGAGCGTCCGCCCAGACTGCCTCCGTCGCTCCCGAAGCCTCGGGAACAGCGCGTAGACCTCCTCGATCGCTTCCGCCGGATTCCGGCGCGTCGCCTGGAGGCCCACCACGAGGTTCTCCTCGACACTGAGGCTGGGGAATACGCGGCGGCCCTCGGGCACATACGCGATGCCCAGCGCCGCCCGACGATAGGGCGGCTGCGCGAGGAGATCGGCTCCCTGCCAGCGAATTCCTCCACGCGCAGGAATGAGCCCCATGATAGCCTTGAGGAGCGTCGACTTGCCCGCGCCGTTCGCCCCGATGACCGTGACGAACTCGCCCGGTTCCACGGTCAGGGACACCCCGTGGAGCACCTGCAGCTCACCGTATCCGGCCGTCAGCTCCGTCACCTGGAGCAGCGGTTCGGCGGCGTTCATGGCGCCGCGGCACTGGGGCCGCTGGTTGTCGGTCCGGGACCGCCCGCGGCCGAAGGACGGTCGGTCCACGAGCGGGACCCGGACGACGAGCGGCCGAGGTAGGCGTTGACGACGGCTGGGTCGCTGCGCACGGCTTCGGGCGTGCCGCTCGCGATCACTCGCCCCGCGTCGAGGACGACGGCCCGGTCGCACAGCGACAGCGCGAACCCCACGTGGTGCTCGACCAGCAGGACGGTGAGGCCCCGCTCGTGCGCGCCCCTGATGAGCTGCGCCAGTGGCCGCATCCCGTCGGCCCCGATCCCTGCTGCTGGCTCGTCGAGCAGCAGCAGTCGCGGCTCGGCCGCCAGCGCGCGCGCCAGCTCGAGGCGGCGCAGCTCGCCGATGTTGAGCGCGACGGCGCGTCGATCCGCCACCCCTTCGAGGTCGGTCAGGGCCAGGAGCTCCTCGACCCGGCGGGTCGCGGCTCGTGCTCGCAGGCGCGGGCCGAATGCCCGGACGGAGGTGAGCGTCCGCGCCCCTGCCGCGGCGAGCCGCACGTTCTCCCGCACGGACAGCGAGCGGAACGGCTTGGCGACCTGGAATGTGCGCGACACGCCCAGATGACTCATACGGCTCGCACCGACTCCGCGCATCGAGCGGCCGTCGAGCCGGACCTCACCACGAGTGGGGGCCTGTGCCCCGGCGATGACATTGAACAGAGTCGTCTTACCAGCACCATTGGGACCGATGATGGATACGAATTCACCGGCGGCTACGCTGAGGCCGATCCCGTCGAGCGCCGTCAGGCCTCCGAAGCGCACCGTCAGCCCGTCCACCTCAAGCAGGGCCACGGGATTCTCCGGTCTTCCCCGCCCCTGGCGCCGGCCCATGGCG
Source organism: Candidatus Limnocylindrales bacterium (assembly GCA_052144055.1). Taxonomy (GTDB): domain Bacteria; phylum Chloroflexota; class Limnocylindria; order Limnocylindrales; family CSP1-4; genus JAJYNJ01. The sequence goes on from JBKQRF010000018.1 coordinate 4,880, forward strand.
TCCCATCCATCCCTGGCTGATGCGCTCGATAGCGCGGAGCGCCGCGCTATCGAGCCCCAGCAGCCCCTGCGGCTGGAAGCGCAGCATGAGCACCAGGATCGCGCCGAACGTCAGCAGCCGATAGTCCGAGATGAAGCGGAACACCTCGGGGAGCGCGCCCAGCACAATGGCGCCGACCAGCGCCCCGGCGATCACGCCGACCCCGCCGAACATCAGCATCGCGAGGATCACCACCGACTCGCTGAACCCGAAGCTCGTGGGGGTGACCGCGGAGAGGAACGGCGCGTAGAGAGCCCCGGCGAGGCCGCCCAGGCCCGAGCTCAGCACGAATGCGCCGATCTTGTAGGGCGCCACGGGGATGCCGGTCGCCGCTGCCGCGGCCTCGTCGTCCTTGATGGCGAGGAGTGCGGCCCCGAACCAGGTGCGCTCCAGGTACCACGACAGGCCCACAACCACGCAGAGCATCGCCAGTCCGACCGCCAGGAAGTCGCCGTTCCCGAACTGATGCGCCCCGATCGATGGCAGCGGAATGGCGTAGACGCCCACCGCCCCGCCGAAGAAGGGCACGTACTGGAACATCGCCACGACGACGAAGTTAAGCCCGATCGTCGTGACCGCGAGGAAGTCCTCTCGCAGCCGCAGGCTGATCGCGCCCAGGACGAAACCGGCCAGGCCCGAGGTCGCGATCGCGGCGGGGATGGTGGCCCAGAACGACCAGCCGTAGTGGGTCGAGAGGACGGCCGCGAAGTAGCCACCGATGCCGAAGAAGGCACCCTGGGCAAGGTTGGGCTGGCCCGCGTACCCGGCCACGATGTTGAGGCTCACGACCAGGATGGCATAGATGGTCAGGGTGACCAGGACGACCTCAAGGTAGGCCAGGCTCACTGGATCACCACGTCGCCGGGCAGCAGCCCCTGTGGTCGGACCAGCAGGATCAGGATCAGCGCAATGAAGGCGATGGCGTCGCGCGGCAGAACGAACCCGAAGTAGGCGACCACGAAGGTCTCGAGCAGCCCCAGCAGCATGGCCGCCAGAACCGTCCCGAGCGGGTTGCCCAGCCCGCCGAGCACGATGATCGCGAGCATCTTGTAGGCCGGGATGTCGCCCATGGTGGGGTACACCGCGTTGTAGGTCACTCCGAGCAGCACGCCACCGATCGCGGCGAGGGCGTACCCGAGTAGGAAGATCGAGGCGATGACCCGGCCGCTGTTGATACCGACCGCCTGGGCGATCTCGCGATCCTGCGAGGTCGCGCGCCAGACGAGCCCGAGCCGCGTACGCCGGAGAAGCAGCCAGGTGGCCGGGAACACGGTCACGCCGATCAGGACGCTGAGCGTTTCGACGCCGGAGATCCGTGTGCCGGCCAATTCGAGCGTCGGTAGCGGGATGACCGCCGGGAACGCCTGGTTGTACGGGCCGAAGACCAGGCGGAACGCTTCCTCGGCCGCGATGAACACGCCGATGCCGGCCACGAGCGGGACGATCGGGCCGCGGCCGAGGATCGGACGGTACAGCAGCCGCTGCAGGAGCCAGCCCAGCGCAGCGCCGGCGAGCGCCCCCGCCACGAGCGCAAGCCACCACTGGCCCGTAAGCGTGAACGCCTCCAGGCCGACGTAGGCACCCAGCGCCAGCCCGGCCGCGTTCGCGACGTCGAGGATGCGCAGTAGGCCGTAGGTGAGCGAGGGGCCCAGCGCGATCAGGGCGTACAGCGAACCCTGCACGATGCCCTGGACCACGCTCGACGCGAAAAGGTCCATCCCTCGCCCACCTCAGCCCGGATCGCCTGCCGAGTTTACGGGGTGATGATCGAGGGGTCCGTCACCTCCCCGTAGTGGTGAACCTGGCCGTCCTTGATGATCTCGAGGTCGACCGCCTTGACCACCTCGCCGTGGCCGTTGTAAGTCTGGATGGTCCCGGTGACGCCGACGTAGTTCTTGGTCGCGGCGATGCCGGCCTGGATCTGATCGGCTGTGGTGCCATTGGCCATCGCCTGCTTCAGCACCATGAAGGAGTCGTACGTGGTCGCGGCGACCATGTCGGGCGCGTGGCCGTAGGCGGCCGTGAACTCCTTGATGAAGGACACGACCACCGGCGCAGTACTGTCCCGGTTGAACGGCGTGGTGAACACCATGCCGTTGGCGGCGGCGCCCACCGGCTGGAAGAACTGCGTCGTCGAGTCGACGCCCTCGGTCCCTACAAGCGGAAGATGCAGGCCGAGGGTGTTCCAGTTGGCGATGAACTGCTGTGCCTCGGTGTAGTACTGGGCCATGAAGAACCCGGTCGCGCCCTTGCTCACGTCCCGCTGCAGGATCGGCGTGAAGTCCTTCTCGCCGAACTGGTTGTAGTCGGTAGCCACGATCGTCGCGCCGCGCGCCGCGGCCTCTTTGTTGAACCCCGCAACCAGCGAGGTGCCGAAGTCGTTCTGGATGGCGACGATCGCCACCTTCGTGGCCTTCAGGTCCTGCACCATCGCGTACGCGGCGGCGGCGCCTTCGACGTTACCGGTGAAGTCCTGCTGGAAGATGAACTTCCCCGTCGCCGGGATGCCCGGGTTCACCGCGTAGGCGGCGAGCAACGGCATGCTGGCCCGCTCGAAGATCGGGGCGGCCGCCAGCGTCTGGTCGCTGTACGAGCCGCTCACGACCGCGGTGACGTTGTCTTCCGTCACGAGCTTGGTGGCGATCGTCACGGCCTGCTTAGGGTCGCCGGCGTCATCGTAGTTCACGAGGGTGAACTGCCGGCCGCTGACTCCGCCTGCGCTATTGATGTCCTTAACCGCCAGCTGCGCGGCGTCATAGGCGCTCTGGCCATCCGCCGCGGTGTCGCCGGACTCAGGGGCGAAGAACCCGATCTTGAGCGGTCCGACGCTCGCTGATGCCCCGCTCCCCGACGACGTGCAGGCGCCCACGAGGGCGCCGACGACAAGGATGATGGTGGCCGCGCCGATAGCGCGTCCACTCGCCATGCGATGAGCAACCATGAATCGCTCCTCCTGCCTTTGCTCCCTTCCGATCAACCCAGGGACGCGCAGCGAGCAGCCTCTCTCAGCCGGCCTCCTCCCGGTCCGCCGCCAGCCCAGCCGCTGCGGCGACGGCCGCGACAGGTTCTGGCGTCATCCCGGTGCCGCCGCCCTCGGCAATCACGCCTCGGGCAATGGCCTCTGCGGCTCCCGCGACCTCGGCCTCGGCGCGCGCCAGCAGCGAGCCTTGCAGGCGGGCGACGGGGGCAGTGATGCTGATGGCTGCCTGGAGAGCGCCGATACCGCCGATCCCGCAGGCGACCGCGATGACGCCAGGCTCCACCGCGTCGGACGCGACGTGCACTCCCGGACCCGCCAGCGCGGCGCCACTCGCACTTCCGGCGAGCGGGATGCGGCGTCCCGTCCAGCCCGACACACGCAGCGCGCGAGGACTCTCGGCCTGGTCGAGATAGAGGGCGCTCACTCCGTCCCGCACCAGCAGGTTGGCGGTTTCGCCGGTCCGGTCTCGCAGGAGCTCCAGATGGGGGCGGGCCACCCGCAACAGGTGCTCGATCGGCTCCACGCGCGCTGCCAGACCGACGATCCGGAGTCCGAGTCCGACACGCCCCGTCTGATCCGCCGCGAGCAGCCTCTCCGAGAGCAGGACATCGACCAGCTGGCTCGTCCGCGCGACATCCAACCCCGTGCGCCGTGCGATATCGGCGACGGACAGGCGGGGTACCCGGGTGTCGAACGTCTCGAGGACGAGCAGCACCTGCGCGACCGTTGGGGACGCGGGACCGACCTGGAAGAGTCGTAGGCCGAGTGACCACCTCCTGCCGCGCTGGTCGTAGGCGAGGTAGTCGCGCGAGCGTAGGACGTTGAGCAGGCGGTACACCGTGGAGCGCGGAATGGCGCACTCGCGGGCGATGGCCATCGACCCCATCGGGTGCCCGCGCTCGGCCAAAAGGTCCAGCACGGCCAATGCTCGATCGGCGGCCGACGCGGTCCCCATGTCTCGAATGGGAGACGACTCCATACCGGTGGCGAGGATACGGCGCGAAACTGCCGCGCTGCAACAAGCAAGCCGGACTTGGTCTCACGCGTGAGACTGATTCTTGGGCCGAGTCTTGCGGGCGGTCGCGCCCTCTCGTAGGTTCCCACTCATGAATGCGACTGCGCTTGCGGTGTCGGCATCCTCCGTTAGACCAACCGGCCCCAGCGGCTCGATCATCGCCACCCCCGGCCATGGCCCACGGCCCGTGCGTGCGCCTCGCGGCCCCGAACGGACGTGCAAGGGTTGGGGCCAGGAAGCGGCACTCCGCATGTTGATGAACAACCTCGACCCCGAGGTGGCCGAGGC
>JBKQRF010000019.1:0-2796 GCA_052144055.1 Candidatus Limnocylindrales bacterium
CTCATCGGTCAAGGCGATCGCGAAGCTCATGGCGGCCATCGTGGCGGCACGCGATGCCAGCTTTGATGGCACAAACCTCACGATCTGAACGGGATCTTTCGGCTACAGGCCCTGAGTATCGACCATCATTGGCCAGTTAGGGCACTCTGCTAATTGGCGTCCGGTCGTGCAGGAGGATCAGTCCCCCGGAACCGCCCAAGAGCGGAGAGATTGATTGCTTCGGTGGTGACGCCGGTTAAGCGGTGCAAGTCGGAGGCAGAATGCGGCGGCTGAAGTTGACAAGTCAGTCGTCGAGCAGCGCCTTGGGACGGAGTCGGATCGCATGACTGGACGCATCGCTCTACCCATCTTCCTCGCGGTCTGCGTCGTCCTCGCGTTCCTGCTGTTGAGCCAGCGTGTCTCCATCGAGGCAGGCGCCGCCGCCTTTGCCGTGGCGTTGGTCATCTTGGGCCTGCCGTCGCGAGGATTTCGGCGCTGAGCGAGGCGTAGTCAGGCGGGCTTAAGCCGCCAGCCAACGCTCCTGGGTCGAACGCGCGAACCGTGCTCGGTGCCTTGCTGTTCGACGACCGTGGACTGCTCTCCGACCGGCGACGCCGGGGCCGGAACCAGCGGCCCTTGTGCGCGGTCTGGCGGGTCGTCGCGGCACCGCAGACGGGGCATGGCGGACCGGCGGTTGGGGAGGGCGCAATCCGATCAGTGGGAGCCATGGTCGCGCTGCCCATGGTAGGCGCGGGCCGTGCCTGTACGCGGCCTTGACCGCGAACTCGGTGCTGCATTGATCAGCTTCTCTGATTAGATATTCCAGTGCTTGGATTTGCTCTGATCAGGTGTGGTTAAATAGACCAGCGGTATGGAAACGCTAGTCTTTGTTGCGCTCGCGCTCGTTCTGTTCGTGCTCCTTACTGTCGAGCTTGGCGCTGACTCCCGCCCCGTGGATGATGCCCGTCATTGGTGGCCCGCCACGCGCGATGACGACGCTGCGTACCCGCAGCACCACGCCTGATCCGAAGCCATCAACGCTGGGTTCGGGCACCTACCGGGGCAACCGCCGCGACGTGTACTTGCGCACCTTGGCCGCCTACATCGCCGATCTCGGTGGCTCGCCAGGGGAGGGCGAGGGGCGTGATCTCGTCGCCCAGATCGGCTCTCGGCGGATTACCCTGCGCTTCGGCTGACGACGAGGATGGCGATGGAGCGCGAGAGACCTACCAGCGCGATGAGCCGCGCAGATCCGGCGCTGTACTGGAGCGCCCTGAACCGGCGGCTCCGGCTGGCGTACATCGCCAGGGCAGAGGAGCGCTGCCGCCGTGAGGTAGGCCGACCTCTGACGAACAAGGAGCTTCGGTGGGTGTTGGCTCGCTACCCTGGGGACTTACCGGAGCGCTAGGCACTCTCTGCGGGAGCTGTCCACCTCGCCAGTCGCTCTGAAAACTGGGTCCGATGCCCCGCGCGTTCAGGGATCCCGCGGCGCTCTGGGGAACCCGCTCTGCTGGAACGCTGCGATGATCGCGCGTTCCTCTTCCGACACGTACTCGCTGTCGCGGTGGGCGGCGCCGATCGGCTCCCCCCGTGCGAGCTTGGCCGCGCGCGCCGCCCACCGCTGCTCTGATGCCACATTGGCCTCGAACTTGGCCACCGAGTCGAGCACCTGCGTTGCGAGCCGGTCCAACGCGGCGGAAGTATCGATGTGGTCGGCGACGAGGCGAACCGGGATTTCCTTCTCGGTGCAATGTGCGATGAGACGTGCCAGCTCTGGTACGGAGCGCGACAGGCCCACGAAGCTGTAGCCATAGAGCGCGGTCACTTGCCCTGCCTCGATCGCCTCCAGGAGGTCCGGTATCCGGGCTGCGCAGCGATGCCGCGGCGGCCTGGCGTGCCATTGTCCGCTACTACTGTGAGCCATGGGTGCCGGGATCGGTCGGCTGCCGCTGCTAGACTGATGGCGCGCTTACGCCTATCTCCGCACGTCCCCGTCGTTGACCCGGCGGGCGAGGTCCCCCAGAAGGTCGAAGAGCGTGCTGTGCGTGAGCTCGCCGCCCAGCATGGTGACGACGGCACCCTGATCTTCCTCGCGGACAGCACATTGAGGTCACCGCACTTCTAGCTCGCGTCCTGGTGTGGCCAGTCTGTCACAGCCCCGAGCGCACCGCGCCCCGGGTCCTGGAATACCTGAGTGAGGGTGACGGACTCCGGAGACTGTGCAAAGCTGGAGGCGAAACACCACTATCGGCCCGGTCTTCATCGGCGCAGGAGATGCCTGCCCGGGCGAGCTCCTGTGTGCTGCCCGTCCCTAACAACGGCGATCCCGTTCACGAGCACGTGGTCAACGCCTCGCGCATAGGCGAGCGGATCTTCAATGGTTGATCCCGGCCCGACGGTCCGATTGTCAAAGACGACGACGTCCGCGGCGGCCCCTACTTGAATCAATCCGCGATCGCGAAGGCCGAAGTGGGTCGCAGGCATCGACGTCATCTTTCGAATGAGGTCCTCAAGACGGATCACGCCGCGCTCACGGACGTAATGAGCGAGGTAGTAGACATGACCCGCGAAGTAGAGCGGGTGTTGGGTTTGCGCGCTAACTGGCCCGTCGACACGTGAGCTGGAGCAGTCAACCCCGAGGTTGAACAAGGGATGTGTGACGCAATCGGTGGCATGCTCCTCGGTGAACAACTCGCCGACCCAGATCATGCTCTCGAGCTTCGGCCCGGATGCTTGCAGGACGTCGAAATAGGCATCCCACGGTTCCTGACCGCGGCGGCGTGCAATTTCGAGAAAAGGTAGGCCTTTCAGCTCGGG
>JBKQRF010000020.1:0-7812 GCA_052144055.1 Candidatus Limnocylindrales bacterium
ATCCGAGTGCGCACCCGACCACGGTGATCGACGCCACCATCGATGGCGCGAAGGTCGTCCAGACGAAGCACTAGCTGCGTCGGGGGCAGGATGCGCACCGGCAAACGTCGGCGTGCTTGGCCGGGCCGAGAGGGACTGACAAGACGCTGGTGCTCGCCGGTGGCGTGCCGACCCTCTTGGACGCCCTGGTCGGGCCATTCGCCGCCTCGGCTACAGAAGGTGCCCCCTGGAACTGGCTCTGCATGGCTGTCCACGGTGTGGACCCGCGGGCGTGGTTCGCGTCGCCCAACTCTGTTGGAGGGGGACACGAACCGGGGAGGTCTCCGAGTTCCTCGGTCCGGAGGCTGCCCGAGGGCAACCGCGACCAACCTCTGCCGCACAGCGCTGCGGCCGACTACGGGTCGGGCGACGGTGGCGCCCATCAGCACCGCCGCGACCCGGAGGAGCTAGCCGATGGCCGGGCCCAAGGACAAGCCCTGAACCGCCCGATCGCGGTCCGGCCTGAGACCGGATGGGCCGGCGCCGCGGCCTCGCCGAGGAGTGCCCATGACGGACCGTCATGACATCGTGGGGTGGAGCTGACACTGTGGCACCGGCTGATCTGGACGGCTGTCCGTGCGGCTCGCAGCTGCGAGCCCGACCGAGAGCCCAGGAGCCATGAAGGAGACCCGTGGGTCACGTGGAATACAAGGTCGAGAGCATCCACTGGGAGCAGCAGGGGACGCATCTCGAGGCGCTGGTGAAGCACCTCAACGAGTGGGCCAAGGACGGCTGGCGCGTGGCGAGCGTCGATCTGACGCCGGGACCGTCGTTCGAGATGCGGACGCTTCCCGTCCTGCTCGAGCGCGACGTCAAGACGGCGTAGCGTCAGAAGCGCGCCCTCCCTTGCGAGCGCGCGGCGGAGATCGCCCGTTCCGGCGCCCTCTGCCTGCATGGATTGCGCACATTCACTGACGAACAACGCCATCCCGCTCGGTCCCGATGTGTTTCGACGCAGATATCGCCTCGAGAGGAGCGGGCAATGACGAGCATCGAGGCGCGCGAGCAAATTGGAGACCTTGCCGGCCGTGCGGGGACTCAGGTCGGGCCGCGGACCCGCCGACGAGAAGAGTTCGAGCTGCTCGGCCTCCTCCTCGGGATCCTGCTCATCCTGCTGGTCCTGGCGCTGACCATCGGCGTGGGGCCCGCGTATCTGACGTGAACTTAACGTAGATGGACTGATGGCCGATGTGAAGCGCACCTACCGCACGGTCAAGACCGCCGTCAGGAAGTCCGTCCGCGGCCTCGACGGCACGGATCTCAAGGACCGCGTCGGGAATGCGGGGGACGCAGTTCGTGTGGACCTCGGGAATCTGGGTGACGACGTGCGAACGGCCGGCCGGATGTCGGGGGGCCACGGCGACCGTTCGGTTCCGACGCCCGAGCGTCCGACCTGACGCCCCGCCGTGGCGAGATTGGTGCCCGCCCCACAGATGATGGCCCTACTGGGTACTGAGAACGGGAGGCTGAGATGAACAGAGGCGGTGGCGTCGGGATCGTCGGCGTGATCGTAATCGTGGTGGTGATCCTGCTGGTGCTGGGCGTCATCAGGATCTGAGCGGACGCGGCGAGTCCTTCGGGTCCGGGGTCCGCGGACAGCAGGGAGCAGCAGCCATGAGCGGGTTCTCGTCCATCCTTGGCGTCGTGTACCTCGTCGTCGGCGTGGTCGTGGCGTCGGGTCACGCGTTCTTCACGCATCTCACCGCCGTCATGCCGATCGCCTCGGCAGCCCTCGCTGTGGTGCTGTGGCCGCTCGTCTTCTTGGGCGTAAACCTCCACCTGAGCTAGTGGCCGCCCGGGAGGCCGCAGCGCCTGCTCGGACACGGGCCGTCACGCAGGCCGGCCGTCAACGACACTTTGCCCCGGGTTGGACCCCGCTAATCGCTGCGGGGCTCATCAGGGAGCGACGAACCGGTCGCGCCTCACACGTTCGCAGGAGCGGCCCTGCGTCTACCCGCGAGACCAGGAGGTCACCATGCCATTCAATGAGAACATCCTCACCCGAGCGACGCGCAACTCGTTCTTCCGCGAGGTCGTCTCGACCGGGCCGCATGCCTAGGTTGTCGTGATGAGCATCCCGCCGGCCGGCGAGATCGGCGAGGAGGTCCACGCCGCCGTGGACCAGGTCCTCGTCTTCGTTGAGGGCGAGGGCGTGGCCGTGCTCGAGGGCCTGCGCAGCCCGGTGTCGCCCGGTCATCTGGTCCATGTCCCCGCTGGCATGCGCCACAACTTCGTGAACGAGGGTTCGGTCGACCTCAAGCTCTACACGGTCTATGCCCCGCCCCAACACGCACCCGGCACGATCCACCGGACCAAGGCCGAGGCCGACCTGGACGAGGAGCACGCCTGAGCCACACCCGTCCGGACGCGTCCGACCGGCGAGCCTGACTCGCTCGACACTCCGTGGCGACGCTCCGCCGTGAGCGAGGCGGCACGTCACTCGGATCGGCACGTCCGGCCGCTCCTGTGGGCAGTTGCGCTGCGCGTTTGATGGCGCCGCGATCCATGGGACCGGCCCGGCCTGCCGAGATCCCGCGCAATGCACGCTAGTAGGGGCAGGCGCAGCGGCTCTGCGAACCGGGGTGTAGGGAGGATGGCACGGATGGCCGAGACGACCGCTGCCAGTACCACGCGCCGGAGCGTGCTCGTCTCCCTGACCGTGAACGGCGCTGAGACGCTCGCGCTGGGGATTGCGGCGTGGGTGACCAGCTCGGTCGCGCTGCGCGCCCAGACGGCAGCCAACGCCGCCGACGTGGCGGTCGAGGTGTTCCTGCTCATCGGCGTGCTCAGTAGCGTTCGGCCTCCGGATGCGACCCACCCGCTCGGGTACGGACGCGAGCGCTTCTTCTGGTCGCTGTTCGCGGCCCTCGGCATCTTCATCGGCGGTGCCGGGCTCGCGCTCGAGGAGGCCGTTCGCTCCGCGCTGCATCCGTCGCCCGTGGACCACTACGCGATCGCCTACCTGGTGTTGGCCACGACCGTGGCGCTCGACGCGTTCGCCCTGGAGGTCGCGTGGCGACCACTGCGGCGGCAGGCGGCTGGGCGCGGTATCTCGCTGCGAACGCACGCGCAACGCAGCACGGATCCCGCGGCGATGACCGTCATTGTCGGCGGAGGTTGCGCAGTGGCCGGTGCCGTTGTGGCCGCGGCAGGGCTAGTCGTGACTCAGGTCGCAGGCAACCCAACGCCTGATACGGTGGCGAGCGCGCTCATTGGTCTGATGCTCCTCGCGGCCTCCGTGCTCTTGTTGCGGACGAACCGAGCGCTACTCTCGGGCCGCGGCGTCCCGCTTCCTATGCTGCGCGAGATGCGCCGCATCATCGCCGCGCAACCGGGGGTTGTCGCTGTCCCGGACCTGTTCGCCGTCGTCGTCGGGCCATCGAGCCTGATCGTCGACGGCGACGTCACCTTCGCCGACGAGTTGACCGTGCCGGCGGTGGAAGAGGCGATCTTGCACGCCGCCGCCGCGCTTCGAGAACGCTGGTCCTCCATCGAGTACCTGTACCTCACGCCAGTCTCCAAGGCCCGACCACGCCGTGCGGTCCGGTCCAGGGCCCGTCCCGTCGGCAGCAAGTAAAGCCCGGGCCAAGATCAGAGGCATCCTCCGCACGGTGGGGAGTTCATTCCGGGGACGGCCGACCTGCGGTGCGCCGGTCGCAGCTACGGTCTGTGCCCGCAATTCGCGCTCGACGCCGGCCCACCCGGAACCACTGAGGCACGTGGGAGCACCGCGAGGCCCAGCTGGGGCGTGACAGCGTGCAGCCGGTGCCCTCACGTCACGCGCATGTGGTGCGGTGCATGGGCACCCTCGGGCACCACGGCGGTCGCGGACAGGGAGGTCTCGATGAAAGTGGGGGTCTTTCCCACCAGGACGCGGCCCAGCACGAGCCAGCCGGCCGGACTGCATCCGCTCATCCCGGAGCAGGAGGCGCAGGCGCAGGTCGAGATGGCGGCGTCGGACGAGCCTGCCTTCGACTGGCTGGCCACCGTTGGCGGCTTGTGGATCTCACGAAGCAGGGATGGATGGCCCGCGCGAACTTCATGCCGGTAGCGGCGAGACCGCCGAGACGTGAGAATCGAGATCGTCAGTAACATCGAGGACCCGGCAGGCATCGTCACGGGCACCATCGACGCGGGTTGCTCTCCCGGCCGAGCCGGCAGGAGAGTCAGCAGGGCGTCATGACGAGGTCGTGGTGCGCGCGGGCACCGGGCCCAAGCGTCCGGGCATCACGCACGCAGGTACCGCAACTGCCGGGCGAGGGCGCGCATAGCGATAGCCTCGGTCTGGCCGAACGCCTCATGCCATTGACCGACGGCGTGCCTGGCACCGGTCAGTCGTCGTGCATAGACAGACGGCTCACGGGTGATCCGCCTCGCGCCACTGCGGGCGCATGACGGCCCAGCCGTCAGGGAGCGCGTCGTACAACTTCTCCCACGCAGCGGCACGCTCCTGATCGTCGAGGTCCGGGGAGTGTAGGAGGGAGGACGAGGGCCTCTGCGAGTCGGCCGTGCTACCGTCGCGCCGCGTCGCACGAGGACCCGGTGCGACGTACTTGGTCGCACCGCGCGACGAAGAGGGAGAGGACGTCTCGCATGGTCGATCTGCAACTCACGGCGGACGTCGTGGACCTGCTGCGCCGACCCAATCCGGCGATGCTGGCAACGTGACCTGATGAGCGCGCTCCTCCCCAGCCTGCGTACCTACCAGCGGAGGTGGCTGGCACTGGATGTGCGCGGGCATCTCGCTCGCCGCCGTGTGCGTGCCGGTGAGCATGGCCGACGCGAGACTTGCCGCGATGCCGCCGATCACCGGGCTCTACGCGTTCCTCGCAGGCGCCATCGGAGCCGTCGTCTTCTCCACGTCGCGGCAGCTCTCCATCGGACCCGACTCGACGATCTGCCCGATGATGGCCGTCGGCGTCGGCTCGCTCGTGGCGACCTCGAACCCCGCGTACGGCCCTCTGGTCGTGCTTCTCGCTCTGTTGCTCGGCGCCGCCGTCTTAGTGGCCGGCGTCGCGCGGTTCGGCTTCCTGGCCGATCTCCTGCCCCGGCCCGTGATGTCGGGGTTCCTCTCGGGCGTGGGCGTCACGGTCGTCGTCGGACAGCTCCACGTCATCCTCGGACTCCCGGGCTCGAGCGTGGGCACGCTACCCCAGCTCCTCGCCGTCATGGGGCACCTCGGCCAAGCTAACGACGCGACGCTGCTGCTGGGCCTGGCGGTCATCCTCGTCGTCCTAGGAGGAGAGCGCTTTGACCCGCGCTTCCCAGGCGCGCTGGTGGCGGTCCTTGCCTCACTCGGGGCCGTCGTAGCCTTCGGCCTCCGCGCGCATGGTGTCGGCCCTGGTCGGCGAGCTGCCGGCGGGCCTCCCGGCGCTCGCCCTGCCCGCACTGAGCCCCGCCGACGTGACCGAGCTCGTGCCCATCGTGGTGCCCATCTTCCTCGTGACGCTGGCACAGACTGCCGCAACCTCGCGTGGCTTCGCCGCGGCCGGCGGGTACGACGTCCGCATCGACCGCGACTTCGTGGCCGTCGGCGCGGGGAGTCTCCTGTCTGGTTTGTCCGGTGGCTTCGCGGTCAACGCAAGCCCGACCTGCACGGCGACTGTGGCCGCGGTGGGGGGCCGCAGCCAGGCGGCCAACCTGGTGGCCGCGGGGGTGGTCGGGGCGGTGTTGCTGCTAGCGACGGGCGTGCTGGCGAACCTGCCCGAAGTGACGCTCGGCGGCATCCTCGTGGCCGTCGGCGTCAAGCTCGTGCAGTGGCGCGACCTGGCTGCTGTCGCCCGCTATAGCCGGCCCGAATGGGTGATCGCGCTGATCACCCTGACCGTCGTCGCGCTGGTGGGGATCCAGCAGGGCATCTACCTGGCGATCGCGCTTGCCCTGGGCCGGCGGGCCTACCTGTGGGCCCGACCGGGCGACTCGCTGCTGGGCCGGCTGAGTGGGGTCGAGGGGGTCTGGGTGTCCCGCCACCACTATCCGGAGGCCAGTGTTCCGGCCGGCTTGTGTGTCTTCCGCTATGACGCCCCCCTCTTCTACGCCAACGCCCAGCACTTTGCCGACCGACTGCGAGCCGTGATCCGAGAGTCGGGCGAACCGGTGCGCGCGGTGGTGGTCGAGGCAGTAGGGATCGACGATCTCGACTTCACTGGCGCGAAGGTGCTGGCCGAGATCGACACCGAGCTGGCCGGGCAGGGTACGACGCTCGCGCTGGCGCACCCCTTCGGGCGCCTCGGCACGGAGCTGACCGCCGGCTCCCTGGCGCAGCGCTTCCGAGGACGCGTCTTCAACAGTGTGGATGATGCCGTGGCAGGCCTGCTGGGTGTCGGCGGAGCGGCACTTCGTGGCGAGGCGAGCCCCGCGACGGGAACAACCGCAGCTCCGACGAAGGCCTGAGCGGATCAGGCGATGATCGCCGCCCATCGGAGGGAGATCTACCCGAGTGCTGCGACGTGTCCCTCGTCCGTGATCGCGAGCGAATCCTGGCCTTCGCCACTGGCGCCTAGCGGCGAGGGTTCGACAGAGCAGCCGCTCCGCGAAGCACATCGGCCACTACCAGGTCAATGGGCCGAGGTTCGTCTCGCCGCAACTCGCGCTCCATTCACGCTCCGCCCTGTTGTGGGTTCCCTCACCGTTTCGGGATCGAGACACGAGTAGGTTGTTAATCGGGACCCCTCGCTCGATCCTGGAGCCCCCGCGTGGCTTGTGCTCGAACGCATGTCCAGTTATGCGAGGGGCTTCTTCGGCGGCTTCGGCTTGTTGGGTTTCGGCGACCGCTTTGGCGTTTTGTCGCCCACCTGACACCCCCCGCTCGACAGCATAGAACGGCCGACCGTGTGGCTGCTGGTATGGACGGCCTGCGGCTGTGGCCGGCGCAAGCCGCGAGGCCGGGACGGCGAACGCATGACCCGACGCCCGGTGAGCCCGGCGATGTGGAGCGGGTCTGCTCTCCTGTCCAGCCGGTGATCTTCCGGCGCGCCTGATCTGCGTTCGTGCAGTGCTGCACGAGCCGCACAGCCGCACGCCCGTGTCGAACCGGCCCGCCAGTGTCTCAGCAAAGGCCAGACTCAAGCTGAGCCGCTTTGTGCCAAGGCCGCGTTAGTGCCGCGCACGACGATCGCCAGATGGTGACCGTGCGTGCACCGGTACCGGTGGCTCGCGGAATGCGAGTCGCTCACCGAGCTCGACCAGCAGCTGCTGACACCCGCGTGTGACGAGGTGTGGCAAAAGATCCGTGCGCTCATGCTGCTGGGCACGCACCCAACGCCTGTGGAACGACGCCGTAAGCGGCGCTGGTATAGGCGCTGACGCGGTCTACAGACCGTGAAATGGCTCCTGCCTAGCGCGAGATCCGGGGCGACACGGCCAACCAGTCTGCTGGCCCCGGCCCTGTTGCCCAAGTGACCCGATTTCGGTCGTCCCCACTTGTGCCCGGCGATGGTGCGGAGCTTCACCGCTGGGCGCACGACGAGACGGCGCATCCGCGATCCTCCAATGGTGTCGGAGCTCGGCCTCGACGGCACGCTTGCGCGAATGGCGTGATGGCGACGTTGTCCCTGCTCGCTCCAGTGCCCGCCGCCGGGCCGTAGGGCCGCGATCAGTGAGCCGGCCCGCTGGGTCAGGCCGAGCGGCGGACCAGCACGACTGGGACCGGGGCGTGGTCGAGCACGAAGCGCGCCACGTGCCCAACGCTCCGCGGCCCTGCCTCCGTCGGCCCAGTCCGAGGCCGCGCGCCCAGGACCACTGCGTCGGCCCCGAACGCCGTCACCGCGGCGA
>JBKQRF010000021.1:0-2747 GCA_052144055.1 Candidatus Limnocylindrales bacterium
ATGCAGTCGGCGCCCGTCCACCGCGCTCGACGTAGGGCTGACCTCGAGCGGGTTGGGTCCCGGTGTGATGAGACAGAGCTTCCCGTTCTCGGACGCCCTGCTCGACGCCTCTTCGCCCATGCCTACCTCGACATCGCGCCGTCGTCGGGCTCGGTCACGAGCGCGATGGTCGCGCCGCCGAGGTGCGCGACCATCGCGGGCCACCACATCCGCTCCCATGGTTGCCCGGATCAGGAAGTCTCCCCGTTTCAGGGGACCGCGGAATCCGCGGTACCCTGCCGAAGAGCGATCGTGCTGGCGCGGCGTCACGCTAGCTGCGTCGCCACCTATCCCAATGTATGTCAGGAGGTCTGGCATGAAGCGCCTCGCCGCGGTCTTCGTGCTTCTGCTCGCCGGGATCGCCGCCGCCTGCTCCCACGGCGCCACAGCCGTCCCATCGTCAGCGCCCGTCGGGCTCGCGGCAGCGTCGGTTCAGGCGGCATTAGCACCGGGCACGTCACTGGCGGCCAAGCCGTGACCGTAGGTCTCTCGGCACCCTGACGCCGTAGCCCGGCCACCCTCGATCCAGCTTCGCGATCCCCGGCCCAGGGGATCCTACGGCACGCCCTACACCGCCCTCAATTTCCCCGCTCACCGAGTTCAGGACGCTGGCGGTCGGCGCCAAGTTGCTCTTCTGTGCCTCGAGTCGAGCTCGCCCTGGTTTGTTCTTACTTTCGCCAGGGCGTGTCCAGCCGCGTCCGCCTATGGCTTCCTGCAAGGCGTGTGAGCCTTCGGGGTGGTTGAGCCGAGCTGGAGCTGGTGGGCCACGCGCCGCTAGTGGGCACGCAGCCGCACGCGCCCCCTGACGCTCGCGGCATCCGCGGCCGCGTGAGGTTCGCGCTCGAGTCGGGTCGACCACTACCGTCGCGCGCGGTGCGCGGGCTGACTGGGCGGTACTCACCTTGGCCGTTCGAGCCTGTCGCGCCGCCCCTGCCAGCCCAGATCACGTAGAGTCGGCAGGTGCGATCCTCTGTCCGCGGAGCTGGTCCCTGGTCGAGCGTCGCGGTGCTCACGCTGGTCGCGACGCTGCTGGCCACGGCCTGCAGCTCGAGCGTGTCCCGGCCTTCGTCCCTCGCGGCTGCCCCGTCCGCCACTGCTGCCTCGAGTCGTGCGAGCGCAACGGTCCCCCCGACGACCCCGTCCCTGACCCTCGCGCCCCAGCCGCCGGTCGATTGGAGCGACTGCGGCGGCGGCTTCGAGTGCGGCATCGTCGACGTGCCGCGCGACTACGCCGACCCAGCGGGCCCGATCGTGCGCCTCGCGCTCATCCGCCTGCCGGCGAGCGACACGGCGCACCGCATCGGCTCGCTCGTGGTGAACCCGGGCGGTCCTGGCGAGAGCGGCGTCGACTTCGTGCGGCAGGACGCGGCCGCGATCTTCCCGCCCGAGGTCCTGGCCCGCTTCGACATCGTCGGCTTCGACCCGCGCGGCGTGGGGTCGAGCTCCCCCGTTCGCTGCCTCGACACCCTCGATCACTTCATCCCGGCGGACGCGACGGCCGCCACCCCGGCCGGGCTCGCGGACCTGCTGAGCGGCGCCAGGTCGTTCGCCCAGCAGTGCGGTGAGCGCAACGCTGATCTCCTGCCGTACCTCTCCACCGCGAACGTGGCCCGCGACCTCGACCAGATCCGGGCCGCATTGGGGGAAGCGACTCTGACCTACCTCGGGTTCTCCTACGGGTCGCTCATCGGAGAAGACTACGCCTCGCTCTTCCCCGGCCACATCCGGGCACTCGTCCTCGACGGCGTGGTGGACCCGAGCCTCGGGGAGGCCGCCTTCCGCGAGGACCAGGCCGTCGCGTTCGAGGGGGCGCTCGATCGGTTCCTGGCCGACTGCTCGGCCCACTCTGCCTGCCCGTTCTCCTCGGGGGGTCGCGCGGCAGCCGCGTTCGACGTCCTGATGGCGCAAATCGAGCGGCACCCGGTACCGACCACTCGGCTCGCCAACCGCGAGCCCGTCGGGCCCACGCAGGCGTGGGACGCGGTGACCCAGTCGCTCTACACGCAGGCCGCCTGGCCAGTGCTGGCCGAGGCCCTCGCGGAGGCACGGGCGGGCGATGGGAGCCTGCTGCTCCTGCTCGGCGATCCGCTCCGTGGCCGCAACCCCGACGGCTCGTACTCCAACCTCGAGGACGCCTACGACGCGGTCACCTGCCTCGACTGGCCCTCGCCCCGCGAACCGGCCGCCTACAGCGCGCTGGCCACGCGGTTCACCCCGGTGGCCCCGCGCGTGGGGAGGCTGCTCGCGTTCAACGACATCGAGTGCGCCTACTGGCCGGTGCCCCCTGCACGGGTCCCCGCCCCGGCTACTGCCCCGGACGCGCCGCCCATCGTCCTCGTGGGCTCGACGGGCGATCCTGCGACGCCGTATGCCTGGGCGCAGGCCGTGGCCCGACAGCTGACCTCCGCGGTCCTCGTCACGCGCGTCGGCGAAGGCCACACCGGGTACCTCGCAAGCGCGTGCGTGCGCGACGCGGTCGATGCCTACCTGCTCTACCGCACGGTCCCGCAAGCGGGCCTGCGCTGTGTCAGCTGATCTGCGCCGCGATCGCGACACGACGTGGTGGTGGAGACGATCTTCTGGCCCGGCCAAGCACGCCGACGTTTGCCGGTGCGCATCCTGCCCCCGACGCAGCTAGTGCTTCGTCTGGACGACCTTCGCGCCATCGATGGTGGCGTCGATCACCGTGGTCGGGTGCGCACTCGGAT
>JBKQRF010000022.1:0-15121 GCA_052144055.1 Candidatus Limnocylindrales bacterium
AGGCCGCCGAAATCAGGGCTTGACGAGATAGGAGCTCACGAACTGGGACTTGACCGAAGCACTACATCGCCTCCACGCCGCAGGCAGCGGAACAAGCAATCGAAAGACTGGTCGCCGACGACCAGTCACGCGGTCAGTCACCGAGCCTGAAAGCGGGGGTGAAAGAGCGTTGAACGGAGTGGCTAGAAGGGGCGTTCCGAACGGGAGATTGGCTCCGGCGGTAGGACTCGAACCTACGACCAAGCGGTTAACAGCCGCCGGTCTCGAGGCCGATTCTGAGCACGAATGTGGCCCATCGTGTCGACTGAATCAGTCACGCAGTCAGTCACCGAGTCGGCCATGGGGCAGGCTCATGGTCGGGGCGAGCAGGCCGGAACCTACGAGAACGACCTAGCTGGGAGCGTCCGCGTCGCCCAGCAGCAAATCGATCGCCCAGTTGAGAGCGTCGCATGAGCGCCCGACACGCCCGACCGCAGTCTCTTCGTCACGAGTTGGCTCGCGGTCCCCTTCAGCGCCGAGCGTCGACGGTGAGCGGCGCAGTGGCCAGGGCGTAACACAATGGCCTGGGAGAGCCGTGGCGGCGCTGGCAGCTACTACACGCGATCCGTGCGGCGTGACGGCCGCGTCATTCGCCAGTACGTCGGCAGCGGCGAGGCTGGCGAGGCTGCTGCCGCCGCGGACAAGGACCGTCGCGCGGCTCGAGAAGCGGAGCGTGAGGCGACGCGCTCGACCCATAGCCGCCTCGCCGACGTGGACGCACAGGTCGATGCCCTCTGCGACGCCGCGGAAACGGCGGAGCGGGCGTGCTTGCTGATGGCCGGCTATCACCGCCACGATCGAGGCCAGTGGAGGCGGACACGTGGCTGAACCTGCATACGGGTGGGACGCAGACCGGCGGGCAACCCTGCGCACGCTGGTGGAGCGAGCGGATCGCGGGGACCAAACCGCGCTGCCTGGAGTCCGTCAGATCTTCGATGCTGTCCCCGGTATATGGGAGTCATACGGCGACCTGGCAACGCAGGCGCAGAACGCCCTCATCGCCGTGGTGGCCGGCCGGAGCCCTCTCACTCGCGAGGGGCTCAGGAAGAAGCTGGCCTCGACGCGAGCGGAGCTTGAAGGGCCGAACGCATCGCCCCTCGAGAAGCTGCTGGTCGAACGGATCGTCACGAGCTGGCTCCAGTGTCATCAGGCCGACCTTGCTTACGCGCGCAGCTTGAAGGGATCATCACCAAGTGAGTCGGAGCTGTGTCACCGCCGTCAGGACCGCGCGGCTCGACAGTACCTGTACGCCCTGCGCAGTCTCGCCCAGGTGCGCCGACTGCTCGCACCACCTGTTCAGGTGAATCTCGCGCAGCAGCAGGTCAACGTCGCCGGCGGGCAAGTGCACTTTGGGACTCGTGAGTAGAAGAACCACGAGTCCGAGGCGCGAATGTGGCGTCGGAGTCGTGGCTCCGATGGCCCGGCTCCAGGTCCCCTAGGCCACTCCACCTCCCCGACCACTTGAGCGGCAGGAGGCGGCATCACACTGCAGCCGACGGCACCGATTCCGAGGGCCGTGTCCGCACGGCGCCGTCAATCCGCTTGCACTGCAGAGAGAGCCCCCGGCCCCTGGACTCCGCCAGTGCCTTGCACCTAGGGCAGCATTGGCGAAGGCATCTGGGCAAGATGGGACCATGCGACGGATAGATACTTGCGAGAACAAGACACACCCTGACATGCCCGGACCAATGACCCACCGGCAGCGGCTACAGGCGACACTGGCGGGTCGGCGGCCAGACCGGCCCCCAGTGAGCTTCTGGCACCACTTCCCTGGGCACGACCACACGCCTGAGCTGCTGGCTGACGCGACTGTGGCCTTCTACCGGCGCTTTCCGGTCGACGTTGTCAAGCTCATGCCAACGGGCATGTACTCGGTCGTCGACTATGGCGTCGAAGTGAGGCCATCAGATGCCGAGACAGGCACGACCGTATACGACTCTGGCCCAATCGCGCAGTCGAGTGACTGGCCGAACCTGCCGCGCGTCTCGCCAGCCCGAGGCATGCTGGCCGATCAAGTCGAGGTCATGCGCCGCGTGCGGTCCAGCCTTGGTCCTGAAGTCCCGATCGTGCAGACCATCTTCAGTCCGCTCACGATGGCAGCCAAGCTGGCGGGCCGCGCACTGGACGACACCTTTGTGGCGGACGACGGCCTGTCAGCGCGGGTCCTCGCGCGGTTAGCCGACGATGTGATTGCGTTTGGGCTGGCCTGCCTGGATGCCGGTGCCGATGGCTTCTATTTCGCCACCGAGATGGCCAACCGCGGCACACCCGCGGCCACCTACGAACGCCTTGGCGTGCCGTACGACCTGCAGGTGCTTGAGGCACTGCGCGCGCGTTCCTGGCTGCTCGTCTTGCACCTGCACGGCCTCGCACCACGGCTCGAGTTGTCCGATCGCTATCCAGTCGACATCGTGAGCTGGGAGGACCGCCGGACACCGCCCTCCCTGTCCCAGGCGCTGCTTCAGACAAGCCGTTGTTTGATGGCCGGGCTCAGTCACGGAGACCTGTTTGTCCGGGGCTCGGAGGCGGACGTGGTGGCGCAGGTTGAAGATGCGATCGCGCAGACACGCGGTCGGCGCCTGATCGTGGCTCCCGGCTGCGTCCTCTCCACGGCGTCAGCGGAGCCGCTGTTGCGGGCGGTGATTGAGGCCGTTGAGCGAGCCCGGGTCGCCCTTGCCTGAGGTCGGTGTCGCGCTTCCGAGAGCGGCGAGGGCGAATGCGACGTTTGCCTTCCTGCATTGAGCACCCCGCACGGGTCTGGCTGATTCCTCGGCGCTGGGGAGCCGGTGTGCCGCTTGTGGCGCGCTGCCCGCGCTAGGCGACCCGGTCCGGGACCGGCCCCCCGGTCAGGCAGCGCGCGACGGCCAACGCCGCTCTGGAGCGTGACTCCTCGACAGCTTCGGCCGAGTACCAGGCAACGTGAGGTGTCAGAACGACGCGGTCGTCCAAAGCCAGACCCGCGAGGTCCGGCGGCTCGCTCGGATACACATCGAGTCCGGCGCCTGCGAGGTGTCCTTGGTTGATA
Source organism: Candidatus Limnocylindrales bacterium (assembly GCA_052144055.1). Taxonomy (GTDB): domain Bacteria; phylum Chloroflexota; class Limnocylindria; order Limnocylindrales; family CSP1-4; genus JAJYNJ01. The sequence goes on from JBKQRF010000022.1 coordinate 3,065, forward strand.
GCCCGGACCAGGGCCGGCATATCAACGAGGGCTCCACGGGAAGTATTGACCACGATCGCTCCAGTCGGCAGCCTGGCGATCGCCGCCGCATCGAGCAGCGCGGTCGTCTCAGTCGCCAACGGAAGGTGCAGCGAGAGCACGTCCGATCGGGCCAGGAGTGCGTCGAAGCTGGCAAGTACCTCTACGGCGGCAGGGACATTTCGTGCGTGCCTGGTCCATGCGACCACCCGAAGTCCGAAGGGCGCAGCGCGCGTCGCCACAGCTCGGCCGATCCGTCCGAAGCCCACGATCCCGAGTGTGCGTCCCCGCAGGCGATGGACCACGCCGAGGTGCTCGACCCCCCAAGCCCCGGCCCGCATCAGGCTGTTGCCCTCCGCCAGCCGCCGCCAGACTGCCAGAATCAGTCCCATCGTGTGGTCCGCGACTTCTTCGGTGCAGTAGTCGGGGACGTGTGTGACCACGATGCCCCGTGCGCGGGCCACCGCAAGGTCCACGTTGTCGTAGCCTGCGCCGAACGCCGCCACGATCCGGCATCGGGGAGCCAGATCAAGCAGATCGCGGTTGATCCGCGGAACCTCGGTGATCAGCAAGGCGTCGGCCCCTGCCAGTTCGTCTGGTGTAGGTCCAGCCGGGGACGCCGGCCGGGATACGTCGATGCCGTACCCGGACAGCACGCCGCGCTCGATGTCCAAGTCGGGGACGACCGGGTCGAGGACCAGCGCGAGCACGGTGGTCCTTCGCTATCTCACAGGCCGAGGCTCGGTGGACCGCAGATGTGCTCGCGGCGGTGCGGTGGATTCGCGGCGCACGAAGGTCGTGTTGAGCACCACGACCTTGCGCGGCCGATCCCCTCCCCTTATGCGGTCGAGAAGGATGGTCGTCGCAGTAGTACCCAGCTCGCGGACCGGCTGTGCTACAACCGTTAGCGGCGGGCGGACCACCGTGGCCCATTCCGGGTCATCGAAGACCAGGATCGAGACGTCATCCGGCACGCTCAGGCCGGCTGCCGACACCGCGTCGAGCACTCCGAGCGCGATTGTGGCGTCAGTCGCGAAGATCGCGGTGGGGGGATCCTCGAGTGCGAGCAGATCGGCGGTTGCGTGAGCGACAGACCCTCGGTCATAGCGACACTGCCCAACCAGAGCTTCGTCGATGGGCACGCCACCCGCCCGAAGCGCGGCCCAGTAGCCTTCGAGTCGTTCCTCCGTCGGGTTGACGTGACGGCGGCGCGAACTGGGAGCGCGGGGCTTCGGCGACAGGGATGGTCCAACAATGCCGACACGCCGATGGCCTTCAGCCACGAGGTACCCCACCGCCTGCGTCGCGGCTGCGGCGTTGTCCACGACAACGGCGTCAACGCTTAGGCCAGGGAGCGCGCGATCGAGGAGAACCATCGGTCGACCGCTGTCGACGACAGCGCGCAAGTGCTGCACGGTTGACTGGGACGCAGGAGCGACGATCAGTCCGTCCACTTGCTTCTGCAGGAGGACTGCGACGGCGGCCCGCTCCTCGCTCACGTCCTCGTCGCTATTGGACAGAATGACCTCGAATCCCGCGTCATGCGCCGCGTCGCCGATGGCCCGTACCGCGTGGGCGAAGAACGGGTTCTCGATGTCGGCGACCACGACCCCGATCGTGTGCGTGGCGCCAGTCTTCATGCTCCGCGCGAGGCTGTTGGGTTGGTACGCCAACGCCGCTGCCGTAGCGCGGACACGTAGCCTCGTGGCATCGCTGACGTTTCCGTACCCGCCGAGGGCCCGCGCTGCCGTAGCGCGCGATACACCCGCGTCTCTGGCGACGTCGACGACCGTCGCTTTCCCGTTGGGCTTACCGGTCCGATGTAGATCCGCCATCACGAATGGGCCCTCGAGTCCTCGCCGGTCACCAGGCGCCCATCGTACGAGAATCCCCCTGCTCTTGAGGGACCTAGACCGGCGGCGTGTCGTCGACCCGATGATTCCAGGTCTCGTAGGCAGGCAGTTCGCCGCGCGCCGCAGCAAAGAACGTCTCCTGGATCCGTCGCGTGACCGGGCCGAGGCCCGGATGGACAAGCAGGCGGTCGTCAATGTCCCGGATCGGGGTGACCTCCGCTGCCGTGCCCGTGAAGAACGCTTCGTCGGCTTCGTACAGGTCGCTGCGGGTCAGGTTCGTCTCGCTGACTTCGATCCCCAGGTCATGGGCGATGGTCTTCACGGAGTTCCGCGTGATGCCGTCCAGGCATCCAGCCGAGAGGGGTGGCGTCAGGAGCGCGCCGCCGCGCACGGCGAAGATGTTCTCCCCGGTGCCGTCGCACACGTACCCCTCGGGGTTCAGCATCACGGCCTCGTCATAGCCGGCCATGACCGCTTCCATCTTGGCGAGCGCCGAGTTCAGGTATTGCCCCGTGCCCTTAGCGGCTGGCGGGATGGCGTTGTTGTCGTTGCGCTTCCAGGACGAGACCTTCACCCGGATGCCCTTGGCGAACGCCTCGTCGCTGAAGTACGCCCAGGAAGGCCAGGCTGCCACGGTCACGCTCACAGGCAGTTCCAGGGGATTGATGCCCATGTCGCCGAAGCCACGGAACACGATCGGCCGGATGTAGCACGCCCCGAGGCGATTCGTCCGCACGACCGTCTCAACGACGGCCACCATGTCGTCGACCGTGTACGGGATCTCCATGTGATAGAGACGTGCCGATCGAAACAGCCGCTTGACGTGGTCCGCCAAGCGGAAGACCGCCGTGCCGTTGGAGGTCTCGTAGCCGCGGAGGCCCTCGAACACACCGGTTCCGTAATGCAGCCCGTGCGTCAATACGTGGACTTTGGCCTCTCGGTATGGCACCAACGCCCCATCCATCCAGATGCTGTCAACTTCGGGCATCGGCATGTTGGTCGCTCCTCAATGGGACGAGGTTCAAGCGTCTGAAGAGACGAGGGCCAAAGCGCATGGTGCGCCTCGACCCTCGCCTCGTGAACCGCCGCACAGGAAGGGCGCTGTCAGGCGCTCTACTGCGCGTACAGATACTTCTGAACGGCGGGAGTATCGATGTTGGCCGCCGTGGCGATGACGTAGTCCGCGTACGTTTGTGGCGGCGGAAGCGTGCCGTTCTTCAGGTACGCGATGGCATACTGCACGGCCTCGTACCCGTACGAGTACGGCTCTTGGACGATCAGTGACGTAAGTGTCCCGGCCCGTAAGGCGGTCACCTCGTCGGACGCGGCGTCAAACGCAACGATCTTGACCTTGCCAGTGAGGCCGGCTGCCTGGACCGCGGTGGCCGCCCCGATGGCACTGCTCTCATCCGATGCAAAGATCCCGGCTAGGTCTGGTGTCTTGGTCAGCACAGCCCCTACCGCCGACGCCGCGTCGGTCGGGCTTGACTGGTCATACTCTTCACCGACGCTCACAAGGCCAGGGTACTTTGCCAACTCGGTCTTCCAGCCCTGCAGGCGCTGATCAGTGGTGGTGGCACCCGGTACGTACCCTACGTACAGGACCTTGCCGGTGCCACTCAGCAGCTGGTTCATCGTGTCGGCGGCGATGGTGCCGCCCTTGACATTGTTGGCCGTGATGTTGGCGAGGCGGAGCGACGTATCAGACACGTCCGTGTCGATGGTGATGATCGGGATGTGGGCGTTCTTGAACTGCTGCAGCGGTGCGACCAGTGCCGTCGCGTCGTCGGGCTGGGTGATGAGGAAGTCAGGCTTGGACGCGAGCACCGCCGAAAGTTGAGCGATCTGCAGCGCCGGCTGCGCTTGCGGCGGCGCCACCAGCTCGACGGTGGCGCCCAGCGCAATGCCCGCCGCGTTCGCGCCGTTGTACATGGACTGGCCGAACGCGCTCGGCATCACGCCTAGCGCAAACGCGATCTTGTATGTCTTCGAGGCGGCGGGTGCTCCGGATGCCGGCGCCGTCGTGGCCGCCGACGAACACGCAGCGAACACGAGAATGCTCATTGATAGCAGCGCCATCAGGCGCTGCCGGGACGGACCTACCACGCTGTGACCCTCCTCGCTGATACCTGAGATCGACTGGTACTCCTCTTTCGTGCCAAACACCCCTCCTTCTGCCGGCAGCGAACTCAGGCCGACGCGGCCGCCCGGCGGCGGCGGGTCTGGTCGATGAAGACGGCGAGAATGAGCACGAGGCCCACGGTGACGTTCTGCCAGAACGGCTGGATGCCGAGAATGACGAACCCATTGAGCAGGACGGTCGGGATGAGGGCGCCCACGATCGTGCCCGACATGCGGCCTCTCCCTCCGTACAGGCTGGTGCCTCCGATCACGACGGCCGCGATGGCGCCCAACAGGAGGTTCGAGTTGGCAAGGACGGTCGCCGTGTCGAACCGCGCCACGTCGATAACGGCGGCAAGGCCGCACAGGGTGCCCATGACCGCGAACAGCAGGACGATGTGGCGATCGACGGGAATGCCCGCCCGCCGCGCTGCTTCGGGGTTGGCGCCGATAGCGTAGGTGCGCAGGCCGAACCTCGTGCGCGCGAGCACAACCCACATCACGGCGACGACGACCACGGCCACGATGATTGGATAGGGCACGATCCCGAAGGCAGACCCGATCCCGAAGTTCGCCTGCAGTGGCACCGGCACATTGGCCACGTTGAGGCCGCCGGTGAGCACCTGGGCCAGTCCGAGCACAATGCCAAGAGTGCCCAGGGTGACGATGAAGGGCGGGATCCTCAGTCTAACGATGAGAAGGCCGTTGACCACGCCCCACCCCAGGCCCGACACGAGGCAGGCGGCGATTCCCAGCGTCAGGGCGACACCTAAGTTGGGGTATTCCAGGTGGAGGATCTGGCTCGGCGTGCCGGCGAGCTGCACCATGATCTCGGCCCCGACCACCGAGGCGAAGACCAGGATCGAGCTGATCGACAGGTCGATGACGCCCGCGATGAGCAAGAAGGTCATCCCTGACGCGAGGATCAGCATCTCGGAGGCGTTGAGCACGATCGCGGTCAGGTTCGCGGCGGACCAGAAGCCCGGGGCCGTCACGCCGAAGACGGCGACCAGCCCGAGCAGGACCAGCGTGATCCAGAACGTCTCGGCGCGACGGATGCCAAGCAGCGTCCGGACCCCCATCGTCACGGGCCGCCTGCCACTCGAGCCCTGCAGGGATGCCGTGGTGACGTCTGACATCGTGCTAGGCCCCAGCCGCCATATCGGCTCGCGTCAACCCGGACATCGCGTCGACGACGGCGCTCGGGGTTGTATCGGCGATGGGGGTCGTCAGGACAACCTCGCCCAACCGCAATACGGTCACACGGTCAGCCAACTCGAAGATCTCCGGAATGTTGTGCGAGATGAGGACGATCGCGAGCCCGCGATCACGGGCGCCGCGGATGAGCCGGTACACCAACGCGCGCTGGTGAACGCCGAGCGCCGCGGTGGGTTCGTCCATGAGGAGGACCTGCTGCCCCCACATGGCGGCCCGTGCAACGGCGACAGCCTGCTTCTGTCCGCCTGAAAGGGAGCCGCACTCCTGGCGCTCGGATGGCAACGCAATGCCGAAGTCGGACAGCTGGCTCGCCGTGCGGCGCCGCATCTCGGCCCGGTCGAGGAAGCCGAGCCGTCCGGCCAGACCGCGAGCAACAACCTCTCGGCCCAGAAACACGTTCTCGGCCGCGGCGAGCGTCTCCGCCAGGGCCAAGTCCTGGTAGACGGTTTCGATGCCGGCCGCCCGCGCGTCAGATGGGGAGGCGAAGTGGACCTCCGTTCCAGCGAGCGCGACGTGCCCACCATCCGGGGACTGCACACCCGACAGGATTTTGACAAGGGTGGACTTGCCGGCCCCGTTGTCCCCGACGAGCGCGTGGATCTCCCGGGAGCGGACGGTGAAGTCCACGCTCGATAGGGCCTGCACATGCCCAAAGTGCTTGGACACCTCCCGCACTTGGAGGACGACATCGGCTTGGCTGACCGTCATCGGCGCCCTCCAGTCGAGACAGCGCGGGGGACCTGCGGAAACGATCCGATGAACGTGCAGGCGTCGGCAGCCGTCTCGGTAGCGGCGCGGAGACATGCGAGGAGCGGCCGCCCGCGGATCCGCTCGAGAAGGAACCGCGCGGTGTATGCGTCGCCGGCGCCACAGGTGTCCACCGCGGCGACCTGGCGCGCGGGCTCGATGCGCACGTCGGTTTGATGCCATGCGAAGGACCCATACGGCCCGCACGTGCCCACCACGAGGCCGGCTCCTGAGGCACTCAGCCGCCGTGCCTGCTCGAAGGCCGCCGCCCCAGGCTCCGCGTGCCACGAGAAGAACGCCACATCGACGCCGGCGAGATCAACGTCGCGCAGTTCGCTGCCCCACTCATCGGAAAGATCGAAGGAAATGCCCACTGCGGGAAGCACGGCACGCACGTCGCGCACCGTCGCCGGGATCGTCCCCAGGTTGGCCAGGTGAACCCACGTGCACGTGCGGTCAAGTTCCGAGAGGTCGGCCCACGAAGGCGTGAAGCCACGGCAGACGCCCGGGTCAGAGCGACCGAACACCCGCTCCCCGCTGCTCGTCAGTGTGATCTCCGTCACCCCCGTGGCTCCGTCAAGTCGCCGCACATGCTCGATCGAGACACCAGCGTGACCGAGCGCCTCGAGGACGATGCCGCCCGCGCTGTCGGTGCCGACTGGCCCCACGTACTCGCTGCGGGCGCCGAGCCGTGCCCACTGGACCGCGACGTTGGCGGCCTGCCCGCCCACCGTCGCTAGTCCGAGGTCGACATACTCGTCGATGCAGTTGTCGCCGATTGCAACGAGGGAGAGCCGTGCCGTGGGCGGAGCCGACGCGCGCGATGCGGCCCGCGGGTCGTGCCCGTCCCCTCGGGTTGTCACTTGGACCGCGCCCGTCGGGACGTCCAGCAGGCAGACATCAGTAAGACACCTTCGACATGTACCGTCGCAGGTCGAGCGAGTGGTCGCGCACGGCCTCGAGATGCGAAGCCAGGCGCGTCACAACGCCCGATAGGGCGATCGGGGACACAAGGCTTCTCCAGGCGTCTGGAACGCCTGGCAGGGAGAGGTCCCGGCTGTCATACGAGATGGCCCGCTGCGTGTAGCGCCGGGCGAACGCCTGCACGCGCTCGGCCATCGGCCTTGTCTCATCTTCGCCCAGCAGGACAACTACAGGAACGTCGTCGATCACGACCTCCATCGCGCCATGCAGGAACTCGCCCGCGTTGAACGCGGCCGCGTGCATCCACTGCATCTCCTGGAGGAAGCACATCGCAAGAAGGTATGCGGCCCCAAACGCTGGCCCAGACGCGACGACGTAGGTGATCGCGGCGTCCTGCAGGCGCTGCGCGATCTCGTGGTTGGTCGCTTCCGTGGCGAGCCGCGCCGCGTGGAGGGCGTCGGGGAGAGCATCGTATGCTCGGGTCGCGCCCGTGTAGTCGCGCAACTCGCCCAATCGCGAGAGAGTGGCAAGGCCAAGCTGCCCGATCAGGACGTACTTGGCGTCCGTGACCGTGTCTTCGCTGCCGTAGACGAACGGCACGTCGGCTAGTCCCGCAAGCGGCGACTCGGGCGAGCGCGTCACGGCCGCGATCGTGGCCCCTGCCTCGCGCGCCACCCGCGCTGCATCCAGGGTCTCCGCCGTGGTCCCCGTGTGCGAAGCGACGATGACCAACGAACCGGGGCCGAGCGAGGCGGGATGGCGCCAGACGAACTCGCCACTCGTCAACAGGCTCACTGGGACGCGGGCGCTGGCCCGCTCGAACAGATACTGCGTGGGGTACATGGCAACCGCGGAGCCACCGCATCCCACAAGGAACAGGTTGCGGAGCCCGGCCGCCACCGTCTGATAGGCCAGAGCCTCCGCCCGGGCTCGTTGATCCAGGCAGACCCGCAACGTCTGTTGGTAGTCCGCAGCGATAGGCTGAACCACGGCCATGGCGCTTCGCCCCAAGATGAGATCGTTCTCATTGAGAACGATCTCAAGTATCGCCCACGTGTCAAGATGCAGTCATCGACGGACGCGAGGCGACGCGCCGACCGAGACTGCGGACTAGATCGCCGCCCCGATTGCTCAGCCCCTTCCACCTGCCATGCACGGGCAGCAAGTCACGCAGCCTTGCCCCTGGCCACCGGGTGCTCGTCGCGGGTATCGAGGTGGCCGCTTACCCTCGCTCGGAGGCGGCGCGGAGCATGGCGGATCACTTGAGGTCCGCGAGAGTCCGATCGCTTTTCTCCAATCCCCTCTTTGCACTGTCCACCTTGCACTCAGGGCGTCGGCAGGACCAGTGGCGGCGTGGCCCGGGCGGCGGCTCGACGCAACCGCGCGTGGCACGAGCCCGAAGGGGAAGTGCTTCAGCGTGATAGGCAACGACGGACACGGGTCGCTAGAGCGCCAGCAGTCGCGCCCTGAGCGTTTGCGCTTGTTCCGGCCCTTACCGTTTCTCGACGCTAGCCGCGAGGGCGACGAGGTGGGTGGTGACGCCGTAGGTCTCGCCATCGGGGTCGCGCCGCGGCACCACGATGAGGCGCCGCTGGCCGTGCGGGGTCTCGATATGACGAGCAAGCGGGCGGCCCTCACGCAGGACGCGGTCCATCAGCGCAAAGGTCCGAGGGGGAAGGTCGGGCAGCGCCTCGCGGGCCGGCAACCCAAGGCAGGTCGATCCGAAGGCCGCGAGGAAGGCCGGCGTGGCGTAGACGATGACGTGCCCCGGGCCCAGGTGGAAGGCCACAGGGTGACCAGCGCCCATCGTCCGAGGAGCGGCGTCCGTCATCGCCGCTACGATACCCGGGCGGAGATTGGCACAGCGAGCTACGTCTGGCGGAGAGCTGCTTACTCGGCGATGCGCGTCTTGACGATCCGAGTCACCAGGTCCGCCGAGAGGGGCGCCCTGCTCGAGGCGTGGCGAGACGGCAGCAGGATGAGTCTCCGCTGGTAGTAACACGATCGACCACGTCCGGGCGGTCGCGCACCGGCCTTCCCGCCGGGTGGCCATATGGGACAGTCAAGACCCTCACGGTTGGGGTCGCCAGGAGACTGCACACTGCGGTCGCGCGCGGAACCAAAATGTGCCTCCGCGCGGAACCTGCACGATGCCGAGGTTCCGCGTGACAGCGGGCCGACGCCAGGTCCGGTGGGCCTTGTCGGGTCCCCGGGCGTCGTACGACGTGGTGTGGCGCGGGTCAGGGCCTCGACTCTGATGTCCCAACCGAACTCGCCGCACAGCCCGAAGACGCTTGTGCATTAGTCGTCAGCGGACACGTTTGCTCGCCTGGCGCCTTCGCTGCAATCTCCCAACGAAGCAGGGGCACAAGACGGCACCGACCAGCATGGAATAACGGCCCGTTTGCTGCAGCAGTTGCTGCAGTCGTTCCGGGTCCTTTCCTAGTTCGCGGATTGGCTCGGCCAGATGCGAAGGATCACGTCAACGAGGCGTTCTGTACGGGCACGAATGGCGGACTCGTCCCACGTTTCGGCATCTCGGATGTCAGAAGTCAGAAGCAGAACGCTGTTTTCGCGCAGCTGCTTCCTCTTGTCCGGCCAGGGACCGTTCGACATGGCGGGGTTGAGCCTCCCGGTCACAAGCGTGAGGTTGCCGAGTGTTTCCTTGAGAGCGTCCCGCTCGATCCCGGCAAGGATCGGGTCGGAGTCCGGCGGCAGGGACCAGTACGTTCGCCACTCCTGAGGCAGCACGTGCTCCACAGTCAGGTCGTGGGTCAGCGTGACCTGCTCTGCCTTAGCAGCACGCAACTGTTCCTCGATCGCCTCCAGCACCATGCGCAGGCGCGCGCGCGTCAGGGACGTGTAAGCACTGAGGGAACGCACCGCATCCGCAACGTGCTGGTCCGTCGGCCAGTACTGGCCTTCCGCGTCGCTCTCGTGGAGGAAGGTGATGACCTCATCAGCTCTCGGCACGTTCATAGCCTGCAGCCGAGTGACCAGCGACCGGAAGATGTTGTTGTAGTTCTTCGTCGTCGCACGCACGAGCATGCGGCGGACCAGCCAGCTCTCGATCGCCGCGACGGCGTGGTCCTGGTCGATCTCGTCACGGATCCCGTCGGGACCGAAGATCCACAGCAGCGCCGGAAACGCGGTCGTGGTCTCCATAATGCCCAGCCGATAGAAGAACATGCCCTTGCGTGTCGTTTCGGGAGCCTTCTCGAAGGACTCGAAGACACGGGCGTACACACTCATGTCTCTGAGGAGGTCATCGACGCTGCCATCACGTGAGGCGAGGTAGCGCTTGAAGAACACGAACAGCTTGGTAGCGCGGACCTCATCGGACATGCGCATGGAAAGCCAGTGGTTGATGAAGACATCGAGGCGCGGTCGGAACAGGCGCCCTTGCGCGACGTAGGCCCGCCACCAGTCTGAGTCAAGCGGCTGCCAGTACTTCTCGTAGAGCGCGTCAATGTCGGCTCGAGCGGCGACTCCGGCTTGGAAGACGTGGTTCTTGATGAGGTCGGCCGCCAGCAGCGGCGTCCCGCGTGCAGTGAGCGTCTCGAAGATGACCTGCGCGTCGTCCCCGCGGTCGAGGTCGATCGCCACGACGATCAGCAGCTTCCACACGACGGCGCCGAGGACCTCGAACCGGCGACTGATCTCATCTGGCGTTCGTCCGGTGATCGCCCAGTCGGACACCGCGCCCCGGAAGAACTGGTATGCCTGCTCCATGAGCCGCGGCTCGCTGCCGGGAAGGTCGCCGTCGCGTGTCACCGCGTGGGCAAACGCCGCGCGATCGAAGGTCGTCGGGAAGACTTTGAGGCGATCCTCAGGCCGTCTGACGAGGAACGCGTCGTTGACGAGCAGCTTCTCGAGCATCTGGGCAGGGGCGTCGAGGTTGCAGCTCTGGGCGAGCGAGCGCGCTGCGGCGATCAGGATCTGCAGCGTCGTGAGCCGCTGCTGTCCGTCGATGACGTAGCGTGACTCCAGCATCCCGGTTTGGTTCGGGACTTGATCGAAGACCACAGCCCCGAGGAAGTGCGCAACAGTTTCCGTCTCGTGGCCATCGTCGGCCAGCTCACGTTCGAGCACCGCCTCGATGTCGTCCCACAGGGGCTGCCATTGCTCTTCCTCCTTCCAGACGTACGGACGCTGGAACAGGGGCACGAGGTAGCGGATCGGCTTCCCGAAGATGGCCGCAAGATCGAGCTTGTCAGCCTTCACAGACCGACCTCCTTCTTCCCTGCTTGCCCATCGCTTGGCGCCGTCAGTGGTCGCATGCTTGCGAGGCGGGTCGCACTCTACAGGCGGACCTGGCCAGCTCCGGTCGGAGCCGGACGCCTACTTCAGGGTCCACCGTACGGTGCCTCGTCGAGCGCGCACAGGCCCTTGTTCGGCCACGCGGCACACGACCGATGCCGGATCCTTGGCGTGTACGTACAGCGCCGCGCTCATCGTCTGGCGGGGCGTCTTGCCAGTCGGGCGTAGCACGCCCGACGCGATCGCCTGCTTGGCGATCTCGGCATCCGTCATCGGCCTGCCGGTCTGACGAAGGACCTCTATCGCAGCGTCGATGTAGTTCATGGGCTGACATGCCCTCCCAGCGCGTTGATCAGTGCTTTCTCTGACATCCCGGTACAGGACCCTGATCCTAGCGTGCCCGGCGCGTCAGTTTTCCGATTGTGGATCGGCCGGTCGCGGGTTCAAGTCTCGCAGGCCACCCCACCTACTCCGATCAACTGAACGGCAGGGGGCGGCACCAGAGGGCAGCGAGCCGCACCGATTCCGCGGTCCGTGGTTGTACGGTGCCTGCAAGTTTCGCCAAGGAGCGGCCTAGAGTGCGGCTTGCCGTGCCCACTGAACCGCGCTGGGGCGGACAGACACTCCATCGCGCAATGTGTGCGACCTACCAGGTAGATGCAATGTCGTGGCTGATTCGGCCGAGAGCCCCCATGTAGAGATCGGATCGTGTCTGCTGCGGGCTCGCACGGTAGACGGACCGGAGGAAAGGTCCAGGGCGTTGCCTGTTCCGCGCGAGTGTGGCGACTCCCGGGTCACGTCCCATAGCGTGGTGTCACAACGCAGGTGGCCGAGAACGAGAACGGCCACCGCGTCATCCTCGCGTCGTTGGAGTAGGAACCGACGACACGGAGGGAGACCACGATGGCCGACGAGA
>JBKQRF010000023.1:0-3185 GCA_052144055.1 Candidatus Limnocylindrales bacterium
GGCGACTCGGGCCGCAGGATCCCGTCGCGCGCACCCGCTTTGAGCGAACTGTCAAGCCTTCACGCCAGGGCCGACGATCTCACCCGGGAGACGCAGCGACGGGATCCTGCCTGTACTAGCGGACAACGCGGCGCTCGGGGGGTGGCCAGAGACTAGCGGCATGACGGACCGTCATGACGCCGGGCCGTCGAGCTGACACGCTTGGCGCCTGCGGATGAAGCAGGCGACGCCCAGGACTTGTAGATGCAGCCCGGCGGAGCGCCATGGAGCGACGAGGGAGAGCGCGATCGACCGCTTGACGGGCATCGCAACACGCGAGCGCGATGGACACCCGGAGAGTGGCACCGGGACCCAGGCTGGGCTGCGGGTGCGCCGACGAGACGACTACGAACTGCTCGGTCTACTTGTGGGGATCCTCCTCATCCTGCTCGTCCTGGCGGTGACCCTCGGTGCGGGGCTCCAATTGACGTGATGAGTGCCCTGCCGCTGGCCGAGGCCGACTCGGGGACGTCGGCGATGTAGTGGCCAGGCCCCGACGGGAGCGGGGCAATGCAGGGGACTGCCGAACTCTCCACTGCTGCGCCTCGTCGATGCATGACCCTCACGACGCGGGCGCACCGCCGTGGCACTGCGCGGCGCTGTGATTGGTGCGGCACAGGGGTCGCGACCGGCGAAGCTGGTAGCCGCTTGCGCCTCCCAACAGATGACGAATCGTCATGACGCGCCGGCTGCGGCACCAGACACTACGCGCGGTCCGCGTGACCGCCCGGGCGATGCCGTACCCCAGGCTGGGGATTCGACATCGCGGGCGAAGTCGCCGGCCAGTAGCGAGGGTCACCCGCGTGCAGACCGCACTCGGAGTAGATCGAGCTCGGCTCCCCGCCAGAGGCCCGCTGCCAGATACGCAGGGACAGGTCGCGGCGGTCGCGCGCCACATCCTCGGGCGTGCCCACCGCGCGCTGGATCGCCTGCTGCTGCGCGTCGAGACCATCGCCGAGGTGGCGGGCACGTACGAGGTCTCCGAGCTCTCGGGCGTCGTCGATGCCCTGCTCCACGAACTCGACAAGACGCTGCTGCCGCACATGGCGTGGGAAGAGCAGGTGTGCTTCCCGGCGGCCGACCGACTGGCGGCTACCCCTTGGGCGACCCAGGTTCTGCGGCTGCAGCATGACCACGTCCGCGGGTCCCTCGAGCAGCTGCGAGCGGACGGTCGTGCCCTCCACGTCGAGCCCGGTCGTCGCCCGGTCGCCGAGCTGCGGGCGCACTTGTATGCGTTCGATGCGACGCCGACGGCGCACCTCGAACTAGAGGAGCCCACCCTGTCCACCCTGCTCCTGACCGCACCTGCCCCCTCCCCCGTCGGGGACGCCTGACGAGGCGGACACGGCCGACTCACTGCCAGTGTCTACTCGCCGCTGCAACAATGACGGGCCAAGACGCGTCGAACCGTCCACATGGATGGAGCATTGCTTCCCTCTCGTGCCAGGGCTCGACGGCGCCGGCACAATCGAGGCGCTCGGCCCTGGCGTGAGCGGGTTTTCCGTGGGCGACGAGATCTTCGGGATCGCCCAGAAGCCCTTCATAGGGCGGGGCACCTCGGCCGAGTACGGGACCTTCCCCGTCGGAGCCATCGCACCCAAGCCCGCGTCCCTCGAGTTCGGCGACGACGCCGCCTTGCCGACGGCCGGTCTCACGGCCGTGGCGGCGGTTGAGGCCCTCGGCCCGCACGAGGGCCAGCTGATCGTCGTCTTCGGCGGCAGCGGCAGCTACGCTGCCCGCCTGGCGGCTGCGAACGGGGCGCAGTTGATCGCAGTCACCCCGACGTTCTGCCACCTGTCTCGCCCCGCCCGGCTGCCATGTCATCATCGGACTCAGCACAGTCGATCAAAGCGCGGTTAGTACTGCCGTCGAGATACCCGCGCGCTCTACGTCCGGGCGTACCCGCCCCGCCTTCCCAGCAACCCATGTCAGGACGACCAGGAACCGGAAGCGCACGTCGCCCTGTGCTCACCGGCCCCAGCTCAGCTCGGCCGCCGCGGCCGGCACCGCCCCTACAATGGCTGGCGATGGTGATTACTCGCTAGCCCGCTATGGGGTACGAGGAGGAGGGCGAGCGATGAGTGAGACCTTGCAGGGGTTCCTTGGCGCCCTGGCGTTCTTCGCCATCGACGGTGTGTTCATGGCCCTGCTAGTGGGCCTCACGATCTGGATTGACCCGCACTAATGCGCTAGACGGGGCGCCTGCTGCCACGGCCACCACGGCGGGCTCAGGCGCACAGGAGCGATCACCCCGTCTTGGGTCGTCTGTGATGGGCGCGGGAGGGCGCTGGACGTCACGGAGCAGGCGTTCCGCCTTGCGCGAGCACGTTGTGAGGCTCTCGCATAGAGATCGGCCAGCCACGGCGGTACCCGAGCCGCGGACGGTAAAGAAGTCCCCCGCATAGGAGACCTGACAGAGCACGTCCCCACCCAGCTGCGTCCCGGCCGTGTACGTGTACCAGCCCTGTCCGTTGCCCACGAAGGTGCTGCACTGGTACTGGGCGCTCGATCCATCGATGGTCAGGCTGGCCGTCAGCCTGGTCTCGCCGACCACGCAGTGCTGGTATGGGTGGAGATAGACGAGCCCGGCGAACCCGACGACGACCACCACGGCCAGCCAGAAGCCCAACCGGAACAACGTCCTCAGGCCACCGCCCACGCCTCGACCCTCTAGGCCGACAGAGTAACTCTCCTGCGACACGCGCTTCTTTGGTGCTGCTCTGCGACGGTTTCAGGACCGATTCAACGCGCAGGACAACGATGCTGACCGTTCCTCCGTCCCCTCTTTCGGACCGGGAAACGCCAGACTAGAGCCCCGGCGCACCCCCGCTGGGGGCTCGTCGTTGTCATGAGGGCGGGAGACGAGCGCCCCCTGGATCGCGCGGTTGTCAGCGCGTGCGCAGCTCCTCGGCCAGCTCCCACAGCGGCTCGCCTCGGTCATCCCGCGCGACACACGGCAGGGAAATCGGGCTGTGCTGACGGGTAAGCGGCCCGGATGCCGGAGGGGGCGACAGCCTAGCCGGGTCACGTCCCATAGCGTGGTGTCACAACGCAGGTGGCCGAGAACGAGAACGGCCACCGCGTCATCCTCGCGTCGTTGGAGTAGGAACCGACGACACGGAGGGAGACCACGATGGCCGACGAGA
>JBKQRF010000024.1:0-34273 GCA_052144055.1 Candidatus Limnocylindrales bacterium
CCCCCGCGTGGACCGCTCGACATAGGGAGCGGGGTCCATGCCAGTGGCGCCCCGCTCCCCTTTGTGTCTGGGGGACGGGGCGCGCCCCTATGACGGCGCCCCCCCGCCGCCAGATGGCAGTATCACGCAGCGCACATCGAAGGGACTTCCGGCGGCCACGCCAGCAGGACCTCCGCCTCTCTATGCCGGACCGGGTGTCGAGCGCAGCATGGCCGGACTGGCCCCGATCAGGGCGGGGCACAGCAGAACCGGAGTCGCGGGCGCACTCCCAACGGCTCCGGTTCGCCATCGACGCGCAAGACGGCTTGGTCCGGGGAGGTGGGCGCAGCGTCGCACGCGCTTCAGGACATGTTCAGGGACGCGAAGGATGATCCTGATCGTTCCTCCTTCCTCCTCCCTCAGACCTGAGCCCCCGGTGAACCCCCCGCCGGGGGCTCTTCGCTGTCCCGCCGCGTCCCCGTCAGGAGCCCGAGCGCCGCCAGCGCGAGCAGGAGGACGCCGACGATCACAAGCGGCGGCCAGTTGCCTGCGACGCCAAAGACGATGAGCACGACGCCCGTCAGGGCGGTGAGGGCCGGGGAGGATCGCAGCCCCGAGATGTTCAACACGGCCGAGTCATCTCTCTTGGTGCAGCCTGCGCCAGAAGCATGCGCCGAGCAAACGTGCGACCGATCATCGTGTGCGTGGCGCACGGAGCCATGCGCTGCGGGTTCGGTGGCTCACTGCTCGTCATCGACGACAGATCGGAGAGAGATGAAGATCGCGGACATCTTGGAGGCCCATCCGGCGCAGCGACGGCTGGTCGACGCGTCGCTGGCATCCCTCGGACTGACCGAAGAGGCAGCCGTCGTGGCGCGTGGACAGCGATACCAACCCGGACAGGTGGCGGTGGCCTGCGACAAGGCCCTCGCCTACGTCAGCCTCGACGCGCAGACCCTGCAGGCGTCGGTGCACGTGCACCAGTGGCAGGAGGTCCCCGCCCCGGCCCTCGACGTGACCGCGACGCTGCTCATGGAGCGCGTGGAACTGGCGATGCGCCTGACGCTCGCCGATCCCGAGATCGAGGTCCGCGCGAGCGAGCGCGCCGACATCGCCGCCCTCGTGGCGTTCTGGGCCGCCTGCCTCAGCAGCAGACCCTCAGCGTGTCGATGACGGTCGAGTACAGCGCGGACTGAGCGAACCTTGGACGCGGCGCTCTGCTTCGTCGGTCAGGGCGTCTGCCCATGTGACGCGATGTACGTGCTCGCGATCACCATCACGGCAAAGATGATGGCGATGAGCACGGCGGCGGTCGGCCAGTCCACCCGATCCCCTCTCGTGCGAGGCTGCGTCTCTGGGCTTGAGTGTCCGACCTGATCCAGCGTGCCTCACAGGGCCGGAGGTCAGCCGGTCGGGAGTGGAGGCGATCCTGCGCCTGCGCCACGACGCGGTAGGCTCCCCCGAAGCACCCCGACAACCCTGGAGGAGCCCATGCCCGACACCGATCCCCGCGCCGCCTACTCCGCCATGACCGAGGCGCTCATCAGCGAGCACCGCGCCAACAAGGGGCAGATCACAAGCGGCCCCTTCGCCGGTCGCCCCGTGCTGCTCCTGACGACGACCGGCGCGAAGAGCGGTCTACCGCGCCTCGCGCCCCTCATCTACACGCCCGACGGCGACCGCTACGTGATCGCGGCCACCAAGGGCGGCGCCCCCACCCATCCCGCGTGGTACCACAACCTCCTCGCCCACCCCATCGTGACGGTCGAGGTAGGCGGGGAGACGTTCAGGGCGCAGGCGAGGGTGACCGAAGGCGCGGAGCGCGAGCGACTCATCGCAACGCTCAACCCGCAGTTCATCGACGTGCAGGCACGAACCACCCGCGTCATCCCGGTGGTCGTGCTGGAGCGCATCGGGTAGCGGCGATCCAGACAGAGACGGATGGCTGACCGTCGTCCAAGGGAGGGACGAGGCATGACGGACGAGACAACGGCAGCGAGGCGCTGCCCCAAGGACGGGGCAGCCATGGCGCCGATGGGGCGGCGGAGGCGCGGCGGGGCGTGGCGCTGTCCCGACTGTGGCGGCATCTTCATCGACGTGGGGACCATGCGACGCGGGCGGGGCGGGCGACCTCCGGCGTGGGTGCCGATGCTGTCGAGCGTGGCGTGGAGCCTGCTGCCGCTGGCCGTCGTCCGGCGGCTGCGCCGGCGCCCGAGCCGGAAGTCCTCGTAGGGAACACGGAGCGCAGGGTGCGGATCGTTGCGACCACCACGGAGGCGCTCGACGAAGGGGCTCGAGGGGCGATCATCCGCGTCTGCATCCTCGCCCACGGCGAGACGAGCTTCGAGAGGCTCTTTGCGCATGTCCCCTCCGGTGGGCGGCACTTCATCGCCTGCGAGGGCCGCCAGATCGTCGGTCACGCGATGGTGACAACGCGCTGGCTCCACGTCCCGGACGGCCGGCGACTGCGGACCGCCTACGTCGATGCGGTGGCCACGCATCCGGCCTATCAGGGGCGCGGGTACGGGTCGGCGCTCATGCGGCGCCTCGCGTCGGACAGCGCGGACTACGACATCGGCTGTCTGGAGACGGACCGACCCGACTTCTACGAGCGGCTGGGCTGGCAGGTGTGGCGCGGGTCACTCGCGGGCGTCAGGGGCACCGAGGTGCTGCCGACGCCTGATCAGCGAGGGATCATGGTCCTGCGACTCGAGCGGTCCCGGGATGTCGATCTCGACGGTCCGCTGGTCATCGAATGGCAGGGGCGGATCTGGTAGCCGCGAGGCGTTCGCGGCCTGCCCGCGCCGGAAGCGATGACTTCGAGGACCCGGCCGGGCTCGTGACCGGCTCGCTCGGGAGGCGTCGCAACTCGTAGAAGCCGTCGGCCGGGACGCGGCAGCGCCTAACCCGGAAGGCGTGGCGGAAGAGCGCGCTCGCCGACCACACCGCCCGCTGGATGAGGTGGCGGGCGAGCACATGCCATGCGCGCTTGTCGCAGCGATCTTCGAGATGCTGGCTGTGACGACGGAGGGCAGCGGCGTAGACCGTGAGCATCTCCTCGATGGGTTCGTCCATCTCGAGGCTCCTCAGCGCTGGCTGCGTGCCGCGTTCTCGGCGAGGCGCGCCTTGACGATGGCCTCGACGACCGCCGCCGGGAGGGGCTTGTCTGGGCGGAACTGGATTGTTCCCTTCGCGTGGCGGTAGCCCGCCAACTCCTCTCGGTGTGCCTCGATGAGCGCCCCGCTGCCGGGGAAGAGGCTGCAGTGGTCACGGAAGGCGCCCATCCAGACGAGCATCCGGCCATGGGCGCGGAATGCGGGCATCTGGTAACTGATCGTCTCGGTTGCCTCGGGAGCGGCGGCCTTGATCATCGCCCGAAGGTGCTCCAGCGCAGCACGCGAGTCCGCCGGACAGGCGGCCAGATACGCCTCGACGCTGGCGGGTGCGGCCATGCCCTTCTCCTTGTCTGCGATCACGCCGTGCGCCGCTGGGTCTCGCTCCAAGCCCGCCTACTTCTTGGGCGGGAGGGTGCGGGTGAACGTCGCAGCCCGTTCCAGCCAAGCGTGCAGCGCGGACTCGTCGGCGAACACTTGCGGCCCGACGGCCACGTACCCCTTCATGGGTCGGCCCGGCATCGGCGCGAACGGGGTGCCGCCCAGAGTCTCTAGCTCTGCGCGCGCGTCCTCGGGCAGCCGCACCATGAGTTGGTCGTTGAACGTCCCGCAGCACAGGTTGCCATTCACGAAGGCGGCCGGGAACCCGAACATCTTGCGCCGTGTGACGTCGGGTCCCGTCGGGGCAACCCGCTCGAACAGCGCCACCACTGCCTGCGGGGAGGGATGAAACTCCATCAATGATCCTCCTCGGGCTCCTCGGCTTCCCGCGATCAGCGCACCCGTATCCGGTTGTTCGTGGGCTCGCCTGACCGGCGTCGAGACCACCGTGTCGGGGTGTCGAGTCAGGGTTCGAAGCGCCAGCGGGTCGCGCCGTATGGCTCGGCGGTTGCGACCCCGGTGACAACGTCGAACGTGAACCGGTACAGGTGCCAAGGCGGCGGACCCGCGCTCGGCGCGCTGTAGGGGCCTACGAAGAGCGCGCCCTCGACCTCGACCGGCCAGCCGCCAGCCCGGAAGACCTCCGCGACCCGGCCGACGAGCCCGGCGTCGTCGACAGGGCTCGCCCGGCCCTCGAAGATCAGGTCGATCCCAGCCAGTCGCGCCGACAGCGTGCAAGCGGTGTTCGCGGCGAGGTCGCGTGCCTTGCGCGTGGCCGGGCCGCTGTTGAAGAACAGGTCGCCTTCGAACCAGACGGCACCCACGCCCGCCGCGTGTGGGATGCCGTTCGGTCCGACGGTCCCGAGGAAGAACGTCACACTCGGGCCGAGCGAGCCGATCCCGAGGATATCGCGCGGGCGGCTCCACCAGAGCGGCGCGGATCCGTACCGGTCGAGGTTGCTGGTCTCGGTGGGCTGCCGTTCGCTCATGGCGGTGCCTCCCATCTGGCGAGGATGCGTCTGGTCGGTAGCGTCTCATGCCTGTCCATCGGCGCAGGCGCGTATCCACGTTCGACGACATCCTCGCGGATCGGTAGAACCCCGGCGTTGGGTCCTCCGCTCCAGTTCAGTGATCGTGGAGGCCACAGCGCCCGATGGCGGAGGTGATGGCGTGACCCTTGGCGACGGGGTCAGTCGATCTTCACCGAACATCTGGGTGGTGCATGTGGAGGAACCTGTACTCACCGGTCGTTCGAGTTGATGGCGTTAGGGTTCCACGACATCGGCCGACTAACGCTGTGGTCGGCTGGCCGCGACTCCACGCTCGACGCAGGCCGTGCCCGGCTCGACGTTGCCATGGTGACATCGCGTGCGGCCTCACACAACTCGGTCTGTCGCGGCAGATCGTCCACGCGCAGAGCGTCGTGCTGGCGGTCCTGGCGCTGTTCTTCGGGCTCGACATGTCGCGCGCGAACGCGGCCACCGCCGCCTCGTTCATGGTGCTTGGGTCGTTCTCGTTCGTGGGGATCGGCATCATGGCCGCCGTGCTCCCGCTGTCAGCTGACGGCCCCTTTCTGTGGGAACACCCACGTCGAACTCAGGACCGGCACAGCGGCCGGGATGAGACTGACGTCAGGCTCAACCGCCACACCGTGACACCGGCACCCCGCCGGTCACGGGCCACCAGAGGGCCGCGTACAGATGACTCGCAAGATCAGGATTGTCACCACGTCGTCGGGCGCGCTGCTCGCACAGCCGAAGTCGCCCGGACCCACCTCGCCGCAACCTCGCCGGTCGCCACTCGCGCCGACAGCCCTCGGACGGGTCGGAGAACCTCGCTCGACCAGGTCGGTCGGGCCGACGGCACCGTTACCTCGAGCAATGCATAGGTCGCCGGCGCAGCCCAGCCGCCCGTCGATACGGGCGGCCTGGCAGCGGGGCGCGCACCCGGCCCCGGCAGCCCGGTAGTGGAGGAGGATCTGAGAGCCCGTGCCTGCGGCAGACTGGGCTATGCCTGCCGCCCCGTGAGCCACCGCTCGGTCTCAGCGTCCAGGCCCTCCGGGACCCCGTCCGGGCGCATGACCATCTGCAGGTGCACTCCCTTGCTGAGCGCGACGAGTCCCGCGGCGGCGGCCGGCACGTCCAGGTCTGACCGGAGCACGCCAGCCTCGACGCCCGCGCGGAGCAGGGCGGCAAGGTGCGCGCGCCACTCCTCGTCGGTCTGGCGCATGCTCGCCCTGATCGCGGGGTCGCGGATGGCGCGCGTGGAGAGTTCGAGCAGGACGGTGAACAGCTCGGGGTCCTCGAGCATCTGCCGCTGCCTGCTGCGCAGGAATGCGCGCAGCTGCACGAGCGGGTCCGGGGGCGGCACATCGGGATCGGATCCCTCCTGCGTCCTGAACCGTTGGACAGCGGCGGCGAGAACGCCGCGGATCAGGTCCTCCTTCGTCGGGAAGTAGTAGTGGAGCGTCGCGATATTGAGGCCGGCACCGGCTGCCACATCGCGCGTGCGAAGGCCCTCGAAACCGCGCTCGGCGATCAGGTCGAAGGCGACTCGCACGAGCGCCGCCTGCTGCTCTGTGCCGTGCGCCGTATGGTGAACGTGCGCGGGGGCGCCGTCAGCCGCAGCTCCGTCCAGAACGTCGCGCTCTCCTTGCGCGTCGCCAGGAGCGAGGGTGGCAGAGGTCGAACTATCCGCCACGACGACGCCCGCGGCCGCTGACGCCCGCATCGCCGTCCGCCTGCCACTCCGCTCCGTCGCCTTCTCGATCAAGCCGCTCCGTTCCTCCTGACCTGCCCGACGTGGTCCGCACCCAGAACCGGCACTGCCAAACCTTCCGTCGCTTCCACAGTGTACATCTTCAATCAAGCGCTTGACTGGTATTGACAACCTGGTGTAGTCTGCCCGAAGTCAATCAAGTGATTGATCGCAGGACACAGTGACCACGGGCAGGTCCGAGTCGCAGCAGGGGACGAAGGCAGGCTGGAACGATGGTGACGGAACGAAGCAAGGGGAACTCGCCGGGTGGCGGCTGGGAACAGCAGGCAAGCCCGGGTTCACACGCAAGCTGGGGGGAAAGTGCGAGTTGGGGTGAGGCACCGGCCAGCGTCTCCGCCGGCGGTTCTGGCGGCGGGGCCTGGGGCGCGGCCACGGACGCGCCGGCGATTGAGGCGACCTGGGGGTCCGCACCGGCAAACGCCGCGTGCCCGCCGCCCGAAGGGACGGCGCGCAGGGCGACCTCGACTGGCGACGGCTCCTGGGAGCGACGAGGCCCCGACTCCATGTGACACGTACCAGCCACATCGATTGGAGATGGGGGGTCGGTGACCGACCGCCCATCTCCACCCCTCACCTCCGCACGGCCATCGCGGTGTGCCGAGTGAACGCGGCCAGTGCCGCCTGACTTGCTGCGTCCCACCCGATGGATGGCGATCACGGCCGAAGGTGTCGGATCCGATCCACCTCAACTGTCGACCACAGGGCGCTCGCGGCAGCACTCGATCGGGATGCGCCCGTCGGAGCGGAGGGCCCAGACCGCCGATGGCATGGCAGACACCGGGATGCAGGGTGCTTCCTTCCATCCACCCCGTCAGTCGTAGAAGACGTGCTCCCCGGTCGGTGCCCACTGCTCCTCGGTCGAGCCGCAGCGGGGGCAGCGCGGCCGGGCAGCGTAGGTGAACGTCCCGCCGCACGCGCAGACCGGGACTTGCCGCTCGACCGCCGCGTGGTAGGCAGCCTCATCGATCGGCTGCCCCTGATACGTCTGCTGGATCTCCCGGTCCATCTCCGCCCGTGCGATGGCATAGGGCGTCTTCAGCCCCTTGACGTAGGCGAGATGCACGTCGCCCATCTCGCTGTGCGCCACGCTGTCCGCCCTCCCGCAGCCGTCGCAGTGCAGCAGGTCGAAGAAGAACCCGCCGCCTTCCTCCGCCTCGAACCGCGTGCCGCACGTCCGGCACTGGTAGCCGGTCCCAGATCCCATTCCGTTCACCTGCCTGTTCACACGGCAGCGTCGCGCTTCACGTGGGCGCCGCGTTCATCAAGCCTCCCGCCACGGCTCACCGGGTCTTGCCCACGACGCGCAGCCGGAACGCCGGATCGTGGACGTGCAGGAACAGGGCGCCGTCGGCGGTCTCCCGGTAGCCGAGCCGCCTGCCGCATCTTGGGCAGGCGGGGAGCCTGACACGTGTCCCCGCCGGAACGCGGGCGGCCGCTGCCCTGTACCGGCAGGCACGCCTGACCGCGGGAGGCCAGTCCCGCTCGTTGGGCGGCATGCCTGGGACGAGATGGAGCGTCGGCATAGTGTCGGCATCAGCGGTGTCGAGCGCCGTATCCGGTCCGGGGTCCCAGCCTGCCACCCTACGCTGGCCCACCGGGGTCACGTCTCAGTCGGCCACTGCGTGCACGAGATCGGCCAGGATCTCGGACGCCTCGTCGCACAAGGAGCAGCGGAAGCCCATCAGTTCCGTTCCTCCGCGTCGAAGTCGGGCGCGCCGCAGCGGCGACCGACGACGAGGGCCATCAGCCGATCAGCGCGATCGACTGCTCGTCGCCGAGCAGGATCACGTGCACATCCCGGTCGACCCGCCGTAGCTCCTGGACCTGCGCCGGGGTCAGCGCCAGGGTCTCGCCCTGTGGTCCCACGCCGCCGGTGAACACGACATCGCCCGCGATCCAGTCGCCATAGGCCAGCGGGCAGAGCACGTCCGCCTTCCAGTTCCGCTGCGGCTCGGAGGTGAGCTTGCCCTCCTCGTTCAGCCACATGGTCGCTTCGGAGCCCGCGAGCGGGAAGCTCACCGCCTCGACGTAGCCGCCGACCGCTACCTGCAAGTCCGGCAGTCTCGGAATGCCCGGATGGAAGACCATCACGCCCTCGACCGACAGGGTGGCCCAGGTCATCTGATCGCCTCGCGCTTGGCATCGCCCGACCAGGGAGTGCGCGTTCCTGGCGCCTCTCCCACCCGGCGCTCGCCGGGGTTGTCGAAGACGACCCAGCGATCCCGCAGGCTCATCCAGGAGTCCCGGCCCACCACGATGTGGTCCAGCCCCTCGATGTCAAGGAGCCGGCCGGCGGCGATCGCGGTGGCCGTCAACGCCAGGTCGTCGGGTGATGGCGTGGGATCGCCCGAGGGGTGGTTGTGCGCCAGGATGACCCGCGGAGCGCCGCGGCGAACGGCCTCGATGAACAGCTCGCCGGTCTTGACGAGCGTCGAGGAGACGTTGCCCTGGTAGACCGTGGTCTGCCCGACAACCACGTTCTTCGTGTTCAGCAAGAGCACGAGGAGTTCCTCGCGCTCGAGTCCCGCGAACTGGAGGATCAGCCGCTCGGCCACGTCGCGCGGCGAATGAACAGTCCACGTCGCACCCTCGGCCCCGAGGGCCAGCCTAGCTCCGCAGCTGGGGCATTCGGCCATGGGCTCGGGCGTCTCGCGGATCAGGCGCGGTGGCCCGATCGGTTTCCACGCGGAAAGCGGTGCTGCGTTTGCGACGCTGCTCACAGTCCCAGTCCGCCTTGTCGTTCGCCGTCGTCCGGGCTGCCAGCATCCGAGGGGGATGCTGGCTCTGGGGCACCAAGCTCGTCGGGTGGCCTCCACTCCGCGTGGAAGCGTTGGTTCCAGACGTTCCCATCGACCGCGACGGCATTGGCGATGAAGCGGCCGCCCGCCTCGCTCTCGTCCTCGAAATGCCGCGAGCCGCGGCCCATCGCGCGACCGCGGCCGGTGTGCTTGTCCAGGGCTGCGTCCGGAACCTCCGGGAACTGGCCCCGCTGTGAGCGGACGTGGAGGACATCGAGGCAGTCGGGGATCTCGCGGTTCTTGGGCGATCTCGCGAGGATCCAGACGGCCTGCAGCAGCTGGAGTGGCGGGAACTGCGCCTTCTCGCCGGGCGCTGGCTTGGGCTGGTTGGCGCGCAGGACCTCCGACATCGTCCATAGCGCGCCGATCACCGCCGGAGCGGTCGGCTCGGCGAGCCCGACGTCCTCCGAGCAGATGACGAACAGCCGCCGCCAGGCCCAGGCGCCATAGCCGCTGACGTTCAGCTCCCAGGCCCAGAAGAGGGCCCCGTCGCTGTCGCCCCGTCGCGTGCTCTTCTGCAGCGCCGACACGACCTCGTCGAGCTTGTACCCGTGTTTCGACGTCATCGACCAGGGCCCCGCGCCCACCGCCTCTCCCTCCTCCTCATCTCTGCTGGTCATGACGCTGTCCTTCGACTGACGGGGGGGCGCTCGTCGCAGCCCGGCTCTGGACACGCGAGGAAGGCCCCATAGGGGCGCCCAGACTTCCTAGAAATGCCGGCCGGGACCATGCGCCAAGGGAGCCGGTGGACGGGGCAGGAGCCTGTGGCCGACCCATTCCGGCCAGCCGCGATCGTCCGGATCGCCGGCTCGGGAGCATCTGGCGGCGCCCACTCCGGCAGCGGGAGCGGCTCGGCCTCGTCAGGCGGGCCTCCGTCTAAGCGCACCTCGATCCCCTCGGGGATCTCAAGCCGGATGGTGATGACACGACTCACGCTGCTGCACTCCCTTCTGCCGCCGAAACCGGGTCGCCGATCACCGACTTCCCCGGACCCTGCTGCCACGCGAACAGGCGCCGAGCCTCGAGGAACGCGCCGAAGGTGCCGCGGTCGACGTGGTATTCGATCAGGCGGGCGCCCTCGGGGCGGACGTGGATGACCCCGTACCTCGAGACCCGGGGGAGGCGGAACCGCCTGGCGACCCCGGGCCGGCCGATGAAGTCGGCCGCCCCATACGCGGCGAGCTGGAGGGCGGTCTCTGGGTACAGGCCCGAGCCCGTCTTCACGTCGAGGAGCCATGTCTGGCCGTCGATGACAGCGAGCGCATCGAGCGTTCCGCCGTACCCGTGGCGGAGGCTGCAGACCATCTCCTCGACGGCCATGAAACGGGGACGATAGGCAGCGAGGAACCGTCGATACGCGTCGACGAAGGGGGCTTCCTCGGCCGTGACCTCGGGCTCGGCCCCCTGGTCGAGCTGCTCAACCAGCCGATGGACTCGCGTCCCGACATCGGCGGCGCTGTCGCGCTGGAAATCCGGGATCCGCTTCAGCCAGTCCGCAGCTGCAACATCGCCTCCGGCGTCGCGCATCCGGACGAGCATGTCCAAGTTCCTGATCGCACAAGCCGCGGTCTCGCGTTTTGCCCAACCCACGAGTGGGCCGGACTTGTCCAAGATCCGGTTGACCGTCGTCACGCTCGGGAGCGGCCCGTAGAGCTTCGCCCCGTCGTTCCATGTGTAGACGTGTGCGGCGTCTCGGGTGAGGCCGAGTGGGAGGGGAGTTGAGGAGGCCATAGACATACTATGACACTTTGACCACCTATGTCAAGTTAGTGATAGACTCCTGACGAGTTATCACGAGGGAGGACGAGATGCCGCAGATCTCATTCGGGGCCGACACGCAGGACGAGCTTGTCGCCATGGTGCGGCGCTGGGTCGCCGGCCTCGACGCGGTCGACTCCGGCCCTGCCGAGCTAGAAGAGCGCCCCGCGGACTGGCGCACCCGAGAGGTACAGGAGGTGCTGCATCGGCTCAAGGGAGTGGACAGCCGGCGACTCGTGCACGAGGTCACCGAGGCCGCGGTGCGCGGGGATGCCGTCCCCTTCGATGACGGACTCCGCGCCCGCTACGGCAAGACGAACGGGACAGCCTTCGCCGGGATGGTGTCGGGGCCGAACAAGCTGATGCGCCGGATCGCGAGGCGCGACCTGATCACCTGGGATGCGGCGGCGGGCGGCTACCGCATCGACCCAGCCGATGCCGAGGTCATCCTGGAGAACTGGAGCTGATCAGGAACCGCCGCGGCCTGCGCCGACGACCGCGACGGTCTCGGCGCTCGCCTCCGTGGACACCGGATCGTCGACGCCGGCCGCGCTGCCCGCGAGCGGGTTCACGGTCGCCGACCTCGTCGGGACGTGGACGGGCGACGTGATCATGCCGGGGTTCGTCTCGCCGGAGCCCTCGATGGGCCTGACCCCGGCGAAGGACACGACGTTCACGACCACCGTCACCATCGGAGACTGCACGCCGGGGGCGACCTGCGGGTCGGTCTCGTTCGCGACGCAGGACTGGTCGGGGACCGGGCAGGCGATGAGCTGCGCAGGCACGCTGAAGTTTCGCGGCCCCTACGAGAGCAAGCCAGCCCTCGCGTTCGAGGAGGCGATCACCTCACGGTCGGGCAGGGTCGCGACCGGTCCGGAGCCGAAGAACTGCACGAACAACATCCTTGTCCGAGCGGTGGTGCTCGCCGACCGCGAACACGTCGAGTCCGGCGCTGTCCGCGAGCCTCGCGATGGCGATGATCTCCTCGATGCGCTGCCTGGCCGACAGGGTCGCCCCGCTGACCGGGTGGGGCGTGATCTCGGTGAGGCTGATCAGTCCGAGCTGCATGATGGGTACTGCTCCGTCTGCGTGTGGGTCGTGGACGGCCGGGTCGCCGCTACGCGGTACCGGCCGATTTGCCTGGCTCAGGGTTGAGGTGCGGATCCGCGCGGCCGCCCGGCGCGGCGCAGCGCCCAGTACATGTCGCGGGGATCGACGGGCGGACATGGCCGTCGGCGACGAGGTCCTCGGGTTCGTCCCCGCGATGCCGGCGAGCCTACTCTCAATCAGCAGCCGAGCACGGCCCTGCGTCACGGGGCCCCTGAACTCAGCGGGCGCCATAAAGGCGCGTCTGGCGGATCGCGCCGGCGGACGCCAGGGCCCTGCGCAAAGTGCTCGAGGACGAGTCGCTGCTGGGGCATCACGTCGAGGCCGGCGTGGAAGGTCAGCGCGCCGTTCAGCAGCTGAGCGTGCGGCTCACTCCGAGAGGGCCAATGCGACAGCCTCGTCCGTCGTCATCCGGCGGCCCTCGGCCCAGGCGTCGCTGAAGGCTCCCGCCTCGAGCAGATCGCGGACTTGTTGGACCTCGGCGTCGTACTGGTCACGTTCGAGCGTCGTCATGGGGGCCTCGGCAACTTCGCGGAGGGCCTCGGCTGCCCCCAGCAGGCGCGCCGCCCGGACGCCGTGTTCTCTGGCCACCGCGAGGAACCCGAACGACTCGAGCTGGTTCGCGACGGCCCCGCGGTTGCCGCTCTGCTGCCACCCCCGGATCGTCTGGCGATACTCCGCCTCAGCCTCGTCGATCGCCTCCATGCGTCGCAGGGCATGGGCCAGCTCGCTCTGGGCGGAGAGCGCGAACCGGCGGTCGCCGATGGCCTCGAACTGGGCCTGGGATTCGCGGAACCAGCGCTGCGCCTCGAGCAGCCGGCCCGTGCGGCTGGCCACGCGTCCGCGAGCCTGCAGCACGGATCCGATCGCCTGCGGGTTGTCCGACCGATGGGCAGCCTCGCTCGCCTGCTCCAGCCAGCGCTCGGCGGTGGCCGAGTCGAGCGGGGCCTCGATCATGGCCAGCGACACCTGGATGCCACTCAGACGGGTCCAATCTCCGAGGTCAGTGGCGAGACGCAACGCCTCCTCGGCCATCGTTCGCCACTCGGCCTCGCGGCCGGTCGTCATGAGGACTCTCGCCATCATGAGGGACCCAATGGCGTCCGTGATCGCGACGGAATCGCCGGTTTCCCGGGCGAGGGTGACCGCCGTGTCTGCGAGGGAAGCCGCGTCTCCGCGGCCGCTCGACACCGCCAGCATCGCGGCACCTGCGAGGGTTCGGGCGACGAGGACCGATCGTGCCTGACGCGCAGCTGCCGACTCGGCCTCGGGCAGGGCCCGCACGCGATCCACTGCCTGCAGTGTCCGGTCGAGACCCTCTGACCCCATGGCCCGAGACCGCCAATAGCGGCCCATGGCCTTGCACATCTCGAGGGCGGCTCGAGGGTTCGTCTCGAAGGCCCATTCGAGTGCCGCCCGGAGGTTGTCGATGTCCGCGTCGAGACGCGCCAGCGAGGCGAACATCTCGGGGCCCTCGAGACCCTGCTCGGCATCAAGCGCCAGCTGCCGATACACGCGCAAGTGCCGATCGCGGAGGGCGACTGTCTCGCCGCTCGCGGCGAGCTGATCGGCCGCGTACTGGCGGATCGTCTCGAGCATCCGGTAGCGGGTCGATCCGGCGTGGTCGGCCACCACGAGCGAGCGATCGACGAGGCGGCCGAGCCCGTCGAGTGTCTCGAACCGTGCTGCCCCCTCCCCGCCACCTCCGCGTGCGCCACCCTGGTCCGCGGCACCCTCGAAGGCCACCGCCGTCGCGGCGTCGAGCGTCCAGCCCGCGGTGAAGACGGACAGCCGGCGCAGGAGCCGGCGATCCGCGTCGTCGAGCAGATCCCAGCTCCAGTCGATGGCCGCTTGGAGCGTCCGCTGCCGGGGCGCCGCCGTCCGGCGTCCACCGGTCAGCAGGCGGAACCGGTCCCCGAGGCCCTGCGCGATCTCGTCGGCGGAGAGCACGTTGACCCGGGCGGCCGCCAGCTCCAGCGCCAGGGGAATGCCGTCGAGGCGCCGGCAGATCTCCACCACGGCGCGCACGTTTGACCGATCGAGCGCGAACGTCGGCAGTGTGGCAGTCGCGCGCTCGACGAACAGCCGGACGGCCTCCGAGCGGGCCACCTGCGCGACCTGCTCATCGTCGACTGCAGCATGCGCGTCGTGCTCCCCCGCGGGAGCCGGCAGCGCCAGCGACGGCACGGCGAAGACGGCCTCGCCGTCGACACCCAGCGGCTCCCGACTCGAGGCGAGCACGCGCAGGGCAGGGCAGCTGTCGAGCAATCGATGGGCCACCTCGGCGGCGGCCCCGATGAGGTGCTCGCAGTTGTCGAGGAGCAGGAGCATGTCCTTGGCGCGCAGGTAGTCGACGAGCGCGTCGATGGGGGGTTGAGCGGGCTGCTGTTGCACCGCGAGGGCTGTGAGGACCGCCTGCACGACGAGCCCTGGGTCGCTGACCGGCGCGAGTTCGACCAGCCAGGCACCATCGCGATGGCGCTCGATGTCGTCCGCCGCGGCCTGCAGCATGAGGCGGGTCTTGCCGGTGCCACCGACGCCGACGAGGGTGACCAGACGAACGGCGGCCAGCAGGCGCCCGATGTCGGCTAGCTCCCGCTCGCGACCCACGAAGGAGGTGGCCTGGAGCGGCAGGTTCGTGAGGGGACGAGACAGGGAGCGCAGCGGCGGGAACTCCCGCCGCAGGCCCGGCGCGACGAGTTGGTAGACGTGCTCGGGCCGATCGAGGTCGCGCAGTCGATGCTCGCCCAGGTCGATCAGCTCGGACGCCGGCGGAAGATCGTCCGCGACCAGGGCAGCGGTGGTGCCCGAGACGAGCACCTGGCCCCCGTGCCCGATGGCGAGCAGTCGGGCAGCTCGGTTGAGGGCGGGGCCGAAGAAGTCGCCGTCCCGCGACTGTGCGCTGCCTGAGTGGATCGCCATCCGAACGCGCAGGGGGCCGCTCGACGGCCAGTCATGGCCGTCGAGCACGTGCTGCGCCTCGATCGCCGCTGTCAGCGCCGCCTCGGCCTGGTCGAAGGCCGCCAGCATCCCGTCGCCCGTCGTCTTCACGATCGTCCCGCCGGCGTGCTCGACGGCCCTCCGGAGCAGCGCGTCGTGGGCTGCGAGGGCGACGGCCATCGCCTCGCGCTCCTCCTCCCAGAGCCGCGTGCTCCCCTCGATGTCGGTGAAGAGGAATGTCGCCGTGCGGGCCGTGGACGCTGCCATCACGGCGGCGGCAGGCGATCAGGGGTCGCGACGGGATCGGCCGGGACGCTCTGCATACCGTGCCATTGTCAGCCCCGACGGGGCCACGTCAACCGTCCCGGGAGCGATACCAGGGGGCGACCCGCAGCTCGCGAGTCGTGACCACCAGTGGTTGCCGGTGGGGGCGTGTCGTGGAGCCCCAGGGGCCCGGACAGGCTCATGCGCCGGATCGCCAACCGCGATCTGATCAGCTGGGATGCGGCAGCCGGCGGCTACCGCATCGATCCTGCGGATGCCGAGACCATCCTGGCGAACTGGACCTGAGCGGAGGGCGACGCTGCTAGCAGGGATTGAGTTCGTCGAGTCTGACCCGATGACGGAGCAGCTTCGCCGGCTCTACGCCCAACGCTCGCGGACGTATGGAGCGACCGTGGGCCGCCTCCAAGCCAAGCCGCTCCGGTTGGCCTGGGCACAGGCCGCGTTCGTCACCCGGAACACTCCGATGCGAGCGTTTCTCCAAGACGGAGTGATGCGAACGCCGACGCGGACGCGCGGATGTGTTCGAGGGCGAGTGCCATCGTCGTGGCCCTTGGCGCGAGCGGGGCGCCCGCTGCGCGATTTGCCCTCTTCCTACCGGAGCACCCAGATCCGCCAGGTCCCACCCTCGTCGGGCGCGACGAGCAGCATGGTCCAGCCGGCCGGGTTCGTGCTGAGGGCGGGATAGTCCACTTCCACGAGGAAGGCCCGATCAAGGTTCGCGCTCAAGGGCAGCAGCGGGGCCACCCATGAGGTGATGGTCGTGGCGTCGTGGCTGGGCGGCTTGACCAGGAAGCGCCCGGCCACGCTCTTGAAGAACGCCGAACGCTCATACACGAAGTTGGCGAAGTCCGTGTACGGGACTTTCTGGCTCGCCGGCGCGAGCAGGTCCCAGGCGGTCTGCCACTCTCCTGCCACGAGGGCGCGCTCGTAGCGGTACGCGAGACTGCTCGCGCTGGCGGCGTCCCCCGGTCGGGGGGTACCGAGGGCGAGCGGGGTGGCCGGTGGGGCAAAGGAGGGCCCGGGTGTCACGGGTGCCGGCTGGGGCGGGGCGGGGGTCGGCAGGGGCGGCTGCACGTTCGCCGCATCCTGCGGGAGCGCCTGGATGCTCCCCACCATGGTGGCGAAGTCGTCCAGGATGCCCTCCTGCTCGAGGCGCGTGAGGTCGCGATCCGTGCCACTTCCCTGCAGGGTGATCACGAAGGGCTGACCCTGGCCGATGGCGTAGGCAACGACCTCCAGGAATGGCATCGGCTTGCCGGCCAGAGTGGTGATCGCGTAGATCTTCGCGTTGGGCAACGTGCGCAGCAGAGTGAAGCCCTCCTCGTCGATAGTGAGTTCCCGCTCGAGGGTCGCCGTCCAGCCGTCGAGCGTGGGTCTCTGCTGGAAGAGGATCCACTCGGCGATCATGGAGTTCGCCCCGCCCATCGTGTCGGCCACGATCTTGAAGTTCTCGACGGAGACCAGGATGCCCTGCGTCTGCGTCCCCCCGAAACCCGGCGCCAGGTAGAAGCGGCTCATCGTGTCACCGCCCGTGGCCGTCCAGTTCGCGGGGCGCAGCATGCGGTAGCCGTAGAGCCCGTCAATCTGCTCGATGAAGCGACTGACGAGCGAGCTGCGCGGCGTAGGCAGGCCGGCCGTCGTCGAGGCCGATGAGAGCGGGGCCGCTGTTACCTGCGCCGTCGACGGGGTACGCCTGCCGAAGAGAGCGACGGCCACGAGCGCCACCGCCACGCACACCACCAGGATGATCGCTGGCCAGCCCCGCCCTGGCGCATCGATGCGATGCACCGGAGGCGGCATTGGCGCGGACTGCTGGTCGGGAGTGGAGCCGCTCATCGTGTCTCGCGCACGTCTCCTGCGCTGACCTTCCCTGCAGTCAAGTGTCGGCCGTGTGCCGATGGCGGGCCAGTGCTACCTGTCCTCACACTGCCGAGTGCAAGATCAGGGACGGCTTGGTCGAGTCCGACTCAGCAACCCTCGACTGTGCTACCCGTGCCCGTCTGTGCTTTCCGCCTGGTCCCGTCCCGAAAGGAGAGTCCAGGCCGCGGGTTGTCTCCGAGTGCGATGTGACACCTTCCTCGACCGGCCCAATATGGGGCCCTTCAAGCGCGCCCAGTGCCGGTCGCCTACCTCTTGACGCGGCCGCGCGCGGAGCCACCCTGACCCATCAGGCGCGTGGCAGGATGATCGGGAACCGGCGCGAGGTTCCGCGCGTCGGGGTGGGCGAGGAGGGAGTCCCATGAAGCACCGCGCTGCTGCGATGGTGCTCATGTCAGTGATCGCGGGCGCCTGCGCCTCGCCGGTCGTGCCACGATCGCCGGTCGGGGTGGGCTCGCCAGGGACACCGGCGGGCCCAAGTCTGTCCGGCGGCAGCGTGCGGCCCGCGGCCACCGCGTCGCCGACTCCGTCACTTGGTCCCGCCACCATCGGCGCGTTCTCGACGGCCGAGCTGGGCCTGCTGCTGAGTGCGCCGGCCGGCTTGCCGCCCGGGAGCCTCGTGGTGGCGCAGCTCCACCTGACCCTCGTCTCGCCGCTGCTCAGCTGCCCGACTGGGGCAATGTGCATCCTCGGACCCGCCGAGTGGCGCGTCGACGGCCTCTCGCCCGTCGTGACGGTGGACGCGATCCCGGACGCGCCCGGGCTGCCGAGCAGCGGGACGAGCGCCGTGGGGCTGTTCGCCCTGCAAGGCGGTCCGGCGAAGTCGGGCGGCGAGATCGCCCTGCTCGGTGCCGTGACGCCAGGGCCGGATGGGTTCGCCTGGCGCGTCGCGCAGGCGGCGCACGGATCGTGGTCGCTGGCGCTGATCGAGGGCTGGCTGGGTGCCGTGAACTACGCCTGGCCCTGTCCATTGTCCACTGTCGTCGATCCGCTGACCGATGGCTACGGGTGCGGCCACGGCGAGTGGCTGGGCGACACCGCCGCGGAGCCGGCCGCGCAGCAGCTGACGCCGCCCGGCGCGCTCAGGGTCGAGGCAGGTGCGTACGCGTTGATCAGGCCCGACCTCATTGCAGCCGGCGTTTCACGGCCCCCCGCGCAGTGGGGTGGCTACCTCGTGCAGGCCGTCGGGCACTCCTGCCCGGCCTCCAGCAACACGCAGATCGAGCGATGCGCGTGGCTCAAGGTACTCGGCACGCTCGTGGGGATGGGGATAACGCCGCCGCTCTTGTCGACCCCTCCACCAGCGAGCGCGGATCCGTCCGCAGCCGCCGTGGCGCCGACGGTGCCGTAGACAGGGGTCACGAGCCGTCCCGACCTAGCCCCGTGCCGCTCGCTGGCGCTGGGCACCGTCAGCGGGCGTCTACCAGCGCCGCAGCGCCTCCGCCAGCTCCCGTAGCGCCTCGGCTTCGGTCGTGCCGCGTGACACGACGGCGGGTCGGGCCGCGAACCGGCGCAGGTGCCCTGCGTAGAACGCCGACGCCGCCCAGAGCTGCTCTTCGGGACGCCAGCGCGGGCGCGTGACCTCCCAGCCCGGCAGGCGGTCGAGGGCTTGGTAGACGGCCTCCCAGGCCGCCTCGGTATCGCTCATGGCGTGGGCAGTCTAGAACAGGCGTTCTAACCCTCGCATGACGGGCAGGTAGTGGTATTGGACCGCCCCGGGGCCATCGCGGCTTCTACGGCCATTGGGGGCGCTCGTGGAGGACCTAGGAGCGGCGAGTCCGGGTTCCGAGACGCGCCGTGGCCGTGCGCCCTTAGAGCGTGGCGAACACGTCCGGGTACACGAGAACCACGCCGCAGCGGTCAGCCTGCTCTTCTTCTACATGAACTGGGCGCGCGCATAAGAGCCTCGCGAACCCGTAGCCCTGGACTCCGGCGATGGCGGGGTGGCTGGCGGACCATATCTGGACGTGCACGGAGATCGCCGGACTACTGGACTGATCCGTTCGAGTCCGAGGCGGCAACGTCGTGACCGCGGGTCCGTTCGAGGTCGCGGCCCAAGCGCTCTCTCTCGGCCGCAACGTCCTTCCGGTTCAATAGGTCCATCACCTTCCACATCGGCGCGACGATCGCAACATCGGAGAAGTGGTCCACGAGTAGGTCGTCCCGCCTCGTCCAGTTGCCATGGCGATCCCTCTGTTCCACGCCCAGTCGATCGACCTTGTGCCCGGTGTCGATACCCAGCAGGCGAAAGCGCGTGATGTTGTCCTCCAGCGACGTGTCACCGATCTGACCACGGAAGCTGTGCTGCGGGATGAGCAAGAACACGGGCGACCCGCTGAACCCCGCGTGTGAGCGCATCTCCACGAGGTAGGCTTCGACATCCCTTTCGCGACCATCACGCACTAGCTCCGTCGGGTTGGGCATGAGAGCGATGCTGCCAAAGCGCGCGATTGGGTTGTTCGTGACTCGTCCGCCATGCGCGATGAACCTGCCGACCATGTACGCCTCGTCGCCCGGGCCGACCCGCAACGCTTGAGCGTCGCTGCGGGTCAGACCGAGACTGTCCACCGAGAGTTCGTAAGGAACGACGTGCGCTGGAAGCCTCAGCACGGCGAGCGCAAAGTCGTCGCCATCAGGAGCAGACACCCACTGATCCGGCGGAATATGAACCACATGGGTCCCTTGAGGGTGGTTCAAGCGGACCCAGTGGCCGCCCTGGTCGACCACGTGCTGATTGGTCACGACATAGCGGATGCGGCCCCCGACTCTAGCGGGTGCATTCACGACGAAACCCGAGCCACCCACCTGCTCCCCTGTGAGCGCCGCTTCCTCTGAGGGGTAGACGAAGACCACGGACTGCAGGTGGACATCGGGGATACGAGGCATGATCGGTTCGATCTCGTGGTACGAGTGCGGGCCGCCGTGCTCCGACTGTCGCCAGCGTCGCACCGCCGGACAGTCTAGCCGCGGGATGCTTGATCGGGCAGCCTGCCCCACGCCTCGCAGGCGCCTTCAAACTGATGCACCTACCACCTACCCCCGGGCGGCCGTGGCATTCTGAAGATGTGAGTGGGCATGTTCCTGGCAGCACAACGGGGGTGGCGTGTCCAGTGGCCGGAACGGGCGTAACACTGCTTGACGATCGGCCGATCTGGTTGCTCTGCCAAGTGGAAGGAGCAAGGGCCTAGGCTATGGCTCGCTGTGCGTTTAGCGGTTGCCGCTTTTCCGGATCACCCCGCACGTACCCGGGTCGACGGGAACGGGTTCTCTGCGACACACACGCGGCTCAGATGAACGAGGCGCTTAAGCGCCCGACTGCCGTTCGCATCGTGTGGGGCGAGACGACCCGCGAGCAGCTCGCCCGGTGCGAGCGAAACCTGGAGGACCTGCGGTCCGAGTTCCCGGAGGAGCCCCCCGATCCGAATGTGGACGACGACATCTTCGAGTACTGGGAGTCGCCAGGTGTCGTCGCATGGAACCGAATGCGTGATCTTGAGAGCCAAGTTGTGGGGCTTCGCGACGACCTGGAGCAAGAGGGAGATCGCCCCGCGCGAGTTGATATCGTGCTCCGGACCGAGGAGCGCTCGCGGCGGCGTTAGCCGTGGCCCCGGGCACCTGTGCGCCGGGTCGGATCCGGCTGCGAGCGGTCTCAGCCTGCGTCACTCTGCCGGCCGGCCGCGGCGTCTGAGCCCTGCGGGCCGGCTTCGGGACCAGGTGGGTGGCTGTCTCGGCGTGGCCGTGGGCTCTAGTCTCTGCCAGGCTGAGGGCTTGCGGGGCCGGCTTTGCGGCCGGCTTCGCGCGACGGGCGGCCCGGGGCGCCTTGGTGGCGAGCTGGATAGTCGCCGTGCGCGGCAGTGGCCGATATGCACGAAGGCTGACGTCGCGCGCACAGGCGTCGGGCGCCAGCCTAGGGTCCGTCCTCTTGCGCGCGGGGACGCACTACCCGCTCCCACCCCAGGAGGCGGGGATAGAGGTACGAGCCAGGGCTGCTCGTCCACAACAGCGCGTCAAGGATGCGCACAAGCGTGCGGTCGGAGATGCCATTGCTGCGGAGATGCTCCTGGATCGCGCGCAGCTCGTCGAGGTTGGCTCGCCCGACCGCGCGCACACGCTCGACCGTCTCCACCCATGTCGAGAGATCCTCACCCGCACGGGCGCCGATCTGTTCGGCCACGAGGCTATCGAGCACCGGAATGAGCTGCGGCCGCTTGATGTGCAGCACCTTCGTGATCACGGCGAGTCCGAGGCCAGGCCGGCGGATCGCCTCGAACGCCGATCTGATCAGTCCGGGGACCGCCGCCTCCCTCCATGTAGTAGGCGGCATCTCGAACAGGTTCCAACACGGGTTGAGGGCCGCGAGCCAAGACCGGTCCGTCCCCCCGATGATCGGTGCCCACGTCTTGTGCGCCGTTCGCGCGGCCATTGTTCGGTTCACCGCCGTGACGTCGCCGTCCACAATGCGAGACTGGCGTTCAGGATCGCGTTGCGTGGCATCGATCCACACGTCGTATGAACGCTGGCCGAACGCGCTCGGGTCGTTCTGGAAGAAGAACTCGGCCAGCCACTGAGCGCCCTCGATCACGAACCGCGGTCTCGATTGGCCTCCTTCGTTCGCGCCAGGCTCAACCACGATCCGGACGGGCTCGCTTTCGAACCGGACTTGGCGGACCTCGTCACGGGGGGCCCGTGGGCCCCGGCCGTGCGCGATCGGCGGGGATGCTGCGCATGTCGCGTCGGGCGCGCCCTCCTCTGGCAAGCATGACCCGCATGGCCGAACACGTGCATCCGTGTGTTGGCTGGCCCAACGCTCCAACTCCGGCCGATCATCGGAGCATGCCTTGCCGTACAGGTGCGTCCAGAGCCGACCGGGGGCCAGGGGACGGTTGATCGTGCGGCATGACGCGCGATGCAGGACGAGTGAAGACGACGTCGCGTGCGGGTACGTGTTCAAGACGAACCCGTTGACGTGCTCCTCCAACCAGGCGACATAGCCGCAGTCGTCATCGACGAACCGCCGCATCTGGTGCCTCCCTAACGGCCTGAACTCGACCGCGACCCCACCTGATCCAGTCGAGCCCGCGCCCGTTGCCGCTCATCGTCGCTGAAGAGCGGAGCGAACTCGGGTGTCAGCACGAGGGACTCCATCGAGAGGTCGGTCCGACCGAGCAACCAGAGATCGGTGAGGCCCGACTGCACCTCGGAGTCGGCGAGCAGCAGGTGGGCGGCCTCGACGCCACCGTGGGCTTGCACCATCTGCAGGAACCGGGTCGGCCGGTAGCCAAGCCGAGCCGCCTGGCGATAGATGTCCTCCATCGCCGCGTGGAACCGGCGCTCCCGACGAGTCTCGGCGTCCATCAGAGCCCCGCCGGACGAAGATGTCATCGCCCCTCGATTCGGACTGTCCGTTCGGGCCGCATCACTGGCGCTGACGCAGCCCGTGAAGACCGGGGACGAGCTGCGGGACGTGGCGGCGGTACGCGCTTATGGCGTGGGTCATTGCCTCGCCTGAGTCCTAACCGAGTCTTATCTTGCTACCCTTCGTCGCTGCCCGGGGAGCCCGTCGCGCCCGGTAACGAGGTTGCGGCCGCGAGTGCGCAGCGAACTCGACTTGTTGGACGATCCTGACGAGCAACATGACGGCCTGGGAGGCGCCGTACGATTCCGTGGCTCCCATATTGTCGGCGTGCGTTAGAGCGTTCGCCAATGCCCAGGTTGCGCGGACGAAGGCAGCGAAATCGCGCGCATAGAGTGGGAGTCGGGCGGCGAAGTACACGTCCAGGCGCCCTTTGACATCTTGGCCCGTCGGCGGGGGCTGCTCCGTCGGGGACATCCAGGGCTCGTACGCGACATCCGCGACGTCACGCAGGATCTCCCGCGCGCGAACGCCGACCTCGCGCCAGTCGTCGCGGCTCGACGCCGTGCGTAGGCGCGCGCCGAGATCGCCCAAGCGTCCCTCGATTGGTCCCCAGCCTGGTGGGGCAGCCGGCCAGTCGAGAAGGGCAGGCGTGGCCGCAGCCTGTTGCCCTAGCTGGCCGGCGAGGGAAGCCACTCCCGATGCCGATCCTGGCAACGCGGGTGGGGCCGCCGTCCGACGGGCGGGGTACATGCGACGAAGGAGCTGGTCGATGGTCTGCACGCCGTCGTACCGCCGGATCTGGTCATCGACAATACGATTCCAACTCTCGGCCGTCCCTCCTCCGCCCAGCCCAAGCATGGAGGTCTCGATAAGGAGCGCCAGGCGCTGCGAGCGCTCGCCTGAGAGACCGAGCGCGTTCTCGACCTCTTCGCGCGTGACAGCCACCCTGTCCTCGTCAGCTTCCAGGTAGCGCGCCAAGAAGTACCGGACCGCACCCAGGAAGTCCGCCAACTCGACCTCAGAACCACGGCAGCGCCGCACGCCTTTGATCGTCAGAATGGCGCGCCCGTCGAGCGCGTTCGTAACGCGTCCGAGGTACGGGTCGAGATCATGCGCCGATTTGACGACGTCGAACGGGTTGTGCTGTCGGGCAAGCTCGTGCTGCAGCGCGGCCACCAGTGGCCACTCCCCGGTCGCGTCGAACCGATCGAAGATCATTTGCAGTAGCCGCCGATGGGCCGGCTTCACTGCCCACTGATGGCTGGCGGTTTGCGGGGTCGTTCGTTGTGGCATCGCCCGCCATCGTATGTCCTGTCAGTCAAGAGGGCTGGCGCACCGACCCCAAGCCGAGGCACCCACGGGGTGGTCTCATTGCCGGTCTCCTCGGCCGCTCCCACTGCTCGATGAGGACTCGCGGATAATCGACGACGTGGCGCACGAACGTTACGACCGATACGACACCTTCCTAACCGTGACAGCCGATACGTGGATTGCGGCGCTGGAGCCGCACGCTTCAGCGCTCCTCGAGCTTCCACACCACGCCCCGCCACCTCCGGTTGAGAACGCGCACGCGGCTGCGGCATCGCTCATGGCCGTGCTCGTGGTCGATGCTCTGGCAAACCGGGCCGCGTGGATGATCCGGCAGCTCGGCCCCATCGCGGAGGTGACAGGCGCGCCACGCCTCGATGTTCACCCACGCAGCACGCTGGACTTCGTGTGCGGCTTGCTGGACCAAA
Source organism: Candidatus Limnocylindrales bacterium (assembly GCA_052144055.1). Taxonomy (GTDB): domain Bacteria; phylum Chloroflexota; class Limnocylindria; order Limnocylindrales; family CSP1-4; genus JAJYNJ01. Next base: position 24,110 of record JBKQRF010000024.1, read on the forward strand.
GCGCGCCGGGCGAGCCTACATCCGATCAGCTGACCGAGATCTACGTCCTCCGTGACGTGCTCGCGCACGGGCACCTGTGGGTAGCCACGATGGGGGTCAGCGATGACCGCCTAGGCTACGATATCCTCAACGCCACTCTAGCCGACGGCTTCGGCGACAGGCGCTTCCGTGGCGCGAGCGACGGGCGGGTCACGAAGGTCCTGCGGCTCAACCTGCTGCCGACCTCGGTTGATCGTCGCGATGCGGCAACGGTCATGCGCATTGCGAGCCAGACCATCGAGTTCCTAACGAGTGTTCCGGGGGCCTCCGTCTACGGATCGGCGCTCCGGAAGATCAGCACGAGGCGGGGGTTACTGTCTCTGGCAGAGGTTGCCGGGTTCCTAAAGCCTTAGCGTCGGCGCTTCCCGGGGGCTCGGGCTCCGTCATGCGTCGCGTCTCCGCGGCCGCGCGGGAAGCGCACATCGCCGCTGCCGGCTCTTCCGCGGGCACCCGCTGGCGTACAGTCAATCCGACGGGCGTCAAGGAGGGACGACGACGTGCCACGCGGCAGCAAGACGGCGCCGCCACGGAACGGCGCTGGGGACCTGGGGTTCGAACACACCCTGTGGCAGGCGGCCGACAAGCTCCGCGGCAACCTCGACGCGGCGGAGTACAAGCACGTCGTACTCGGCCTGATCTTCCTGAAGTACGTCTCGGACGCGTTCGAGGAGAAGCGCCAGCAGCTCCTGCACGATCCCGAGGCCGATCCTGAAGACCGGGACGAGTACGTGGCCGACAACGTCTTCTGGGTGCCCACTGAGGCGCGCTGGGACCGCCTGCAGGCTAACGCGAAGCAGCCCAGCATCGGAACCCTGCTCGACGACGCGATGGGTGCCATCGAGCGCGACAATCCCCGCCTCAAAGGCGTGCTGCCGCGTGACTACGGGCGTCCCGCCCTCGACAAGCGCCGTCTGGGCGAGCTGATCGACCTCCTCGGGACCCTCGGGTTGGGCGACGCCGAGAACCGCTCCAAAGACATCATCGGCCGGGTCTACGAGTACTTCTTAGGACAGTTCGCCTCAGCAGAGGGCAAGAAGGGCGGCGAGTTCTACACGCCCCGGCCGGTCGTCCGGCTGCTGGTGGCGATGCTCGCGCCACGGGAGAACTCCCGCATCCTCGACCCATGCTGCGGATCCGGCGGCATGTTCGTGCAGAGCGAGCAGTTCGTAGAGATGCACGGCGGACGCCGGGGAGCCGTCTCCATCTTCGGACAGGAGTCGAACTCGACCACGTGGCGGCTGTGCCAGATGAACCTCGCCATCCGGGGCATCGAGGCCCACATCGAGCTGGGTGACTCGTTCCATGACGACAAGCTGAAGGACGTCCGCGCCGACTTCGTGCTCGCCAATCCGCCCTTCAACGTCAGCGACTGGGGCGGCGAGCAACTGCGCGACGACGTTCGCTGGCGATACGGAGCACCACCGACCGGGAACGCGAACTTCGCGTGGATCCAGCACTTCGTCTACCACCTTGCGCCGTCCGGGACGGCGGGGTTCGTGCTCGCCAACGGCAGCATGAGCAGTAACCAATCTGGAGAGGGCGAGATCCGCAAAGGGATGAGCGAGGCGGATCTGGTTGACTGCATGGTTGCTCTGCCCGGCCAGCTCTTCTACTCCACCCAGATCCCTGTCTGCCTGTGGTTCCTCGCCCGTGACAAGCACGATGGCCGCTTCCGTGATCGCCACAGCGAGACGCTCTTCATCGACGCCCGCTCCATGGGGACCATGGTCGACCGCACGCATCGCGAGCTGACAGGGGAGGACATCGCCCGAGTGGCCGGGACGTACCACGCGTGGCGCGGCGATCCCGATGTCGGGGAGTATGCGGACATGCCGGGCTTCTGCAAGGCAGCCACGCTCGACGAGATCCGCACGCACGGGCACATCCTCACGCCAGGCCGGTACGTAGGTGCTGCCGCTGCTGACGAGGACGACGAGCCCTTCGACGAGAAGATGCGGCGGCTGACCGCCACGTTGCATGAGCAGCAGGCCGAGGCCGCGAGGCTGGACGGGATCATCGCCGCCAACTTGCTGGAGCTTGGGTATGGCGGATGAGTGGCCTCGGATGTCACTGGGCGAGGCCCACGTCAGCCTCATTGACTGCGATCACCGTACCCCGCCAGCGTCCAACTCGGGCTATCCGTACGTCATGATCCCGCAGCTTCGGGATGGGCGGATCGATGTGACGAGCGCCCGACACATAACTCCTGCCCACTTCCTTGAATGGACCCGCAGGGCCGCGCCCAAGCCTGACGACGTTGTCCTGTCCCGCCGCACCAATCCCGGTGAGAGCGCCTTCGTGCCCCAAGGGCTCGAGTTTGCCCTCGGCCAGAACCTCGTTCTCCTTCGCGCTGACGGAACAATCATCTATCCGCCATTCCTGCGATGGCTGGTTCGAGGACCCGAGTGGTGGGCCGAGGTCGGCAGGTTCATCAATGTGGGGGCCGTGTTCGACAGCCTGAAGTGCGCCGACATCCCCAGCTTCCGACTGAGGATCCCACCCCTGTCCGAGCAACGCACTATCGCCCACATCCTCAACGCACTGGATGACAAGATCGAGCTGAACCAGCGAATGAACGAGACGCTGGAGGCGACGGCACGGGAACTCTTCAAGTCGTGGTTCGTGGACTTCGATCCCGTCAGGGCCAAGGCCGAAGGCAGCGATCCGGGATTGCCGAAGCCGCTCTCCGACCTGTTCCCCGACGACTTCGAAGACTCCAAGCTCGGCGATATCCCGGCGGGATGGAATGTGGGTCGGCTCGATGATGTACTTGTGCTCCAGAGGGGTTTTGATCTTCCTTCAACGGCACGCACGCCCGGCCCTTATCCGGTGATCGCCGCGAGTGGTCCCAGCGGAACGCACGATCACTACATGGTGCATGGCCCGGGAGTCACCACGGGGCGAAGTGGTGTCCTCGGAAATGTGTTCTTCGTCAACGAAGACTTCTGGCCTCTCAACACCTCCCTGTGGGTGAAGCACTTCAAGCAATCGACTCCCAGCTACGCGTTCCATCTCCTCAGCCGACTGGCTCTCGGAGTGTTCAACGCGGGATCAGCGGTTCCGACGCTGAACAGAAACCACGTGCACAGCCTGCCCACCCTGATGCCGCCAATGGCCCTCGTGGCCAGCTTCGACGCCATTGTGAGTCCGATGATGGGTCGCCGGGAAGCCTGCCTCCGAGAGTCTGTAACCTTGGCCGCCCTGCGTGACGCCTTGCTGCCGAAGCTGGTCTCAGGCGAGTTGCGGGTCAAGGACGTCGCGCTAGTCGTGGAGTCCTCAGGGTGATGCCAGCGACGAGGACGGGCGTCTCCGAGTCCACGGTCGAGAAGGCCGCGCTGGAGTGGCTCGCCGAGGTCGGCTGGCAGGTCCGGTTCGGCCCTGAGATTGCCCCCGGTGAACCGCTGGCCGAGCGCACCGCCTACGACCAAATCCTGCTGACTCAGCGCCTGCGCGATGCCGTCGACCACCTGAACCCCAACGTCCCAATGGCTGCGCGCGAGGACGCGGTTCGGCGTATCACGTCGCTGTCTGCGCCTGCGCTCATCGCCCGCAACCGTGCGTTCCACCGCCTGCTCTGCAACGGCATCGAGGTCGAGCTGCCGAGGCCCGAGGGCGGCATCAGCGGTCACCGGGTCCGGCTGATCGACGCCGACCATGCCGAAGCCAACGACTGGCTGGCCGTCAACCAGTTCACGGTCGTCGAGGAGGGTCGAACGCGTCGTCCCGACGTCGTCCTGTTCGTCAATGGCTTGCCCCTCGTCGTCGTGGAGTTGAAGGACCCGACAAAGGAGTCGGCGGACATCTGGAGCGCCTTCCACCAGCTCCAGACCTACCACCACGAGCTGACCGACCTCTTCGCCTACAACGAGGCGCTCGTGATCTCCAACGGCGTCGAGGCCCGCATCGGCTCGATGACCTCGGATCGCGAGTGGTTCATGCGCTGGCGGACGATTGACGGGGTCGAGCTGGCATCACCGTTGCTGCCCGAGCTGGAGGTCTTGATCAAGGGGATGCTGACGCCTCGGCGACTGCTTGGCTACCTGCGCGAGTTCGTGGTCTTCGAGGAGGAGCGCGGCAAGGTCTCCAAGAAGCTCGCGGGCTACCACCAGTACCACGCGGTCAACGCCGCCGTGGAGGCTACGCTGACGGCGACGGGTCCGTCGGGTGACCGGCGTGCCGGGGTCGTGTGGCACACGCAGGGCTCGGGCAAGAGTCTGACCATGGTCTTCTTCGCCGGGCGCATCGTCCTCGAGCCGGAGCTTGAGAACCCCACCATCGTGGTGCTCACCGACCGCAACGATCTCGACGACCAACTCTTCGGCACGTTCGCCCGCTGCCATGAGCTGCTGCGCCAGACCCCGGTGCAGGCCGAGTCGAGCGCTCATCTGCGGCAGTTGCTCTCGGTAGCGGCGGGCGGCGTGGTCTTCACGACCCTCCAGAAGTTCCTGCCCGACACGCCCGGAGCCCGCTTCCCGTTGCTGACTGCCCGGCGGAACGTGGTGGTCATCGCCGATGAGGCGCACCGCAGCCAGTACGACTTCATCGACGGTTTCGCGCGTAACCTCCGGGACGCGCTCCCCGGCGCCACCTTCATCGGCTTCACCGGCACGCCCATCGAGCTAGAAGACCACAACACCCGGGCGGTCTTCGGCGACTACATCGACATCTACGACATCCAGCGTGCGGTCGAGGACGGGGCCACCGTCCCGATCTACTACGAGAGCCGCCTCGCCAAGCTGGCACTGCCCGAGGAGGAGAAGCCCAAGGTTGACATCGCCTTCGAGGACGTTACCGAAGGTGAGGAGGAGACCGCCAAGGAGCGCCTGAAGTCGAAATGGGCCGCCCTCGAAGGATTGGTCGGCACCGAGAAGCGCCTCGCCCTCGTTGCCCGCGACCTCGTGGAGCACTTCGAGCAACGCACGGATGCCCTTGAGGGCAAGGCCATGGTCGTGACCATGAGCCGCCGCATCGCGGTTGAGCTGCACGACCAGCTCGTAAAGCTCCGCCCCGACTGGTACGCCCCCGACGACGACCACGGTGCGCTCAAGGTGGTTATGACCGGTTCGGCCTCGGACGCGGTCGGCTGGCAGCCGCACATCCGCAACAAGACGCGACGCGAGGCGCTGGCCGATCGGTTCCGAGACCCCGCCGATCCCTTCCGCATCGTCATCGTGCGCGACATGTGGCTCACCGGCTTCGACGCTCCGAGCCTGCACACGATGTACGTCGACAAGCCCATGCGCGGCCACGCGCTCATGCAGGCCATCGCCCGGGTCAACCGCGTGTTCCGTGACAAGCCAGGCGGTCTGGTCGTCGATTACCTCGGGCTGGCTGATGAACTGCGCAAGGCGCTACACGACTACACGACCAGTGGTGGCATGGGCAACACCGCCGTTGATCAGGCTGAGGCCGTTGCGGTCATGCTCGAGAAGTACGAGATCGTGGTCGCGCTCTTCCATGGTTTCGACTACCGGCGCTTCTTCACCGGCACCCCGACCCAGCGCGTGAGCGTCCTCCCCGCCGCCCTCGAGCACGTCCTCGCGCAGGAGGACGGGAAGACGCGTCTCACCGACGGCGTGGCGCAGCTGTCCAAAGCCTTTGCGCTGGCTGTGCCCTATGAGGCTGCCCTGCGCATTCGCGACGACGTGGCCTTCTTCCAGGCCGTCAAGGCGGCCCTGCCGAAGCCGGAACGGCCGCCCGGCAGGGGAGCCGAAGAGCTGGAGCACGCGGTCCGCCAAATCGTGGCGGGCGCCATCGTCAGTGAGGGCGTGATCGACGTATTCGCGGCGGCGGGCTTGCCGAAGCCCGACATCTCGATCCTGTCCGATGAGTTCCTGGCCGATGTCCGGGGCCTACCCCAGAAGAACCTTGCGGTGGAGCTGCTCCGCAAGCTCTTGGCCGACGAAGTCCGCAGTCGTGCCCGCCGCAACCTCGTTCAGGCGCGCATGTTCAGCGAGATGCTGGAGCGGTCGATCCGTGCCTACCAGAACCGCGCTATCGAGACGGCAGCGGTCATCGAGGAGCTGATCGAACTCGCCCGCGAGATGCGCGAGGCCAAGGGGCGCGGCGAGAAGCTGGGGCTGTCGGAGGACGAACTCGCCTTCTACGACGCCCTGGAGACGAACGACAGCGCGGTGGCCATCCTCGGCGACGAGACGCTCCGCCACATCGCCCAGGAGCTAGCGATCACGGTGCGCAGCAACACGACCATCGACTGGGCGCAGAAGGAGAGCGTGCGCGCCCGTCTGCGCCTTCTCGTCAAGCGGCTCCTGCGCCGCTACGGGTATCCGCCGGACAAGCAGGAGCGAGCGACGAAGACCGTTCTGGAGCAGGCTGAGCTGCTATCGGAGCGATGGGGGATGGAGCCGCCCGCGGAGTCGGCGATCCCGGTTCAGACTGGCTAGCGGGCGGGAGCGCGAATGGACACCAGGGGTGGCGCCGACGCGGGGCCGACGCTGGACCGGAGCCAACGACTGCGTGAGGCATGCGAGGCGGCGCTGCGGCGGTTGGAGGCGAAGGGTGCAGCAGAACCGTTCGCCGAGATCGGCGAGGTGCTGTTCTGGTTGTGTGCGCTGTCCGAGGCGAACGGTCGGCGTGACCCGCTGCTGTCAGGTGTCGCGTGGGCGCGCAACCGCATTGCCCACGGTGCGATTGTCGCCGCCCCGGTGACTCGGCCCTCTGTTCGGCAGACAGGACTTGGCGCAAGCCTGCCAGTGCCGCTCGACACGGGATCCGTACCCGTACCAGCTGTCTGGCTCCCTCGCAGCAGCATCCCGGTCGGCCCCACTGAACGTTTCATCCAGTACCAGGCCGAGGCGTATGACGCTTATCTCGCCGGGAGGCCCGTGCTCGCAGTCGTCCGCGAGGCTCTCTTGAAGGCCGGATGACGCTCGACATGGACCTGCCCCTCTGCCCACGCCACAACCGGCCGATGATCCTCCGCCATGCGAAGCAGGGCCCGCATCCAGGCTTCAAGGCCCGATGCCACGGGACCCTGCAGTCGCCGCCAGTTGGACGAGGACGTGATGGGATTGTCACGCGCCTTGGCAGAGTCTTCGGCCTCTCCACATCTGCAGCAGACCGGGGGAGTAACCCGGTCCTACAGCGGGGCCGGGCCGACCCGACCCTGCTGGCCCGGGCCCCTCTCGTCCAGCCGCACGAGGCGAACGCCATTGCCTCCCTTGGTCACGCTGGGGCGACCAGCGACTCTCGGCCGCGGAGTATCGTGTGTGGCTGGTCGGCGAGAGGCCGGCTCCCAGGGCTTGGAGGGGATGTCGGGTGTGGGCCGACAACGAGACCGAGATCGACCTTCTCGGCTTCGACTTCCTGGTCGATGAACTACTCGTTCTCCTGACCGAGCCACGCCTACTGCCGGTCACGGTGGGCATCGCAGGCGATTGGGGTTCCGGCAAGAGCAGCCTCTTGGCGATGACGGCCATCCGGCTCAAAGCCGAGAAGGGCGACAGAGTCATCGTCGTCCGCTTCAACCCATGGCAATACGAAGACTACGACGACGTGAAGTCGGCTCTGATGAAGGCCGTCGTGTCCTCGCTTACGGCCGCGGTGGAGGCGCACAAGACGCGGCTCGATCGTGCTCGCGAGGGGAGATTTCCTCCGCCGCGATTCGGTGACGCCCGCAAGCCTCCGGGCGACCTGCGCGGCGGTCCGGCGAGGCCCGAGTCCAGGGGACGTGCTCCGTAACGGTCCTGTCCCGGCCTCGGACCTCGCGGCCTTCACGGACCTGTACCGTCGCGGACTCGCTGAACTGCACGCGTGGTTGCGCACGGCCGGGAACCGGGACCTGATCGCACTGCTCCCCTGACCATGGCCGCGACGTTCGTCGACGCGCACTGCCACCTCGACCAGTGCGAGGACCCGGCCAAGGCCGTCCGATCTGCGGAACAAGCCGGCATCGTTGTTGTCGCGGTCACCGAGACTCCCGACCAGTACGTAGCGGTTGAGCGCTCGTTCGCGGCCCGGCGGACGATCCGCGTTGCTCTCGGCCTCCATCCACTCCGCGTTGAGCAAGTCGGGGCTCCTGGGATCCGCTCGTTCCTGGCCCGACTTCCGTCCGTCGACTACGTTGGCGAAGTGGGCCTGGACTTCTCCAAGCAAGGTCGCGCCACCAAGCTCGCGCAACTACGCGCCTTGGAGCAGATCCTCGCTGCACCAGAGGCTCGGGCGAAGGTTTGGAGCGTCCACAGCCGGCGCGCGGAGGAGGATACGATCCGGCTCCTCGAGGCTGCTCGTGTCCCGGCCACGCTCCACTGGTACTCCGGGCCGACTCGATTGATCGACCGAGCCTGTGCGGCGGGCCTCTACTTCTCAGTCAATCTCGGCATGCTGCTGACGTCCTCGGGGCGCGAGATCATCAAGGCCATCCCTCGGGAACGGATCGTGACCGAGAGTGAGGCTCCCTACGTCCGGGCTCCAGAGGCACGCGGAGAACCAACGGACGTGGTCTGGCTTGCCGATCGGCTCGGACGTGACTGGGGGGTTTCGCGCGGCGGCGTCCGCGACGTCGTCTTCGACAACATGGCTGCGCTCTATCGCCGTCGCGCCAGCGTGTGAGGCGACTGCAGGTTGCGATGGGTGGTCGGCCCACGCGGGTCAGCGCATCTTGTGTTCAGCCTTGTCCACAAGCGGGAAGAACTGGAGTCCGAACGCGTCGGCTGGCCGCTCGCTCGGACTCGTGGTCTTCTAATCGCGGGTCCCAAAGTGCACCTGCCCACCCGCGACGTTGACCTGCTGCTGCGCGACATTCACCTGGACCGGTGGTGCGAGTAGCCGGCGTACCTGGGCGAGACTGACCAGTGCCTTGAGGTACTGCCGGGCAGCCTGATCCTGACGCCGCTGGAAGTACTCCACGTCCTTCAGCGGGAGTTCCTTCAGGGCTCTCGCGAGCGAAAGGTCAGCGCTGTACGACTGCAGCCAGCAGGCGACCACGCGCTCCACCAACAGCCCCTCCAGTGGCGACGCGTTCGGCCCTTCAAGCTCCGCCCGCATGGCGGCGAGCCTTCTTTGGAGCGCCTCTCGTGTCAGGGCGCTCTTGCCGGCCACGAGGTTGACCAAGACATTCTGCGCAGTTGCCGCGAGGTCCCCGTAGGCGTCCCAGATTCCTGGGGCTGCGGCGAAGACCTGTCGGACCCCTGGTAGCGCGGTCTGGTCCCCACGATCCGCTCTCTGGACCAGCGCTCTCAACGTGGCCTGGTGGTCGGCGTCCCACAGGGATGCTGGGTCACGCACGGGTCCGCCTCCACTGTCCTCGATCGTGGCGGTGATAGCCGGCCATCAGCAAGCACGCCCGCTGTGCTGTCTCCGCCGCTTCGCAGAGTGCGGTCACCTGCGAGTCGGCCGCAGCGAGGCGGCCGAGGGCGAGGCGTCTGGCCTCGCGCTCCGCGTTTCGAGCCGCGCGACGGTCGCGGTCAGCGGCAGCAGCAGCCTCGGCGACGTCACCGGTGCCGACGTACCGGCGAATGACGCGGCCATCACGCCGCACGGATCGCGTGTAGTACCTGCCGGTGCCGCCACGGCTCTCCCAGGCCATTGTGTTACGCCCTGACCACTGCGCCGCTCACGGTTGGCGCTCGGCCTGAGACTGACCGCGGGCCAATCGTGGCTGGGCAAGCTCGGGGTGAGTGACCGAGTCGGCTGACAGCCATTCTGACAGCCATTCTCGTGCCGTTGGGTGCCGCGAGACTACCGTCCGGCGCCGCGAATCGTGCGTGAAACCGAACGGCCATTCATAGCCAAGGGAAGTGGTGGAGATGAGGGGACTCGAACCCCTGACCCCCGCGATGCGAACGCGGTGCTCTCCCAGCTGAGCTACATCCCCACCCGAACAGGCCAAAGGCCCGAGCCCGCACGGGCGGATCGGAGTGTAGCAGGTCGGATGTGGGCAGTATCGTTGCCGTACCCGACGGCGTCGCTCGCGGCCGCCACGCTCGAGGCCCTGAGCGAGCGCATGCCGTTCCCGGTGCGCGCCATCAGCGTCGACAACGGGAGTGAGTTCATGGCCGAGTTCGAGGCCTCCTGCGCGGCGCGGGGGATCGTCCTCTTCACCCTGCTCCCGCGCAGCCGGAACCTCAATGGCCGGGTGGAGCGCGCCAACCGCACTCACACCGA
>JBKQRF010000025.1:0-9667 GCA_052144055.1 Candidatus Limnocylindrales bacterium
GCACCCATCGTGTGGGAGGCGCAGCGAGAGCCCGAGCGGGCGGCCTGCGACGGCACGGGAGGGTCGATTCGAGCGTCGCCTGTCCCCTCCGCCGGCCGACGCAGCTGGGTCGTCTTGCGCTGTAATCGCGCCATGCGACCCGCGCGCGATGTCGCGACTTCTTGCCACTTACACTTCCGCCATGCCCTCGTTCCGAGCCCCTCGGGGCACCCGCGACCTGCTGCCCTCTGAGCGGCCTGCGTTCGACCGGCTTGCCGGGATCGCCGCCGAGCTATCGCGCCGCTATGGCTACGCCAGGATCGAGACACCCATGTTCGAGCAGACAGTCGTCTTCGAGCGCGGCGTGGGCGAGGTCACGGACATCGTCGAGAAGGAGCTCTTCCGCATCCAGCCGAGCACCGAGGACGCCGAGTCCTGGGCCCTGCGGCCCGAGGGCACGGCCGGCGTAGTGCGCGCCTACGTGCAGCACGGCATGCACACCCTCCCGCAGCCGGTGCGGGTGCAGTACGTCGGGCCGATGTTCCGCTACGACCGCCCACAGGCGGGGCGGTACCGCCAGTTCTGGCAGTGGGACGTGGAGGCCATCGGCGACCCCGGGCCGGCCATCGATGCCGAGATCGTCGAGCTCGGGCACCGCTTCTACACCGAGGCCGGCCTCACCAATGTGCGCGTGCTCGTCAACTCGATTGGCGATCCGGGCTGTCGCCCCGCGTACCTGCGCGAGTTGACGGCACATTTCAGTGTCCACCGCGCCGTGCTGCCGCCCGTGGAGCTCGCCCGCCTCGAGACGAACCCCCTGCGCCTGCTCGATTCCAAGGATCCCGACATGGCCGCCCTGATCGCGTCCGCCCCGCGGATGGTCGATCGCCTGTGCGACGCCTGCAGGGTCCACTTCGAGGCCGTCCGCGCCCACTTGGATGCGCTCGGGGTCCCTGTGCGCCTCGAGGCGTCGCTCGTCCGCGGGCTGGACTACTACACGCGCACCGCGTTCGAGTACTACCGCGAGGGGGCCGAGGGACAGCAGCAGGCCCTGGGGGGCGGCGGCCGGTACGACGGGCTGGTCGAGCTGATCGGTGGGAAGCCCACGCCGGGCATCGGCTTCGCGCTCGGACTAGACCGCGTCGTTCTGGCCCTGGCGGATGAGGGGATCGAGGCACCGGGCCAGCCGCGGCCGGTGGTCTACGTCACGGGGGCTGACCCGACCGACACCGCGTCCCGTCTGCGTCTCGCGACCGACCTGCGCGCGGCCGGACTCGCGGCGCGCGCGGACTTGGGCGAGCGCCGGCTGAAGCGCCAGCTCGAGCAGGCTTCCCGCGAGGGCGCCCACTTCGCCGTCGTCATCGGCGCCGAGCTGCGCGAGGGGATCGTGCAGCTAAGGGACTTGCAGGCCGGCTCCCAGCACCCGGTACCGGTGGCGCAGCTCGTCCACGAGATCGAGCGCGGGGAGCGATCGCACCACCACGGGTAGCACCCGGCGCGACGGGCCACGTCTAGAGGGGGGCGTCGCGTCCGTCGGGTACCCCGGCAGTTGTGCAAACGACTCTGGGCGTGGGATGCTCCTCAAGATCGCTCACCCGGTCATTCTCTCAATCGGCGGCCTGTCAGGCCATCCGTCGGCGGGCATACGGGGCGACTTAACCCAGCCCGTCCTAACACGCCACGCCCACGGTCCATAGGGATTCTGCAAGGGAGCCCACCATGGCTGTCGAACCGCACTCCGGACGGGACATCGCCACCTATCCGTCGGGCGAACGCCGAGTGCTACTGGCCCGGTTCGTTGACGAGGTCGTCCTCCCACAGCGGCGGAGACTACTTGCATACCGCGCCATCACGAGCCAATCGGCCCAAGTGGCCGACGGCTATGTAGGACAGGTAATCGCCTCAATTGTGGTGGGCGTGCCGGGCGTCATGCGGCGCGGCAAGACGGGGGAGCAAGCCGGAGATCTTTCGGACAGGTCCGAGGTCAAGAGCTCCTACCGCGTCGACCAGATGAACGGCAAGGAAGACGCCCATATCAACTTCGGAGGCCTTAGCGCTGTCCGCCTCGCGAAGTTCCTTTCCCAGAAGCGCTGCTTGGTCGTCCATACGTCGCTCGACCAGAACGGTCGGTTCAAGGTGGATGTGCTTGCGCTGGACTTCGGCCTTCGCGAGGTTGCACTCGCAACGGTCGGCTCAACCGTGGCGATGGTCAGGGCCTGGCACGAAGGGCGCTACGCATCCGGCATCAAGGCGCCCCAGCTTCAGGCTCGCCTGTATCCAGATAACGATCGGAGTCGCTTGGCGACGGGAGCGACAAGCATGCAGACGCTCGGCGCCGCCGTTCTAGCACGCGCCGTTGAGACCGCAAATGGCGTAGTCGTGGACATCTGGACGCCCGATGAGCCGTCGCCCTTGCCACAGCTACTGTCGCTCGCACGGCCAGAAGATAGGAGGCTGCTGATCCACTCTATTCAGGGCGATCCAACGCCAGCTCGCTTCTTTAGGGATTGTGTGGTCGACTTCCGCGCGGCGATTGCCCCATTTCTTCAACTGACGCGCTCGTCGTGGAACGTTGGTTTCGGCCAGCTGGCGCAGCACCTTGTGAGTCTGGCCACCGGAACTCATGGGACCGGCTCCAACGCCCGGGGCTTCGACCTTGAGGACGGGAGTGAGGTCAAGCTGGCGACCGGCACCAGCGGCGATTCCTTCGGGACCGAGAGCCAGCCGCGGCTCAACCTGCAGGGCAACCAAGAGAAGATACTGGCATGGCCAGCCCTGTATGCCGTCCGGATCGCTGAACGCGAGGGAGGCCGCTTGGCCGCCAAGGTCCTAACGCCGGATATTGGGGACTTCCGCGACCGAGTTCGCGATTACTTCGCCCCGGGCTCCGTGAACGAACACTCGACAAACATGCAACTACACGCCCCACGCGACTTCGAGACAAACGCCTTCACCGTCCAAGATTCGAGAGGGCGTCGCACATCCCTTGCGATGGAGGTCGTCTGCTGCGTCGAGGAGCAGATCGACGGATCGGTCGTTGACTGCACTCCTTCCGCACGGTGAGGCAGACCGTCTCGAATAGGTCCGAATTCAGGCCACCGTTCCGGACAGGAACGCATCGCTGAAGAGCTGGGCTTGCTCCAACACGAGTTCGGTCGCCGACTCCTGTTTGTCGGGTGGGTAGCCGTGATTGCGGAGGCTGGTCTTGACGATGAGGCGCATGCGCGCGCGGACGCTTTCCCGGTCCCGCCAGTCCAGAGTCGCATGATCCCTGACTCGCTCGGCCACCTCGCGGGCGATAGCTCGCAGCTCCGCGTCCCCCAAGACTTGAACGGCGCTCTCGTTCGACGCCACGGCATCGTAGAAGGCTAGTTCGGCGGCCGAGAGGCCGCTGGCCCTGACCCGGTCGCCTTCCGCGCGTACAGTCTTCGCCAGCTGGACCAGCTCATCCACTATTTCGGCGTCAGTGAGCATCTTGTTGTGGTAGCGGTTGATAGCCTTGGCCAAAGCCTGCGACAAGGTCAGAGATCGAACGATGTTCTGGCGCCCAACCACCTTGATCTCATCGGCCAGGATCTTGCGCAGGAGTTCCACTTGCAGGTTGCGAGTGGGTTTGCGTTGCAATGAAGCCAAGAACTCGTCGGAAAGCAGGCTGATCTCCGGGCGCTCCCTCCCCGCCCGGGCATACACGTCGATTATCTCGTCCGCTTCGATGGCGCCTTCAGCCACGGTGCGGATGACAGAGCGAATGTCCGCGCCAGACGGCTTGGTCAGCTCCTCCTCGCTGCTCAGCTTCGTGATGATTCCGCGCACCGCCAGGAAGAAGTCGACATCGGCTAGCAGGGCGGCTCCGACGTCGGTCCCTCCCGCGATGGCGTAGACCTTGGCTAGCGCCAGGCTCTGGTCGAGATAGCGCTTGAGCAGCACCTCGTCAGCGAGCAGGAAGTGTGCAGCGGCCTCCGCCCGTTCGTACCGGACGGACGGCTCTGCGGGGATCGACACCCGGAGATGCCCGGCGAGAATCCCCGAGACCACCTCGTGTTTCGCGCGCAGGGCTCGGATGGCGTCCTCGATAGGGACTCCAACCGCGGGCTCTACGCCACCGCGGGTGAAGGTCGCGACGGCGGCATTGAGGGCGTCGGCGACCGGAACGTAGCTGACGACCAGTCCGGCGGGCTTGTCACGCCAAACCCGGTTTGGGCGGGTCACGGCCTGGAACAGGGCGTGACCGCGCATCGGCTTGGCCAAGTAGATGGTCGTCAGCGATGGGGCGTCGAACCCCGTGAGCCAGAGATCGACCACGATGATCAGGTCGAGTGGATCATTCGGTTCGTCGCGCTGGGCTCGGCTCTTGAGCTCGCGCAGCGCGTCCGGCGTGCGAACGTGGGCTCGCAGGTCGGCCGGATCCGCGGCACTGCCGGTGTATACAGCCTTGACGCGCCCGTGCGCGTCGTCTTGGGCGACCCAATCGGGTCGCAACGCCGCGATACGCTCGTAGGCGCGAGCTGCGGCCTCTCGGCTGACGCATACCAGCATCGCCTTGCCCGCGATGGTGGCACGCCGCGCCTCCCAATGCCCGATGACGTCACGGACTACCCGGTCGATGACAGGCTCGGCCTCAAGGATGGTCCTTACTCGGCTCCACTCGCCATATGCTCGCCCCAACTCCTCCTCGTCGGCGGACGCCGGCAGTTGCCCCAGCGCTAGCTCGAGGTAGGCTTCGGCCTCTGAGGTCAGGGCAATGTGAGCGACCCGGCTCTCGTAGTAGATGGGCACGGTCGCCCCGTCCTCCACCGCCTGTTGGGGCGTGTAGCGGCTGATGTACTGACCGAACACCGCTGTGGTGCTCCGGTCGGCGAGCTCGATCGGCGTGCCGGTGAAGCCCACAAAAGTGGCGTTCGGGATCGCGTCGCGGATGTCACGGGCGAGGCCTCGGACCAGGCCGAACTGGCTTCTGTGGGCCTCGTCGCTGCCGACGATGACGTTGCTGCGCTGGGTCAGGGCCACGGGAGCGTCCGCGTTCTCCTGAACGCGGTCGAACTTCTGCAAGGTGGTGACGACGATCCCCCCGGCCGGGCGGGCAAGGAGCTGAGCGAGATGCATGCCGGTCTCCGCATTGACCGCCGGTTCGGGGAGGATGAGCGAGGGCTTGAACTCCTTCTCGAAGAGTTGGTCGTCGAGATCGCTGCGGTCAGAGACGGCTACGAAGGTCGGGTTCCCCATGTCCGGATCGCGGACCAGGACGTTGGCGAGGAGCAGCAGCTCCATGCTCTTACCCGACCCTTGGCCGTGGAAGACGATGCCGGCTCGGCGGTCGCCGGCCGGCCCAGAAGCCCGCTTGACCGCGGCATGCGCTGCGCGCACCCCCCAGTACTGGTTGTACTGGGCGAGACGAGCCGTGATCCCGTCCCCCATGTCGGCCCAGTCGACATACCGGTCGAGCACCTCGCAGAGGCGCTCGCGGGCGAACAGACCATGAATCAAGACCTTGATCTCGGACTGGTCGGTGACCGGGTCCTCTGTCTCGATCGTCCGCCATTTCGCGAAGCGCTCGACGTTAGCCGTGACCGTCCCGACTCGAGCTAACGCGCCATCGGCGATCACGAGGATCTGGGCCCACGCCATGAGCGACGGTATTTCTGCGATGTAGGTCTGGAGCTGGTTGAACGCGCCGCGAATGGTGGCGTTCGGGGCCCCGGGGCTCTTGAGCTCGAAGACCGCGACCGGGATACCGTTGAGATAGACCACGAGATCCGCGCGGCGCTTGCCGGTGGGTTCGACGACTCGCAGCTGGTTCACGGCCAAGAAGTCGTTGTTCACGTGCCCACTCGGCGACAGGTCCATCAGTCGAACGCGGATTGTCCGGCGTTGACCGGCGCCCATCTCCACCTCGACTGGCACCCCGTCGCGGATGAGGAAATACCGCCGTGCCGCCTCCTTTGACACGTTGGCGCTCTCGAAGCGCTGCACCGCCGCGATCGCAGTCTCGACGGTCGCGGGCGCCAAGCCGGGATTCAGCTGACGGATGGCGCCGCGTAGTCGTTGGAGCAGGAGCACTTCACCGTACGAGGTTCGCTCTGGCGCGCTTCCGTCAGGGCCGATTTCCGGCCCGTGCGCGGTCTCGTACCCGATCTCGGCGAAGTACTGAAGCGCGGATGCTTCGAAGGGGGCCTCTGCGTACTCGCTCATCCTGTTTGGATGCGACGAGCGCCCGAGAGCAGCTGCGGCAGGAGCACGTGACGGAGCTGGGCAAGCCGCCGCCGCTCCGCGCGCAGCCCGTCGGTGAGATCGAAGGTCGCGTTTGCAACCGATACAAACGAGTCGATGCGCGATCTGGAGGGGAGTAATAGCTCGAACGACTCGATCGCCCCAGCCCGGAGGTGGAGGACGGTGGTCCCCACTGATTGCGAGCGGCAATGCTCACGGAAAGGGTCAGTGCGCAGGGCCACGGCCAGGAGAGGCTGGGGGACAGCGGGATCAGTCGTAGTCCGCACGATCGCCGCGTCGAGGGAGGCGACGATGGGGTCTCCATCGAGGCCCGCCGGCACGCGCAACCCCCGGCCTATCACTGAGGCGTCTTGAGTGAGATCGGTCTGAGCCACAACGACGTCCCCCGGCCGCAGACGCTGGGGCGGCTTGTGGGCCCCGCCATAGGGCTTGAGGCCTGCCTCCGCAAGCGCGCCGTCGCGCGAGAAGCACTTCAGCGAGAACAGGAGTCCCCCGCTGCCACCGGCCCGGAGATCATCGCTGCTGTAGGACACCCCTTTTGTTGTTGATGCCACGGTGTCGAGCCGAACCTTCCTCGCGGGGTCCGTGACGGCGGCCGCGTAGGCCTCGACCAGCAGCGCCTCGGCCTTTCGGATTGCGTCGCAGTCAGCGACGATCTTGTCGTCGATTGCACCAAGCACGCTGATGATCGCCCGCTGCTCCTCAGGCGTAGGCAGCTCCACCTCGTAACTGAGGACGGCGGTGGCCGAGACCCGCTGGTGAGACGAGGACGTGCCGTTGGCCTGAGCGGCCATTGCGTCGATGAACGCGGGCGTCTCGCAAAGGTAGCGCAGGAAGCCGATGTCCAGGGCAGCTGTCCTTGGCCTGAGGGGCAAGAACTCGGTAGACGCCAACCGAAGCCGCCCGTCCGGCTCGCCCACGCGCCAGACACGGGGAATGAAGGGGTTGAGCTTGGAGACCAGCACATAGTCGCGGTCCAGCAGCTGCTTTGTGCTCCGGATGGTGCCCGGGGCGACGAGCTCGGGGCCCGCACCCGCGTCAAGAGCCGGCAGGCTGTAATGCTCGACCTGAGGCTCCTCCAGGGTGGTGGGGACCACCTTTGGGGACCCCACCACGACGTATTCGCCGAGACTGGCGCGGACCCAGCTCATTCGACACGCTTCAGGGCATCGGCCAGGCCCTGGCCGAGTTGGGAGTTATGTGCCACCAGCTGAAGGACCTCGGCCCGGAGGGTCTCGAAGTCGTGCTCCTCCTCATCGCGCTCGAGCGATCCGACGTACATGCCCGGGATGAGCGACCAACCCCGTTGCGCGATCTCGGCGGTCGTCACCGACCTAACGAAGCCAGGGACATCCGCACGCGGCGCGTCCTCGCTGGTGCGCCACGCGTGATACGTGTCCGCCACCTTTGCGATGTCCTCATCAGTGAGGACGCGCAGGCGACGGCTCGAGAGCTTGCCCAGCCGACGCGCGTCGACGAACAGCGTCTGCCCATTACGGATCTTGCGGTCCTTGGCCAAGAACCAAAGTGACACGGGGATCGACGTTCCGCGCTTGGTGGTGGCGAAGAGCTTGGTCGGCAGGGCGACGATACATTCCACCAGGTCGGCCTCGATGAGTCGACGCCGAATCTCGAGCTGACCGGAATCCTTGGCATCGAGGGCGCCGTTGGCCAGCACGAAACCGGCGCGGCCGCCTGGCGCAAGGTGCCTGAGGAAGACCTGGACCCAAGCGTAATTGCCATTGCCCTCAGGCGGCAGCCCGTAGGGCCAGCGATGTCCCTCCCGGCTGGTGTTTGACGACCAATCGTCCTGGTTGAATGGCGGATTGGCGAGCACGAACTCCGTTCGCAGGTCCGGGTGCTTGTCGTTGGCGAATGTGTCGGCCCAGGCGTCGCCGAGGTCGGCGTCGATGCGGCGGATGGCCAGGTTCATCTTGGCCAAGCGCCACGTCTCCTCTACGGCCTCCTGCCCGAAGACCCGGATGTTGCCGATGCGCCCACCGTGGCGGGAAACGAACGCGACTGACTGCACGAACATTCCGCCGGAGCCACAGCAGGGGTCGTACACTTGGCCGCGGTACGGCTGCAACATCTCGACCAAGAGGCGCACGATTTGCTGGGGAGTGTAGTACTGACCTCCCTCGTTGGTTCCGAAGCGATTCAGGAAGAACTCGTAGACGCGGCCGAGAACGTCCTCGCTCTGCCCCTCTGGGCTCTTCGTAGCCACCTCGGAGTACAGGTCGATCAAGGGTCCCACGAGGTGCTGTGGGTAGCGGCCGTAAACCTTGGGCAGCACGCCCCGAAGGGGCGGGTTCTCGCGCTCGATAGCGGTCATGGCATCGTCGACGAGCTGCCCGATGTTCGCCTGCTTGGCGTTGGCTTGCAGGAAGTCCCAGCGGGCCTCTCCCGGAAGCCACGGCACGTTGGCCTCGGTGTAGTAGTCACGGTCGTCGAGGGCCGCCTCCCGGAGTTGCGGGTCCTTGAGATAGAAGACGCTAGCTGGGTCGGCAACTTCGATCGCGGCCTGGCCGCGACGATGCTCGAAGGACTCGGAGACGAACTTGAGGAAGATCAACCCGAGGACGAGGTCCTTGTATCGAGCTTCCTCAACCTTGCCGCGGAGCTTGGTCGCCGCGGCCCACAGCTGTGCCTCGAACGGTAGGGCGGCGTTAGCGCTTCGGCCGTTCCGTCCGCGACTGTTCATCGCCTCGCGTCACCTCGTGAGGGCGGGCATGAACCGCCAGGAAGTTCTCCGGGTGGTCATCCCGCCACACCACTGTCTGCGTCGCCGGCCGTGCCGTCAAGCCCGCCGGCCTGGAGAATTGTGCAGGGGGCCGCCCCACCGCAGTCACGGTGATTCGACGGCGCTCGTCGCCACTACTCCCACTGCATGACATGCTCCCAGCTATCGAGTCTCTGGCGCCAGCCCGGCTGCCGAAGTGAGAAGCCCCACCAGACCGGGCCCATCTCCTGACGCGTCGGTCCCCCGCCCCGTGGCCTTCCGACCGCCACCTGCACTCGTGGAGTGCGGACCCGTCGGCGATGTAAGCGAGGCGTGAGTTCATAGCACTACGCTGGAGCGGCGACGCGTGGAAGGCTGGCGCACCACGCTGCGGCCAGAGCCTCGATCAGTGGCGGCACACCGTCGACCGCGAAGGTTTACCGCGCCCCCGGTCCCTCACAGCCTCGTGGTGGGGGATCCGTCCCTGACACCATCACCACGTCGTGTCGGCGTCGACGACCTGACGCCGACCTACCCGACCGGCGAGTCGGTTACCGGGGACCTGCCGACCTCATGAGCGCGGACCCGGTTCCTCGACGTCCGGCGTGCTGCGACTGGCCAGCACCATGTCAGTGAAGAGGGCAGCGCTCCAGCTGAACCCGTCGCTGCCATGCCCCGAGCCGTCCAGTGGGTCGAAGTACTCGCGGAAGCCCGAGCGGCGCACGAGCGCCACCGAGC
>JBKQRF010000026.1:0-2791 GCA_052144055.1 Candidatus Limnocylindrales bacterium
TCTCGTCGGCCATCGTGGTCTCCCTCCGTGTCGTCGGTTCCTACTCCAACGACGCGAGGATGACGCGGTGGCCGTTCTCGTTCTCGGCCACCTGCGTTGTGACACCACGCTATGGGACGTGACCCCCCTCCCCCGCTCATCGCCGTCACGAACGGCCCGACCTACCGAGGGCGTCACCGCTCAGGCCGGAGGCGACACGACCTGCAGGGGTGGCGAACCTCGCGTGCGCCGACAACCGACAATCCGTGACGGCTTCGGCCACGAACCCCGACAAGCGGAAGACCTCAGAAGGTACCATCGTGAAACTCCCTGACGAACTGCTAGGGCTGCTGCGCAAGCCGAGCACTTGCTACCTCGCCACCACGATGACCGACGGTTCGCCCCAGGTGACCCAGACGTGGGTCGATACCGACGGCGAGCACGTCATCATCAACAGCGTCCAAGGCCACCTGAAGGTCAAGAACATCGAGCGCGACCCGCGTGTCGCCGTGGCGATCTCCGCGCCGGACAAGCCCTCGCGCTATTACCAAGTGCGCGGTCGGGTGGTCAGTATGACCACGGAGGGCGGTGCGGAGCACATCGAGATGCTTTCTCAGAAGTATCACGGCAGGCCCTACCCCTGGTATGGGGGGCGCGATCAGGTGCGCGTGCTCATCACCATCGAAGCCGAGCACGTCATGGGCATGGGGTAACCCCGGACAAGTGCCAACCCCGACACCTCAGGATCTAGCCCGCCGTGCGGCCGCGCAGTTCCTCGCTCAGGCGGACCGGATCGAGTACCTCGATCTCGTCGCGGCCGGTTTCGATCAGCCCGTCGCGGCCGAGCTGGTCCAGCGTGCGCGTGACCACCTCGCGGACGGATGCCACGGCGTCCGCCAGCTCCTCGTGACTGGCGCGCACGACCAGGTGTCGTCCTTCGCCTGGGGTGGCGAGGGTCAGCAGCTGGAGGATGATGCGCTGGCGCAGGGTCAAGAAGGCCTGTGCCGCGAGATCCTCGAAGACCTGCTCGAGTTGCCGGCTCAGCTCTTGCGCGCAGGCGCGGGCGACCAGGACATCGGAGGCGAGCATGGTGCGCAGCGTCTCCAAGTGGAGCGCCACGACCGAGGCGGCCGTCAGCGCCTCGATGCTCGTGGGGCCCGGTCCGCCCAGCACGAGCACGAGGCCCACGACGTCGCCGCTGTGTGCGTACCGGACGGTGATCTGGCGACCATCTTCGGAACTCAGGAACACGCGCAGCAGGCCCCGCACCACCACGATCACGCGTGGCTGCTCGCCGCCTCGGTAAAGGGACACGCCGGCCGGAACCGTAATGCGAACGGCCTCGTCCAGCAGTCGATCCGCGGCGGCCTCCGGCAACTCATACAGGAAACCGCCCGCTAACCCGAGCGCCGCCAAGCGCTCCCGTCCGCGCGCTGCGGTAGCCATCCCCATGCCTTCACTCGAGGCCGTCTAACCGAACGGCCGTAGTGTAGGCGCACGTTGGTGACGTTCGTTCGGTGACCTGGGTCACTGTCTTGCCGAACTTGCCGATCGATCATTTCAACAGTGGTGACGGATGCAGCCAGGGCGCCTCAGGGGAGACCCGCTGCGACGACCGGAAGGAGCGTCGCCATAAAGCGGGTCGAGTTTCGCGTGGAGCAGATGCCCCGCCAGAAGCATCCCGACCAGCACATCCCAGAGATGCTGGAGCGGCTCACCGAGTTGGGCAAGCAGGGTTGGCACCCTGTGAGCCTCGATATGTCGTACCACCCGTCGTACACGCCGGCGTTCTCGGCGTCGGAGGCCCCGCTACCAGTGCTCATCGAGCGTGAGGTCGAGGCGTAGGGCCCATCGGGACGCAGCGCTCGCGACAGACCCAGCGGGTCTGGTGTCACGTGTCACGGCACGCTTACCCGGGCGTCACGTGCTTACCTCGGGTCACCTAGCGAGATGGGAGAGCGCACTCCAGCCGCCGCCCTCCCATCTCGATCACAGGACGCGCTTCACCATCGGATGACTCCGCCAAGTAGCTGTCACCGAATCGTCTCGGAAAGCATCTTCGTGACGCAGAGTCCGGGCGCGTTGCCCCTCACTGATGGTGTCGTGGCGTTGGATCGATTCACCGACGCCGATGTCGACTCACTGTGGGCCGGCGAAGACGATGAGTACGTGCACCTGTCTTGTCTTCCGGGCCCTTTCACGAGGCAGGACATCACAAGCCAGATCCACGACTGGCAGATGCAGTGGGAGCTCGGCGGATCCAGACGGTCGTTCGCTATCCGAGACGCAGGAACGCGAAGGCTGGTAGGCGGCTGCGTGCTCGACCTCCGTACAGACGACGGCGCGATCGCCGAGCTATCGTACTGGGTCTTCCCGCCTTATCGGCGGCGAGGATACGCAACCCGTTCGGTTGCACTGGTGTGCCGGTATGGGTTCGACACTCTGGGCATCGCGCGCGTGGAGTTGCATATCACGCCGACGAATGACGCCTCGCAACGGGTGGCGACCAAGGCTGGCTTCCTACAGAAAGGCCTCCTTCGTCAGGAGGGGTTGGGAGTCTGGGTGGAGACGATTGATACGGGCGCATCGTCCCGCGCGTCTTCCCGTGCCCCGTCACCTGCCGCATCGTCGTCGAAGCGAGAAACCTCCACGGCGGCGAGGGGATGAAGGCCTTGCGCGTCTAGCGCTCAGAGCTGGGTCAAGTCCCAGTTCGTGAGCTCCTATCTCGTCAAGCCCTGATTTCGGCGGCCTGCAGATCGAGCAGCATGGTCCGGTAGACCACATCGGCGAGGTGGCGCTTGAGGCAGCGGAG
>JBKQRF010000027.1:0-12907 GCA_052144055.1 Candidatus Limnocylindrales bacterium
CACCCGCACTGCGGACGGCTCGCTGCATGCCGGTAGTGTGCGGGTCCTCCCGTCGGGGCAGCCGGGTCGCGGCCCGCGGATGGGCGGCCAGGGCATGCCTGGAGCATGGGGCTGGGGGCCCGCTGGCGCCGCGCCGACGGGCCCCGCCTCGGGCTCCGGCGCCTAGAGGCGGCGGGCTAGCCCTGCTTGCAGGGATAGCCGCGAAAGTGACGCGGTGGCGCAGCGCCTTTGGCTGCGCCACCGTCCCTTCTCACGAGCGTTGACAGGTCTGCCATGAAGCGTATCGCTGCCATCTTCCTGCTCCTTGTCGCCGGCATCGCCGCCGCCTGCTCGAGCAGCGCCGCGGCCCCGCCGTCAACACCCGTCGCTCCCTCCGCCGCGCCCGCATCGGCGGCGCCCGCCTCATCGGGGCCGTTCGCGCGAGGCTTCGGCCACGGGGGTGCCGGTGGACCTATGAACCAGACCGCCATCCTCGATGCCGCGGCCACGGCGCTGAAGACAGACCCCCAGACGCTGCAGCAGGAGATTGCCGCCCTGACGCAGGGCCAGGATCTCCGGACGATCGCGGCAGCGCATGGCGTGGGCTACGCCACGCTGACGGCGGCCATCCACGCGGCCGTCAAGGCACAACTCGACGCAGCGGTGACGAAGGGCACCCTCACGGCCGCCCAGGAGACCACGCTGCTTGGGCGCGCCGACCAGCAGCTCGCAGCGGGTCGCCTGCCGTTGGCAGGGTTCGGCCATCGCGGCGGCATGCTGGGCGGTCGGGGCGGCCCCACACCCAGCCAACCGGTTCCGGCACCGTCCTCCGCCGCGTCGGGCGCCTGACAATGGTGAGGCCTTCATCCGTCTGAGCCATCGAATGGGCGCACTCATCCCCCGACAACCTGATCAGTCCCCCAGCCGGACCGTGTGCTGGCGTTGATGCTGTCCGGGTCGTCAGCATCCTGCGGCCTGCGGAGATGCAAAGGCAGGTCGACGCCGTTCTCGACGCTGGAGACCGAGTCTCAGGATGGGTAGTCGTGAAGGCCGCGAGCTGAGGGCGCCGGGGCTCTCCCGTTGCCGTGCCGATCCGCGCTAGCGAAACCCAATCAGGACCAGACGCCCCGCCAGCACGAGCAGGCCGTACCCGAGTATCGCCACCGTCAGCCTCTTGCCCAGGCGGCCGACCACGATGGCGACAGCAGCGACCAGAACGCTGATCAAGGGTACGTGTATGGGCTCTCTGTCGGGGTGGACCCGCCTTCGCCAGACAGCGCATGACGAACCGTCATGACGTCGCCCCCCGGCGCGCGTAGTACACGTCCGATGACGCACCAGCAGTCGCGCCGCGCAGCCTACGGCTCGCGGCGGCACGAGCAGCGGTCCTACATCCTGCGCGAGCCTCTGGAGGCCGAAGCACCGGGCGGGCGAGGCATGCTGGCCGCCAGGGTGTGTGAGGTGTGCGGCGGGCCGGCCGAGATTCGACTCCGGGAGCGATGGCACTGCCTGGACTGCCTCGCTCGGGCGCTGCCCCAATGAGGCGTCGCGGGCACGTCTCGACGCTCGATCAGGTCGCCCGCAAGGCCGACGCTTATCAGGCAGCCCTTCGGGCGATCTAGCCAAAGCGCAGGAGCCGATGGCGCCGAGGAGGACGAAGAGCATGAGCCAGCCGACTGAAATGTGGCCGATGCCACCCGAACGGGAGGCCCGGGCGCAGGCCAAGATGGAAACGTCGGATGTGCCTGCCTACGACTGGCCGGGCGCCGTGGCAGCGTGCGTGAAGCTGACGAAGCGCGGCTGGCTCGCTCACACGCGGCTCGTCGGGCCCGGGGATCGCTGGGCCGTGGAGGCGCGGCGCAAGTCGTGGCCGGCGGCCCAGTGGAGGACCCTCTGCAGGGATGGCCGGGTCCGCTGACGGTCGGGCATGCGCGGCGATCGACGCCGACCGCCTGTCCTCCCGAGGCCTGGCTGTCGGCCCCCGGCGGCCGGGCCTCTCCATGGCTCCTGCAGGGAATACCGCGCTACGCTGGTAACTGCCCGCCAGAGGGCCGGAGATGGGCACCCGATCGCGGGCGAGTTCACCGTCTGCGTCATGGCGGAGAGCCGGACGCCGTGAATAACTGGGACAAGAAACGGTCCGCCCATCGGGCCGACCATGAGGCCGAGCGGCACGCCGACCGAGAGGAGTACGTCACCGGCTGCCCGCTCTGCGACGCCGAGGAGGAGGCGGCCGAGGCGAACGACCGGTCAGCCTCCAAGGCGACGGCAGCCGCAGAGCGGATGGCAGAGCGGGACGCGGCACGGGTGCGCGCTGCCTGGCTGGCAGCAAACCCCGACGCGGTCGCCTGGCGCTGCGCGAGCTGCGGCGTGGAGCTCACCGAGGACGAGGCCGACCAGGGCCAGGGGCCACTGTACGCGTGCGGCCAGTGCGGCTCGACATTCTCCGCCGATGCCGAATCGAACCGCTGCCCGGACTGCAACCGCTATGGGCGCAAGCTTGCCGAGCTGTCCTGCCCGGCTTGCGAGGATGGAGAGCTCGAGCCCGTCGGACCCGGGGGCCGACACGGCGAGCCGTGAAGAAGCTGACCGTCGCCTGCTCGCTTAAGTCATGGCCCGCGCAAGAACGGGGGCGAGGCGTGAGCAGCCCGAAGAAGGAGAGCCGGCGCAAGGCCGAGCGGGAGGCCGCCCGCGAGAGCGTGTCCGAAGCACGAGCGCGGCGGTCGGCGGGCACTGTCATGGACGCCCCAAAGACCGCCCCACCCCCCGCAGAGCGTCGGTGGGGGCCCACCCGACGAGATATCCGAGGGTGACGAGTGTCCGGCCTCAGCGGACTCCCCAGCTTGCCGCCGGCCTTCTTCGTCCCCGACGCGTCCGACGGCGGGCAGGCCGAGCAGGTCTACCAGTCCGTCCGGTCCTGCGTCCGCGGGCAGTCGCCCGGGTGGACGATCTCGGATCGGCGCATCTACCAGCTCGACTACACCTTTACGGGCAGGACTACCGGAGCCAGGGTGGCGCCGTTGAGGCAGTCGCCGGCGAGCCCGTGGTCGCCATCCTCGAGGCGACCAACGGCGCCGAGCGGCTGCTCTTCGTGTGTACCCCAAACCGCGGAGTCGCTCGCGGTCTACCGGTCTACGTCGGGTCCCGACAGGTCCAGACGGTTACGGACTTTGCGAGGGAGGCGCCGGCGTAGAGACTGCCGCGCCGCTGGACCCCGCGCTGACCGCCCACTCCGGGGAGCCGAACACATATGCCCCGCGATGGCCGCTGCCGCGGGATGCAAGCTCCGAGGCCCACCCGACGGATGGCCGCGTGCAGCCTGCGGAGGCCGCCTGACCACGCGCCCGTTACGTCGCGCCCGCTACCGTGGCCGTCGGCCCGTGCTCCTCGCCCGGCGGCAGTCGCGCCTGCCGCGAGTCGAGACGCCCGAGGCTCTCACACCGCGATGGCGGTCCCGGGGACCCCTGTCCGGCCCGCCAGCTTGGTGCGTCGCATGACTTCACGGATCAGGGCCTGAAGGTCCCGGTAGCCGATCTTGTCTGTCGGGGTCGCTGCGCGGAGCGCCCGTGTGGCGGGATGGCCTATTGACAGCGTCAAGGTGGTGACCAGCCCGGCGGTCTCCTCCGCCACGTCTGCCGTCACGTCGATGCCGGCCACGTCGCCCCACGGCACGAGGGTAGCGTCCGCCAGCGGCCGACTACCGTCGTCTGTGCGCTGCGCGCCCGCTTGGATCGTGACTGCGGCGAGGCCGGCATCGGTCGCGAGCCAAACGAGGGCCGGCGCGTCTTGCATGCTCGAAAGCAGCTGACGATCCACGGCAAAGCCGGCATCGATGGCGGTTGCGCCGACCGCAGCGAGCGCCCGCGCGGCAGCCAGAGTTAGCCCCGCCTGTACGCCGAGAGTCTCCAGCCCCCTCTCGAGGGTCTTGGAACGGCCCTTGCCCACCTTTCCCCTCCCTGCACTGACGCGCGCTTGCGTCGATCACGGGACCGTAGCACGGGACTGCCCCCACATGCCGCCGAGATGCGCCGGGCCGGCCGTTGCCGCGGGCGGCCCGGGCTCAGACCTGTTCCCGGTCGAGCTGCTCGCCCTGAGGCCGACACTGGGAGGACGCGCAGCGTCGTCTGAGGGCGCGCGGGACGGTCCCGTGCCCCTCTCGCGACGCGACCTGGCGGCGGGGGCTGGTCCCTCGCGCAGGCCGAGCACCATTGATATCCTCGCCACATGGCCGACTCCGATCTCGACAGTCCGGACGTCCTCCCTTCCGGCAGCCCCGCGGGACCGGGGGGTGCGGCGTCCGGCGGTATCGAACGGCTCGACGTGCTTAACGCCCCAGCCGAAGCGCCCGGCGCGGTGTCCGGGGGGACCGGCGAGGAGCCTGCGTACTGGCTCGCCAGCGCCGAGATGGGCACTCCGACCGTGGGCGGCGAACCTGCACCCACGGCGCTCGAGCCCGCCTCCACAGTAGTCGTTGCCACCATGGGTCCCGCCACTGGCCCGGAGACACGCCCTCCCGAGGTGCCGGTTGCGGCTCCGGGACGGGTGCTCGGCATCCGGCGGGCTGAGTCGACGCCGGCGGCCGGCACCCGGCGACCTCGGCGCCTCGTGTCTGCCGCACGCCGCCTCTCGGCGCTCCTTGTGCTGCTCCTCGTGGTGGGCATCATCGGGTACGGGCTCGCGTTCCTCTCCGCCGCACTGCTCGCCCGCCAGTACGGGACCGGGGTGCCCTCCGCGGTCGACTCTGCCGTTCCGATGCTGGCCACGGCGCTGGCCAGCGCGCCGCCCTCGCCAGCCGGCCCTTCCGTGACGCCATCGGCATCCTTCTCGGCGTCGCCGGCCGCCTCGTCTGCGGTCCATGTGGTCCTCGCCGGCGAGAACCTCACGGTGATTGCCCGGCGCTACGGCGTCAGCGTGCAGGCGCTGGCCGCGGCCAACGGCATCACCGACCTGAACACGATCTACGTGGGCCAACGGCTGGCGATCCCGGCGCCCCAATCCAGCGCGGGAGACCTGGCGCATCGGGTCACGGCGCGCTAAGGGCACTCGCCGGAGCCCGCGGTCTGCCACGGTGGCCCAGGACGGGGCAGGTGCCCGTCACGCTCCAGCGCCTGGCGACAGGATCGGGTGCGCTCGCGCGCTTCCTGCGCTTCGTCACGCCGCCTTGGCCTCGCGTCGCTCTCGCCGCCCGCGATCCGCCCACCCATCACAAGCGGCCATGGTGTTTGGCGAGACGGGCGCCGGGAGTGAGCGTCCACACGGTAGGGCGGCGCCCCCCAAAGTACGCGCGGCGCAGCTGCCAACCGGCCTACACGCGCGGCACCAGGGCGAGTTCAGTACCCGACGCCCCCTGGCTGATGACGCTGGCGCGCGCGAGCAGCTCCTCGGGCGAGAAGGGCACCGTCAAGATGTCGTCCACCCCGAGATCGAACGCCCGCAGCTTCGTCCGTAGGTCACCGCGACGCGTGAGGCCAAGGATCGGCGTCCCACTCTGACACTGCAGGCTGTTCGAGGCGCCGAGGCGTCGGAGCAGGGCCGTGCTGTCGGCGCGGTCCATGTCGACAACGGCAAGCTGTGGGCACCACCCGCCGAGGATCGCCTCCGCCTCCGCCAGATTCATGGCCGCCCGCACCACGAACAGGCCGTGATTGAGCGCCTGCTCGATGAGGGCCACGACCGCCGGTTCATCGTGCAGCACGAGTGCGCGGCGTGCCAGGTGCCCTCGCTTCTCCTTGGCGTCGGTCACGGTCCTGCCCTCATTGCGCCCCAGAAGGTCCCGATCCCCGTTCGGTCCGGAGCTCGTTGCCCGCGCCCCACGACTGAGGGCGTGAGGCTAGTGTCACCCCTCCGTCATGACGGGTCGTCATCTCAGGTGCGACATACGAGCTGCTCGCCAGAGCGCGCGGCCCCGGCCGGCGGCCAGCGAGGGATCGGGGCGCTCTAGTGACGCGGCTCCGGGCGCGTGGGCGGCCCGCCCTCCCAGCCCAGGTTGGAGAAGGTGGGGATGAAGCGGTAGCCTTGGCCCGGCACCGTGGCGATGAAGCGCGGGTCACGGTGGTCGTCGAGGAGCTTGCTGCGCAGACTCCGGATGTGGCGATCCACGAGGTTGCTCTCGGCCACGAAGTCGGTGCCCCAGATGGCATCCAGTATCTCGTCGCGCGTCACCACGCGTCCGGCGCGGCTGGCCAGGAGGTACAGCAGGCTCTGCTCGATCCGGCTGAGGGCGGTCACGGACCGACCGATCCGGATCCCGCGATTGGCGATATCAACCTCGATCTCGCCGACCTTCACGACCGTGACCAAGGGCCGCTCAGCCCCGGTGGCCCGGCGGCTGAGGACGAGCGCCCGTGCGATCAGCTCATCGGGCATGAACGGCATCGCCAGGATGTCGTCCACCCCGAGGTCGAAGGCCCGCAACTTCGTGGCAAGGTCGCCCCGAGAGGTGAGACCGAGAGCCGGCGTAAAGCTCCTCGTCAGGGTGTTCGAGGCATCCAAGCGGTGGAGCAATGCCGTCGAATCATCGTGATCCATGTCCACCACGACGAGGTGCGGTTGCCATCGGGCCAGGATGACATCGGCCTCGGGCAGGTTGCGCGCAGCCTTGACGACGAACAGGCCGTGGTTCAGCGTCAGCTCGATGAGATCCACGACGGGCGACCGATCGTGGAGCACGAGCGCCCGGCGCGGCTGGGCGTCGGGGACGTTGCCGATGCCGAGCGTCAGGGAGCGTGCCCCTGGAGCATTGCCGCTGACGCGCGGCTCCAAGGTGGGCCCGCTGTGTAACACCTGCTTGTCGTCGCCTCCTGCATCGCTTGTGTCGAGCACCATAGCATGTATTGTGTAGGTCGTCCAGAGGTAAGGGCCAACTATCTGCGATATGCACCAGCGAGAGTGTGTAGATATCTTGCAGATGGCAGCATGATCGGGTACCATCGCAGTCGATGACGACCTCATCCAATCCCCGGCCCATCTACACGATCGGGGCCGTGTCGCGCATGCTCGATGTTCCGGTCGGCACGCTGCGCTCATGGGAGGCCCGCTACGGGATCGTTCGACCCGCCCGGACGCCGGGGAGGCAACGGCTCTACTCGCGAGACCAGCTCGAGCAGCTCCAGTTCCTGAAGAACCAGATCGCAGACGGAGCGACTCCGGCCGAGGCGCATCGCCTGTTCGAGGACCAATTCGGCGTGGCCGACGACGGAGACGTGCGGGCGATGCCTGGTGGGCGACGGCTCCTGATCCTGCTGGCCGAGCGTGATCGCTACGCCGCGGAGTTGAGCGAGTACTTCCTGCGCACCGAGGGCTATGAGGTGCTTCTGACCCTGGACGCTGCGGATGCGGAGCGGCGATTCGGGCAGACCCAGCCCGATCTGGCCGTCGTCGAGCTCCTCATCTCAGGCGGGGCCGGGATCGATCTCTGCCGCCGCCTGAGGGCGCGATCATCGACGCCGATCCTGGCGATCTCCGGTCTCGACATTCCCGAAGAGGCGGTTGACGCCGGCGCGGACGCATTCCTCAAGAAGCCACTCGATCCACTGGTGCTCGTGTCCACCGTGAAGGATCTGCTCGGCGAGAGCGCCTTGATCAGAGGGAGATGACAGCCTGATGGATCGGCTCCTCAGCGGCAGCGCTCGCCTCGACGAGGTGCTGGGCGGCGGTCTTCCGGTCAACGGGATCAACCTGATCTCGGGCTTGCCGGGTTCGGGAAAGACGATGCTCGCCGAGCAGTACGTCTTCGAGAACGCGACCGAGCGGCGCCCCGCCGTGTACCTGGCGACCATGTCGGAGCCGTTCGACAAGATGATCCGCTACGGACAGGAACTCAATTTCTTCGACCGGCCTGCCATCGGTCGGCGGGTGTTCTTCGGCAGCCTGAGCGATGCCCTGCAGCAACGGGGACTCGACGGCGCGCTCGATGAGATAACCACGACCCTCCGCGAGCGCACGCCAGGCATCCTCGTCATCGACAGCTTCAAGGCCGTGGCAGCCTTCGCGCCCGACGCCCAGAGCTTCCGCCGTTTCGCGTCCGAGCTGGCCGAGCGCCTGAGCGCCACGCCCACGAGTGTTTTCTGGGTCGGCGAATACGCCTCGGAGGAGCCCAACGAAGCTCCCGAGTTCGCCGTTGCCGACGCCATCATCACGTTCCGGACGGACGTCGTGGGCACCCGGCAGATGCGGACGCTGCGCGTGCTCAAGCTGCGGGGCAGCGCATACCTGTCGGGCGAGCACGCGTACCGCCTGTCAGCGGATGGTGTCCATGTGTTTCCGCGGCTCGCTGATGTGTCGCTAACGACCGGCTACGACGTGGGACTCGGGCGGGTATCGATGGGTGTCCCCGAGATCGACCGGATGCTGGACGGGGGGCTCTTCCGCTCCTCGTCCACCCTCCTTGCCGGCCCATCCGGCGCAGGGAAGACCGTCCTCGCTCTCCATTACCTGGGCGCCGGCGCCGAGGCGGGCGAGCCGGTGCTCCTGGCGAGCCTGCAGGAGAATGAGAGCCAGATCCGCCAGACGCTCGAAGCGTTCGGCATCGACCAGTCTCGCTTCGAGATCCTCTATCGCTCGCCTGTCGACCTGTACATCGATGAGTGGGTGTACGAGGTCCTCGACACCGCAGCGCGGATCGGCGCGCGCCGGATCGTCATCGACAGCATCAACGACCTGGGGATCACCGTAGGCGAGGAGACCCGCCTGCGCGAATACCTCTACTCCCTGTCGCAGCGCTGTTCACGGTTGGGGATCTCGCTCCTACTGACGTTCGAGACCACCGAGCTGACCAGCCTCAGCTCGGTCTCGGAAGGCAAGGCAGTCTCGAACCTCGCCGACAACGTGATCCTGCTGCGCTACAGCCTGCAAGGAAGCGAGATCGGGCGAGCGCTGGCGGTCCTGAAGACCCGGGGGAGCGGCCATGACCTGTTCCTCCGGCCGTTCACGATCAGCCCGAAGGGAGTGTCCGTGGCGGCGGCACCTTCCACCGGGGACGATCTCCCCCGCCTCGGCCGGCCCTCCTGATCGTCGTGTCAGGCCGGAGCGTCCGCTGAGCTCAGCCGCCGCCGAGGCCTGAGCCGGGCGACCGTGTGGCGCAAGATTGCGGCAGCACGGCCCGATGACGATCGCCAGCACGGCGCCTGCGGTGGCGTATCAGGCCGGCCTGCACGGTGAGCCTGCCGGAGTGGCAACGCAAGGCGTCATTGTCCACAAGTAGATTGACACCTCGGCGAGTATCCGGACAGTGAACGAGGCGAGCTAGAAGCCCGCCTCGGCATCGATGGTCGCTAGAGCCGACACTCGGATTTGAACCGAGGACCTGGCTGGGCCGATGTCGATCGACCGCGCGTCCTCTACGCGGAGGGCTTCGTCGACAGCATCGGCTGCTTGGGCTTCGGCGGCCGCTTCGGCGTCTTGTCGCCCACCTCGAGGACTGGACTGTCGCGATCGAGGCCGCGATTGACCAAGTCGCGATCCTACTGACTGAGAGCGCTGGCCCAAGCACGTGGACCGGTCGACAGATCGCTGGGGTGTAGGCGCGTGCTGCCTGGCGCGTCGAGGACGTCCTAAGTCACAGTCCGACGTGCTCGTCCCGTGTCCACTCGAGGCTTCCTTGCTTGGGCAGGGAGCACCCGGTCATCGGGCCGTTGATGAGGCGATCGTGAGGCCTTCCATCCTCGGCTCGCCGGGCGGATAGGCCGGCGCCAGGTCGTCGATGACGTCGCCGAGGATATCGGCCACCGCGAGGTTGCCGAACCACTTCCTGTTCGACGGGACCAAGTACCAGGGCTCTGAAGGTTCGATTAGCCAAGGCGGAGCTACGGCCGCCGCTCTTCATGCTCGAGAACGACCTCGTCGTCCTTCCTCTTCTTGTCGTCCGCTTCAACGCCAGCGCCCGCCGCCGCACCCGAGAAAACGCCGATGGCGCCCCCGACGACAGCCCCGACAGGCCCGCCGACAACGGTGCCGACGACAGTGCCGACGACCCCACCTGCGACGGCTCCCTCGACCTGCGCATCGCCCTCGCGCTGAGTGTCCGGCAGGTACCTGGCATCGTGCACGATGAGGACGGGGATGGCGCTGCCGGCCGCCACCCGCGCCGAGACTGACCCGAGCAGCACGCTCTCCAGCCGGCCGAGCCCCCGCGTGCCCATTACGAGGAGGTCGTACTGGCCGGAGGCGGCCGCCGCGAGGATGGCCGTCGCAGGGCTCCCCGCACCGAGCAGGTCCTTCTGCGCGGCCGGGCCGCCGGCCGCCTGGACAACGGCTTGCTCGTCTTCTATGAGTGCGCGGGCATTCTGGATGGCTGCCTCAAGGTCCGCCGAGTACTGGGGCTCGCCTTCGAAGCCGGGCGGCACGTGGTACACGGTGAGCAGCGTGAGCGTCGCGCCCAGCTCGCGGGCGCATTGGGCAGCGATCAGCACAGCCTGCCGGGCGTGGCCGCTGCCGTCCACCGCACAAACAATCCGCTTGAACATCGTGCCCACTCCCCCTTACTCCCGTCCGCCGCGGATGTCGGTCATCCTAACGGTTGGCGCGCTCGACGGGCCCCTTCACCTCGGGATCGCAGTGTTCTCCGCCGCTGCAGATCGCGATTTAGCGAGCTGCCGCCCCATGCCCCGTTCGGGGGCGCTACATCGACGAGCTGTCGGTGACGGGGACTTACGTCGAACCCCACGATCTACGACATTGTCGAGCCAGAGACTCTGCCCGACCCGGTTGAGCGGCACCGTTGGGTTCATGGTTCCTCCGGTGTGCGTAGTTGGTAGGCATCGCCGCGTCGCGCAGAGGCGTGACCTCCGCGCTGACCTCGCGCTGCGAGCGGCCCGCGTCCGCGTGCTGGAGGATGTTCAGGCCCTCCGCGTAGGCCGCCATCAGGCCGTATTCGATCCCGTTGTGGACCATCTTCACGAAGTGCCCGGCTCCGCTCGGGCCGCAGTGCAGGTACCCGTTCTCGGCCGGGGCCGGGTCGCCTGTCCGGCCTGGCGTTCGCGGGCTGCGTCCACGCCAGGTGCCAGGGTGCGGAAGATCGAATCGAGACGCCGCACGGCATCGGCCGGCCCGCCGATCATCAGACGGTGGCCGCGCTCCAGGCCCGCTACGCCGCCGCTGGTCCCGCAGTCGAGGTAGCGAATGCCCGCGCCGGCGAGCTGCCCCGAGCGGCGGATATCGTCGATGTAGTAGGAGTTGCCGCCATCGACGATCACGGCCTCCCGCGCCAGCGGCGGCACGATCTCCTCGAGCGTGGCGTCGACGGAGGCGGCCGGCACCATCAGCCACACGACCCTGGGCGTGGCAAGCTGGCCCACCAGGTCCGTGAGGGAGGTAGCTCCGGCAGAGATCGCCTGGCCGGCCAGCAAACCGTTCACCGTCTCCGCGTGGCAGGCATATCCCACGACGGAGTGGCCCGCTCGTACCCAGCGGCGGGACATGTTGGCACCCATCCCGCCCAGACCGACCAATCCAATCTGCATCGACGGCTCCTTCTCGAGTCCAGCGCGAGACCTGTTCAACATGGTGGTCGACGCGCTGCCGGCTACGTCGAGCCGCCTCACGACGCCCGATCCGACGTATCAGGCAGGCTCAGGCGTGGTGCGGTAGTCCCACCTCGGGAGAGAGCGGGTCGCCCCTGGCGGAGGGATAGCCCACGAGCGACGGGACAACACCGACGACACCGCCCTCATACCCGTAGTACGGGTACAGATCGGTGAAGTAATGCGCATCGGTCGCCACGAGGCTCGGGTCGTAGGGGGGTGCCCCGGCCACGTGCTCGAGGGTGTGGCTGATAGACACCTCGTGCTCAGTGATCTTCGTGATCGCTTCGACCGGGATCAGGGACTTGCGCTCGCCGAACCCCAGGAAGCCGCCGGAAGCGACTTCCATGAAGCGGACCTTCCCGGCGGCAGCGTCGACCAGCAGGCCGTCGATCGTGCCGAGGTCCCGGCCGTCCTTGTCCTTGACCATGCGCCCCCGGATGTCCTCGTCGGAGCTTGAGACGGTCTCACCGAGGTCGTGCAGCTTCTCGAGCGTGGGCTCTCGCTCCACGTCATCGTCATGGACGGTGGTCTTCTCTACCGTCATGCCGTGACCTCCTTGGGCACGAACGCGTCGGCCAGATCTTCCGCCGGCGAGATGACGACGTCCGACTCGAAGGCGGACGTCGCTCGAATGCGCCGGCAATTTGGGGCGTCCGGTTCTTGAGTCCATCACCCGCCGCTCGTGCGACCGGTGGACGAGAGCGGCGTCGGACCGGTTCGCCCGCCAGTGTGCTGGCTCTGCGTCGGGTCGTCATGACGCTCCGTCATACGACCCATAGGGGAGGTGCAACGACCGATCGCGGCCTGGCTGCGTTGACAATAGTGGGAGCCCCCTCACTGCGAGCTGCGCTCGGCCGCTCCTGTCTCCGCGCAGCCACAGGTCCACCGAAGCCCAGTTTGACCAGGTCGGGGGCCGAAGCGGCCGTCTGGCGGACTGTTCAGATGGGCGCAAGGACTGGTTGGCGCGATGGTGGTCGTCGCAGCGGAGTCCAGGCCCAGAACGGTACGGCCCGAGCGCGCCGGCGCCGCCGCGGGCAGGCTCTCGCCGGGCGCCGAGCAGCCAAGTGGCGGGAGGGCCGTCAGGCCTGGAGCGGGATCGCCCGGAACCGTGCAAGCGCGGCGCTGAAGCTGAGCGCCCAGGCCAGCCTCCCGGCAGGTGCAGGTCCAGCGGCGGGGCGAACAGGTCGGCGGCGATTATCTGCCCCATGAGCCTGGATTTATGGCGGTTCGACCGTCCGATCGCCAACCCGGTCACTAGTCGCCAGGGTCCGGCTGTGTTCGACTGGCCAGCACCATGTCAGTGAAGAGGGCAGCGCTCCAGCTGAACCCGTCGCTGCCATGCCCCGAGCCGTCCAGTGGGTCGAAGTACTCGCGGAAGCCCGAGCGGCGCACGAGCGCCACCGAGC
>JBKQRF010000028.1:0-10325 GCA_052144055.1 Candidatus Limnocylindrales bacterium
CCGAATGCCGGGTAGGCCGCCACGTGGCGCGCCCACAGCCGATCGCGATCGGCACCCTCGGCGAGCGTGGCCCGGGCCTGAAGTGTCTGCCCACCCACCTCGATAGTGACGATCGGGTTGACCCGCAGGTTGCTGAACCAGGACGGGTCGGTGGGCGCTCCGCCCTTGGAGCCGGCCACGACGTAGGCGTCACCATCTCGCGTGGCGGTCACCACGGCCACTCTCGGTTGGCCTGTCTTGGTCCCAGTGGTGGTCAGGATTAGAAGCGTCTGCCCCGCCATGGGTCCGCTTGTCACCTGGCCGGCGTGCTCGCGCAAGTCCGCGATGAGGGCTTTCGTGAAGGCTTCTGGGTCCCAGTCGGTCATCTCGTTCTCCCGCGCGCGCATCGCCTAGCAGTTGCTCGTGCAACGATCTCACGATTTGCGCACGGGCGTGCGGGACGGTCTGGCCACGGGTATCACCGGGCCGAGACAGGGGACACAGAGGCGCCGGGCCCGAGTCGCGTCGGCTGCCGTGCCTCGTCTCCGAAGTCACCACTGCCGCGTCTACACTGCATCGCGGGCGACAGGGCCGCAGACGACGTCTCCGGCCCTGTCGGACACCACGTTCCTGCCAGGTCACACCTAAGCGTGCCGAACCCGGGAAAGGAACGGTGTTGGATGCTGAGGAGGGGATCAGTCATGATGTTCCGCCTTCGTGCCATCGTGATACTGGGTTTGATTCTTGTCCTGAGCGCGTTCGTGGTTGTCAGACCCTCCCAGGCCGCCACGCTTGGTGTCCAGTGGGAGGCCGCAGTTGGACCGCACGGCACGAACGGGACGGCGGAGATCAGCATCGACACGACGGGGCCGGGTGCGATCTCGGTCAGTCTGAAAGGCCTTGGTCATCGGCTGACATACAGCGAGACGCTGTACCGGGGAACCTGCTCGAAGCTGTCGGCCGATATCGTGGCCCTGCCGACACTCAAGAGCGCCCCGAGCGGCACGTTCGAACGGATCGACGCTCTGACCCCGGCGCAGGCCGCCGCGGTGAACAACGGTGGGGCTGTGGTCCGGCTGGTGTCGGGCCGCCGCGTCTACTGCGGGGCGTTCGTCAGCCAAGCCGGCGTCGCCATCGTGACGACGTGTGACCAGGGTCACCTCGCCTCTGCGCTCGGCGTTGGCGGAATGGTGCGCTTCGCCTGCGATGCCACCATCACGCTCACCTCGACGCTCCAGCTAACAAAGCCCACCGTCCTTGATGCCACGGATCACGCAGTGACGATCGATGGCGGCGGTAAGGTTGGTCTGTTCTCCGTGGGCGGCGAAGCCACCTTCGCCGTCGTCAACCTGACGCTTCAGAACGGCAGCGCCAGCGTCGGCGGAGCGATCGACGCCAGTCACGGCGCTTCGGTCACACTGGTGAACTCGATGTTTGCCGACAACCGCGCCGGGGCAGGCGGAGCCGTCGCAGGCGGCGCCAACGGGTCCGTGGCAGTCCTTGACAGCACGTTCGTCGACAACACAGCCACCGGGGGCGACGGTGGTGCGATCAACGGATCGACGGTGTTGGCGACCAACAGCACCTTCGTCGCCAACCAGGCGGGACGCGGCGGTGCCATCCATGCGACCACTGGCCTGACCCTCGTCAACAGCACTTTCGAGAACAACGTCGCAACGGGGGCGTCCTTCAGCCTCGACAGTGGCAGCGCGACGCTTAGGAACACGATCATGGCTGGCGCGACGGGTGGCGAGTGTAATCTCCCGCCCTCAGCCGTGAGCGACCAGGGCGGCAACTTCAGCGCCGACGGCTCGTGCGGCCTGAGCCAAGCCTCGTCGCACAACAACACGGCGGTCGCTGCCCTCGGACTTGCTCCGCTTGCTGACAACGGGGGCCCCACGGAGACCGTGGCGCTCCTGCCCACCAGCCTCGCCATCAACGCGGGGGTCGCCTGTCCGCCGCCGGCTACTGATCAGCGCGGGGTGGCCCGACCGCAAGGGCCGGCTTGCGACTCCGGCGCCTTCGAGGTCGAGCCGACGGCAGGCTACGACATCTCCTACCCCCAATGCGGTGGCCCGTTCCCGGCCAGCCCGGCCTTCGGGATCGTCGGCGTCAATGGGGGCCGGGTCTTCAGCCCCAATCCGTGCCTCGGGACCGGTGCCGTCATGGCTGAACTAGCGTGGGCAGGCGGGACGAGCGTCCAGCTGTACGCCAACACGGGAAATCCGGGCCCTGCGCTCTCGACGCATTGGCCCAACGGCCAGACGTCTCCTCGAGCCTGCAATACCGGCACGTCCCAGGGCGCAGACACCGGGGATTGCGCCTACGACTACGGATGGAACGGCGCGGCGGACTCCTACCAGGCTGCCGTCGGCGCCTACATCTCGCTGGGCCTCGCGCCGCAGGGTGCAACGCGTACGCCCAGGGCCGACGTCTGGTGGCTCGACGTCGAGACGACCAACAGCTGGCGAGACGACGTCTCCCTCAACGTGGCGGCGCTTCAGGGCGCAATGGCCTACCTGCAATCGGCAGGTGCGGCGAGCGTCGGGTTCTACTCCACCGCATACCAGTGGAATGTGATCACCGGCAGCACCTTGGTCTTCGCCGCCGCGCCAAGCTGGGTCGCTGGATCAGTTACGGCTAGTCAGGCGAGAACCAGTTGCGATGCGATCGGTTTCACAGGCGGACTTGTCCAGATAGCGCAGTACGAGGCCAATGGTTTCGACGGCGACCTGATCTGCTAGAGCGAGGCGTTTACGGAGGTGTTTAGCGACCTCGGTCGCGTTGGGCAGGACCGCGTCGCGCACGAACCTAGCTCCTAATCCGTTGCGCCAAGGCTGAGCTCTGGCTGGGGTTCAGCATCCTCCCGGCGCGGGTGGCAGCGTCACCGCCTCCATGCCCGCGGCGTTCGCCTGCTGGGTCATGATGTACCCGTCATCCACCATGGCATCCAGCACTGCGGCGCGCCTGGCTCGGGCGAGGTCCGGGTGGAATAGCGGGTCGTAGGCGGAGGGGGCCTGGGGCAGGCCCGCCAGCAGCGCGAGCTGGCCAAGGTCGAGGGCCGCGAGGGAGCGGTGGAAGTCGGCGCAGGCGGCGTTCGCCATGCCATAGCGGCCGTAGCCGGTGGGGACGACGCTCAGGTAGTCGGCCAGGATCTGCTGCTTGTTGAAGCGCAGCTCCACCTTGAAGGCCAGGGCCATGTCGGCGAGCTTGTTGACGCCCCTGTCCGAGCCGCCGAGATAGACGGCCTTGACGAGCTGCTGGGTGATGGTCGAGCCGCCCTGGCAGGCGCACAGGTGCGTCACGTCGTAGAGCAGGGCGCGCCCGAGCCCGATGACGTCTATCCCATGGTGTTGGTAGAAGCGCTCGTCCTCGGTCGCCACCACGGCTTCGGCCAGCAGGGACGGGACCTCGCCTGGCGCTAGGACTGTCGCGTGCTCTGCCGCGGCGAGCACATGGACGCGACTCGTCAAGTCGTCGCCCGACGGGGTCGCGAGCCACAGGACGACCACGCCAACCACCAACAGCCCTGCGGCCATCGCCACCCCACGCCCAACGCGTCGCTGCCAAGGGCTCGGCCACCGCGGCGAAGTCTCGCTCGGGGCACTTCTGTCCAGCCTGCTCTCGCGGGCGGCGGCGCCCGGCTGGTCGACGGCGCTGTCGGTTGTCCCGCCGGTACCGCTCACGACCACGCCAGGAGCAAGGCCTGGACTCGTGGGGTCGGGTGGGACTATCGGGGAGTGCCTCCTTGTCGGGCTCAAACGGGCAACTATTCTACGGCGACGTGCCCCGCGCGCCGCTGGGCAGCATGGCCCGCCCTAGACGGGACGCCCATCAAAGGACCCGACCCAGCGGATCGCAAGGCGACCGCGTGCGCTTTCCCCGACCGGTTGATTGGCACCCCCCACCAACGGGCAGGCGTCGAAGCGGCCCCTGTCCACGGGGGCCGTCGCTCCGTCTCGCGTCGGCGACCTCCTAGGCGTCTCGCCCCCGGTAGTATCTGCGCCAGATCAGCCGATGGACCGGCACCCAGCGTGGAATGTCGCGCAGCACGGGGATGAACGGCACGAGGGCCAGCAGTGCGGTGAGCACGATCATGATGATGACGATTGCCAGGTCTGCGTTGGGGGCGGTGGAGAAGGGCGGGATCTGGTACCAGAACGTGTACAGCCACAGCCACGTCTGGCCCGGGTAGTTGCCGGTCTCGTTCATCATCCCCCACTGGTCGCCCGTGAGCTTCTGGGCGGCCGCGAGGCTCGACAGGTACGTCCCGTCACCCATGAACAGCAGCGGGCGGGTGAAGTCGGTCTGGAAGAAGTGGCCGCTGTCGAGCAACAGGCCATCGAGACTGCCCGTTCGGGCGACGTCGAGCAGGTTGCCCATGAGCGTCGGCAAGGGCCCGTAGCTGCCGGCCGCCACGACCACCCGCCCGTTCGAGACGGACGCCTTGGCGAGCGCCTTGGTGTACGCGTCGAGCCACGCCCCCTGCTGGGTCGCGCTCGCCTGCTGGTAGGTCTGCAGGGCTGCGGTGAGCGACGGGTTGTCGGTGGCCGCGAGCGAGAGCGGCTTCAGGACGAAATCCTGCGCCGGGTCGATGGGAGTGCTGACTCCCGCCCAGACCGCCGGCTGGATCGGTCCGATCGCCTGCGCTGCGCCTGCCGTGGTGTTGTACGGCTGGCCGTAGCCGGCGGTGGTGCTCTGGCCCGACAGCTCGGAGGTGGCCGTCGTGACGAAGTCGACCGGGTTGCTCTGCGCCCAGCTCTGGATGGTGACCGGCGGGTCGTCCGGCGACGAGAACGCGGCGGCCAAGGCGACCACAAGGATGGCCGTGCCGAGCAGGGCTAGCGCCAGCTCCTTGACGAGGTCGTACCGCCTCATGCGGATTCCGGCGTAGTAGCGCTCCTGCTCAGCCACCGCGCCGCTCACTTGGCCGCCTCCCCGCTCACCGATGCGGAGCCCGCCGGGTCAATGGGCTTGACCACGCCCCGCATGCGGACCTGCACGACGTGGAGGGCCACCAGCACGGTGATCAGGATCGGGAAGATCATCACGTGCAACCCGTACATCTGGCCGAAGTTCAGCACGTTGAAGAAGGCACCGATGCCGGTCGCGTTCGTCGCGTCCTTCGCGTTCACCGCGATCCACTGGGCATCGAAGTTCTGCTGCGAGAGATAGCCGGTGAAGGCCGTCACGACGCAGACCGCGAAAATCACCACGCCGACCATCCACGTCGTGGCCCGGCCATCGCGCCAGCTCGCCATGAAGTACTGGCCCCACAGGTGCAGCACCATGAAGACGAAGAAGACCTGCACTGACCAGAAGTGGAGGCTGTTGACGAAGTGTCCGGCGCCTGAGATGTGCCACCACTGGGGACCGAAAAAGGCGAGCACGACGCCGGAACCGATGACCCACACAAGGCCAGCGATGGCGACCACGCCGAAGACGTAGACCCACGACCCGACGTAATACGGCATGCGGTGAGGCAGGAGCGAGTCGAGCGGCAGGCGACGCTCCAGCCAGCGCCGGATGGCCAGTGTCCAGTTCCCGGCCTCGTCGTCGCGCGAGGGGCTGCGCTCAGTCATCGTGGCCATCCGACGTTTCCTGCCGGGAGTCCCCGTGCGGGAACGGCGCCAGCAGCGCCAGCAGGAACACCACAATCATCGCGGCGATTACCAGGATGTTGGGGATCGAGATCAGGATGAAGTTCCACGACAGGTACTGCGCGGGCCCGTCCAATGCGACTCCTCCTTCCATGTGTCCGGGGCATTTGAATGCGGAATGCGTCTAGAGCGCGGCGAGCGTGCGGCAGGACGCCGTGCCCAGTGAGCCGCTGCCCTCGCGAAGGCCGATTCGGCCTGCTCTTCGTGTTGCGTTGTCGTGGGTTCGGGGATGTATCCGAGCGATGTTCGGGACTTAGGAGGACTCGAGAATAGGGGCCATTCGCCTCGGCGTAGAGGGCCATATGGACCGAACCCAAACGCGGACCTGGCGACCCTGGACAGTCGGCCCGCATGCGACCCGCGGGCTGCGACGGAAGCGCTCGAGCGGCACCCGTCGGAGGTGGCGGCCCGCGCCAAGCCGGTGCCCTCTTGGCGATCGAGTCAGGTGGCCGACGCGACTCAGACGGGCATGGACCGGAGCGTCGCGAGGAGCGTCGGCTGCAGCGGCAGCACCATGACGTACCGATTGCGGAGCGCGAGCTGCCGGCCGTGCGGGCGATATGGGACGAAGACGCGGCCGAGCTGGGCCACGCTGAGGCGGGCATCAGGCGCAGGGCCCGGGCCCCATGGCGCACCGATCGGTCGCGGATAGAGCGGATCGAGCACCCGCACGGCGGTGACGCGCGCGGCCGGATCGGTTAGCGGGTCGGCCGTCGCCTCGAACCCGCTCATGACCCACGCATGGGCGCCCTGCCACATCAGCAAACCCACCGGTCGACCGGTTTCGGTGAGCGCCACCGCGGCGAGCGCAAGCGCAGTCTGGAGCGTTGGCGCACTCCGCACGGCGTAGTCGCCCGCGCCCGCCACCGTCAGCCCGGCGGCCCAGCCCTGCGCGCTCGCGCCGTGGGTGCCGCCCGCGTACGGGCTCCTCGGATCGCCGAGCGCCACCGCCACCTCGAAGAGGCGATGCTGGGTCGCCGCCGTCTCATCGTGACTGGGGCCGATGATATTCAGCATCATCTGCATGCTCGCCCCAACGCACTGGACTAGGTTGGTCTGCGACACGAAGACGCCGGGCGCGTAGAGGTCGACCCTGATCGGCCGGCTCGCTGCCATGACCGGCGCTGCCGATGCCGCGACCGAGGAGGCAGCGAGCGGGTCATCAACTCGCCTGGACGCCGACCCCGGCAGGGTGGACCGCGCGAGAGCGGGCGTCGCAGGGCCGGCCACCCGGGGTCCCGAGGCCGAGGCAGACCCGCTCCACAGGCCTGTCGCGAGCGCGACAGCCGCCAGCGAGAGAGTCAGCGCGCCGAGCAGCCGCTTGTGGCCGGACATCAAGGGGCGCAGGATACCGCGGCGATGCTCCAGGGATCCTGAACGGGCGATCGGCAATTGACGGCACGCTCCCCGCGCCCGCCTGGCAGAGTCCGCCGCAATGCCAAGTGGCCGGGTCGGGTCGGGCCGCCGCACGACGTCAACACGCCCCTGCTGGTACCTGACAGGGACCCCGTTATGGTGAAGGATCGTTCACGCCTCATTACCCCATTGCCAAACCTGGTTTCAGAGCAATCTCAGAAATGGCGGCGAGGATGATGTTCGCCGGAGAGCGGATCCGGCCGGCCGGCAACCCACCAAGATCGGTCTGCACTCCGCTCCGCTCCCCGACGCTTCGCGTGATGACGACTTGCGACCCGCCGCCGGGGTGTGTCGCCCCAGTGGACGAGGTCATGGCCGCATCTGCTCTCCCGCTGCGCCGCGTTCCGTACCCGCGGACGTGGTCCCTGCGCGCTAGGGACGTGGTCGCCTTGGTGCTCGGGAACGGTTTGCTGATCGGCGCGATGTGGATCCGCCACGGCCAGCTCATCGAGCTCCACTCGATCCCGGGGGTTCTGACGGCCGCCGGCCAGCTGGCCGCCCTGTACGGCACGTACCTGGTGCTGCTGCAGCTTGTCCTGATGTCGCGCAGCCCCTGGCTTGACCAGCTCTTCGGATCGGATCGCCTGGCGGAGCTCCACCGCTGGGTCGGCTTCTCGGCCATCCTGCTGCTGGTCGGGCACGGCATCCTCACCACCACCGGGTATGCGCTCGCGGACGGTAGCAGCCTGCCCGTCGAGCTGGCGACGATGCTGACCACCTACCCCTACGTTCTGATGGCCACCGTCGGCCTGGCCCTGTTCGTCGCCGTCGGGATCAGCTCGGTGCGCCTGGCACGGCGGCGCCTCTCCTACGAGACCTGGTACGGCATCCACGTCTACGCGTACCTGGCGATCGCCCTCACGTTCCTGCACCAGCTCGCGGTAGGCAGCGACTTCATCGGCGACCCGCTCGCGCGCCTGTACTGGATCGCCCTCTACGTCGCGGCCGGCACGCTCCTGCTCGTGTTCCGGTTCGGTCAACCGGTCCGCCTGTCACTGCGTCACCAGCTGCGGGTGGCCAACGTCGTCCGAGAGGCGCCGGGGGTCATCTCGATCTACGTCACCGGGCGCGAGCTTGACCGGCTCGCGGTACGCGCCGGCCAGTGGTTCCGCTGGCGCTTCCTTACCGCCGACGATTGGTGGCGCAGCCATCCCTTCTCGCTCTCCGCCGCCCCCAACGGCCGGTTCCTCCGATTGACCGTCAAGGAGCTCGGCGACCACACGCGAACGCTGCAGCACCTGCGCATTGGCACCCGCGTGTTCGTCGAGGGACCGTACGGCAACCTGACCGGGGCCCGCCGCACCCGCCCGCGCGTGCTCCTGATCGCGGGCGGCATCGGCATCACGCCGCTGCGAGCGCTGCTCGAGGAGCTGCCGGCCGGGCGCGGCGACCTGACGCTCCTCTAACGGGCGCGCCGGCGGGAGGACATCGTGTTCCGTCACGAGCTCGACCAGCTGGTCGCCTCGCGCGGGGTGATCGTCCACTACGTCAGCGGTTCGCGCGGGACGCCCGAGCAGCCGACAGATCCGTTCGCGCCGGAACCCTTGCGGCGGCTCGTCCCCGACGTGCACCAGCGCGATGTCTACATCTGCGGGCCCCTGCCCATGATGGACGCCGTCCGACGCACGCTGCGGGCGCTGCGCGTGCCCGCCTCCCAGATCCACGACGAACGCTTCGCGTTCTGACACCAGAGTACCTGGTCATGCTTCCCCGACGTGCCGTCGTCGCCATCGCAACCACAGCCATCGCCCTGGTGCTGCTTCTGAACTTCAAGACGCCCTCCGCGCCGATCCTCGGCTCGACCCCGCTCGCCGTCGGCCAGCCGAGCGC
The DNA here is from genome assembly GCA_052144055.1 of Candidatus Limnocylindrales bacterium. Classification (GTDB taxonomy): domain Bacteria; phylum Chloroflexota; class Limnocylindria; order Limnocylindrales; family CSP1-4; genus JAJYNJ01. Next base: position 8,886 of record JBKQRF010000028.1, read on the forward strand.
ACAGGCAGCGTTCGCGCCGACTGCCGCGGCCGGCTCGAGCGCCGGGACGGGAGCAGTGCCCGCCGCTTCGTCGTCGCCCGTGCAGAGCTCCACGCAAGGGCGGGCCACGTCGTTGAAGAACGGCCAGTACAGCGGCCCGGTCGAGCAGATCCCGTTTGGCAACGTGCAGGTGCAGGTGACAATCCAGGGCGGGAAGATCGTCGACGTGCAGGCGCTCCAGCTGCCCACGGCGCACGCGCGCTCGCAGCAGCTCGGCCAATACGCGGCGCCCATCCTGCGTCAGGAGGCCCTGCAGGCGCAGAGCGCGCAGATCAACCTTGTCTCGGGCGCCACATACACGAGCGAGGCGTATGCGCAGTCGCTGCAGGGCGCCCTCGACCAGGCCACCGCATGACGCTGACGGCCGCCCCTTCCGTGCAGCCTGTCGTTCCCGCCCCGGCGGCGTTTCGGCGCGTCGAGCACATCATGGGCACGGCGATCAGCGTTGATGTGCGGGAGGGCGACCTCGCGCCGGCCGACCTGGGCCCCGCCTTCGACCGTCTGCGTGCTGTCGATGCCCGCTTCAGTACTTTCCGACCGGACAGCGAGATCAGCCAACTCGGGCGGGGCGAACTCGCCGAAGCTGCGTGCAGCCCCGAGGTCCGGCAGGTCCTGGCTCTGGGCGACGACCTGTACCGGATCAGCAACGGCTACCTCGACGTTCGCGGCCACCGTCCGGATGGGCGTCCCGACCCGACGGCGATCGTCAAGGGCTGGGCGGTCGAAGAGGCAGCCTGGATGATCGCGGAGGCCGGGGCGCGTCGGTTCGCGATCAACGCGGGCGGCGACATCGTGGTCCGCGGCGGGGTGGGCCCGGCCGAGCCGTGGCGGGTGGGCATCCGGCATCCCCGCCAGCCAGACCGCGTGGCGGCCGTCGTGTTGCTGCGCGATGCGGCGATCGCGACCTCCGGCGGGTACGAACGAGGCGAGCATATCGTGGACCCTCATACGGGCAGACCATCGCGCGAGCTCCTGAGCATCTCGGTCGTCGGGCCCAGCCTCACCTATGCCGACGCGTATGCCACGGCGGCCTTCGCAATGGGTCTCGAGGGGCTGCCATGGGTAGCGTCGCACCTGGGGTACGGTGCCTACGGCATTACTGCCGATCAACGGGCTCTGTGGACGCCGCTTATCGACGCGCTACTGGATCGCTGAGAGCACGCCAGCCCCGATCCGCGCCGCAACCGCCGCCGCGGATGGCCGGGAGGCGCGACCCGGCATGGGCTCGCTTGTCGTCTCTGGGGTGGATGGGCCCGACTGTCCTTCACGCGGTCGTGGCCGCCCTGCGTCGCGCCTGCCGGGCCAGCTCGATGAAGGGCCGCAGCCGGACGCTCACCTCCGTCTGGGTGCGCCGGAAGGCGGCCAGCTTCTCCGCGTCAGTGCCGTCCACCTCCGCCGGGT
>JBKQRF010000029.1:0-8118 GCA_052144055.1 Candidatus Limnocylindrales bacterium
CGCGACCGACTCGGCCAGCTCATCGGAGAGCTGCGGCGGATCCGGGAGCGGGCGTTTGACGCGATGGCTCACGCCGGCTAGCGTAGCAGAGTGGGCCATGAACGTATGAACACTCCTGCAGACGAGCAAGCCGTCCGGGGTGCTCCCCCGGGACTCGTCGACCGCACGCCGGCCACGCCCGAGTCGGCATCCGTCCTCGTCAACACCCGAGAGGCCGGTGACCGGCGCCTCGCCACGCGGGCGGTGAGTGTGTCCGCCGTCGGGTTGGCGCTGGCGGGTCTAGCGGAGCTAGCCGTGGCGCTCGTGACGGGGTCGGTGGGCCTCCTCGGCGACGCCATCCACAACCTCTCCGATGTCAGCACCTCGGCGGTCGTGTACTTCGGCTTCTGGGTCAGCAAGAAGCCCGCCAACGACCGCTACCCCTACGGGTATGAGCGGGCCGAGGACCTCGCCGGGCTCGGCATCGCGCTCGTGATCTGGCTCTCGGCGGGCTTGGCGGCATTCGAGAGTTACCGCAAGCTCGTCAGCGGCGCCGGCACGAGCAACCTGGGCCTCGGCATGCTCGCGGCCCTCGTGGGGGTGGCCAGCAACCTTGCCGTCTCGCGCTACAAGCAGCGCATCGGGACGCGCATCCACTCCAGTGCGCTCATCGCCGACGCCCGGCACAGCCGCCTCGACGCGCTCTCGAGTGTGGGCGCGCTCGCGGGACTCCTGCTCGTCGCGGCTGGCTTTCGGATCGGGGACCCGATCGCGGGGTTCGCGGTCACCCTTCTCATCATCGAGGTCGGCTTCGAGGTCACGCGCGACGTCCTCCACCACCTGCTCGACGGCATCGAACCTGAGCTGCTGGTCGCGCTGCGGGCACTGGCGGCGTCTGCGCCCGGCGTCACCGCCGTGCTGGGCGCTCGCGGGCGCTGGACTGGCCGCTCGATCCGACTCGAGGTGACGATCGTGCCGGCGCCCGGTGTCTCGCCTGCTCAGATTGAGGCCGCGCTGTTGGCGCGGATCCAGGTGGAGCATGAAGCCGTACGGGAGTTGGTCGTCCGAGCCTGACGGCGCGTCTCCGGCGTCCTGTCTCGAGGTGGGGTCGGCCATCTGCCGGGGCCGGAGCGGAAGCGTGCTCAGCGCTCGTCCGCTGCCCAGGCCAGCCCTATTACTTCGATAGCAGGTGCTCGGCAAAGAGAATGATGCCGAGTGCGACGAGCGCGATCCCGGCGAGGCGCTCAGCTCCCTCGCGAAACCGCCTCGTGAGCGATGCACCGAGCTGGAATCCCAGCTGCGAGGCGGCGAACGCTTGGGCGCCAATGGCAACAAGGATCGGCAGCATGGGCACTCGAAGGAGGCCCAAGGTGAACCCGATGGCCAGCTCATCGAGGCTGACGCTCAAGCCAATGAGGATGAGCGCGGGGCCGTGCGCACCGACCATCCGCGAGGTTCTATCCTCCTCACCCTCGTTCCGAAGCAAGGTGTAGGCGCCGAAGCCGATAAGAATGGCTATCGCGAGATAGTCCGCGGTCGCCCCGAGTGCCTGACCGAGCGGGCTACCGACGAGGACACCGGTGGCGGGCATGCCCCCTTCAAAGAGCGCAAACAGCCCGCTGAGTCGGAGGCGCTCTCGCCGGCTGGGGTTGCTCAGGCCCACCGCGGCGCTCACCGCGAACGTGTCCAACGCGAGCGGCATGATCAGCACGAGAACAGCCGGCGCGATCACGCCGCCCCGTGCCAGGTCCGTCGGAGATCGTGCGGTGCCGTTCGCCGAGGCATCCCTCTCGTCTCATGGCGGCTGACGACGCTGTCCACCCAGACATCATCGGCGCTCCGCGGGATGTCGCGCTGCGCGACTCGGGGGGACTCGTTCCACCTACTGACAGGGGCCTCGTTGCGGCCCGCAGCGCGGTCGGAGCGGGGCCCGACAGCCCGGTCGAGGGCCGCTGTGGTTCAATGCAACCCGGATGGCCGTCACCGAGGGACGCCTGCTGCGGCGTGGCCTCGCGCTGGAGTACGTGACGCTCGCCTGGAACATGGTCGGCGTCGGCGTCCTCGTCGTGGCTGCCATTGCCGCCCGTTCGGCCGCCCTTGCGGGATTCGGTCTGGACTCGCTGGTCGAGATCGGAGCGTCGCTCGTCGTGGTGTGGGAACTAACGGGCGCGGGTGGTCCGGCACGAGAGCGGCCGGCCTTACGCCTGATCGGCGCGGCGTTCTTCGCGCTTGCCCTCTATGTCGCCGCACAAGGGGCATACATCCTTGCGATGGGCGCACGGCCGGCGCCGTCCGCGCTCGGTATCGGCTGGACGGCGGTGACGTGTGCGGCCATGCTCCTGTTCGCGTACGGCAAGGCGACTACAGGTCAGGCGCTCCGCAACGCCGTCCTGGCGACCGAGGGCCGGGTGACGCTCATTGACGCTGTCCTTGCGGGGGCCGTACTAGTCGGCCTCGTGCTCAACGCGGCACTCGGCTGGTGGTGGGCCGACCCCATGGCGGGCTTTGTTATTGTGGTCTACGGGGTCAGAGAGGGTCGCGCTGCCTGGCAGCGAGCCGCGTAGCGGCAAGACGCGAACCACCCAGGCCCCCAGCCCCAGCGCAGCAGGCAAGAAGGCGTTGCCGATCTGGCCGGACTCCATGTGACGTACATCTCCGGGATCGAGCGCGGACTCCGCAACGTGGGCTTCGAGAACCTCGATCGGGTTGCGCATGGTCTCGGGGGTCGATCTCCCGACGCTCACCGCCGCCGTCGAGGCGCATCGTGGGCGTGAGACGCCAATGCGGGAGTGCTGGCTCTGGAGTCCCCGGCTCGAGGGAATGCCAGTCCGGACTAGACGCTGGGATCCCACGGGCGCGCCAGTAGCTCGGCGCGGTCCCGGCGGCACGCGGTGCACGCCCAGCCATGCGAAGCCTGCCCCGGCGCGAGATAGCCGGAAAGGGGGTGCAGTCGGTTGACGTCAGCTGCCCGGTAGCCGCACGCGGTCCCTTCGGCGCTCGCGGAACAATACCCCCAGCGGCTCCCCCGCGAGATGGCCTCACGCCTCCCGGCCGTGCGCCGCTCGAGGCTTACCGACGGAGCGAACTGATGAACCCGACGGCTGCCGACACGGCCTCGTCGAGCACGGGCAGGAGGCCATGCCCGACGCGCGGATAGGTGACGAGCCGCGCGTTCGGCAGCCGACCGACCGCCTCACGCAGCAGCGGAAGCCGGGCGAACGGGTCGACCTCGCCGGAGAGCAGCAGGACTGGACAGGTGAGCGCCGACCAGTGCGCCGTTCGTTCCCGCCACGCATCAGGCCGCCCCGGACGGTGGAGCGGGTAACTCAGGAGCAGGAGACCGCCCACTGATCGACCCTCGGCCAGCCACCGCGCCGCCGCCAGGCTTGCCACACGCCCGCCGAACGAGTGGCCCCCAAGCACCACGTGCGGGTCGTCGTCGATCGCCGCGAGGAACACCGGCACTGCCTCCTCGGCCCGACGACGCGGGAGATCGACGGCCCGCGCCGATAGGTCGAGCCGTCGGAACCCCTCCACCCACGGGGCCATGCTGGCGGCAGTGCCGGCCGCGCCGTGTCCGAGGATGATCTGCCGCTCCATGCGCCAAGGCTAAGGGCTGGGGGCTGCTTTGTGGTGCACAGCGGGCATGCCCGCCACAGCGGTAGGCGGAGGTACACGACGCCGCTCTGCATGCGCGCGACAAGGCGGTAGCGCAGCCATCTGCCAAGGAGTGGTCCAATACCAACGTTCCGGGCCGAAGTGGCGATGGCAGGTATTGGAGGACGGCATGGCCGGTTCTGAAGTCGCTCCGTGGCCGCGGGGGATCGGGGCAATCACGCTGTTCGTCGAGGACCTGGCGGCCGCGAAGCAGTTCTACCAGAGCGTCTTCGACCTTCCCGTGCATTTCGAGGACGCCGACTCAGCGGTCTTCAAGTTCGGGGACACGCTGATCAACTTGCTCCGGACGACGGCGGCGCGGAAGCTGATCGAGCCTGCTGCGGTGGCACGCAAGGAAGGCGGTTCCCGCATGCAGTTGACGATCCAGGTGGACGACGTGGATGCCGTGTGTGCAGAACTATCCAGACTCGGGGTCAAGCTCTTGAACGGTCCGCTGGATCGGCCCTGGGGCCCGCGCACCGCGAGCTTCGTGGATCCGGGTGGCCACATCTGGGAGATCGCGAGGTAGCCCGAGATCTGTTAGTCATCGCGACGGGCCAGGTGCTCGGTCCGCCTGCCGGCGCCCGCAGGCCCTGGCGCGCCCGTAGTCGGCCAGGGCGTGGAAGGCCGCCTTGGGCTCCCACGGCAACCCGGGATAGGTCGTCCCGGTGCGCCCCTCTTCTAAGACTTTCACGATGCCGAAGCTGGCGAGGTCGAAGTCGCGTGCAGGGTCCGACGAGGTCGGCAGATCCCACCGGGCAAAGGTGTAGACAAAGGCCGCCTCAACGTCCTCCTCGGCGTAGATCTGGAGCAGTTCCCGCACATAGCGGGCTTGCTCTGCTTCGTCTCGCACGACGACAGCGCTCAGGCGGACCGGGCGCGCGTGCTCGTCGTACTCGACGATCTCGCCGCTACGCGACGCGCGCTCGGCCGCGCCGCGGTAGGGGGCGCAGCCGAACTCAGTGACGGCGAACGGCTTGCCCTGCGAGGTCTGCGTGCGCAGCCCGGCGCGGAGGTTGGGCGCGCTGGCGGCGTCGCTGTAGCCGGCATCGCTGGCGATCACGTCGAAGGGCGTCCAGTCCACGCCCTCGAAGGGCAGCGCGGCGTAGCTGACCAGGCCACCGAACCGCTCACGGACTGCGCTGACGGCTCGGGTGAGGAAGGCGTTGACGCGGGCACGCACCGCAGGGGGCGTGGCGGTCCTGTGCGCGGGGTCGGTCAGCGCGCGCAGCCGCTCCTCATGCGTGTCACCGGGCACGAAGCCAGCGTTGAACAGGCTGATCTCGGAGCCCGTGAGGAAGACGAGGGAGGCCCCGTCCCGACGGAGCCGCTCCGCGCGCTCGGCTCCGTCGATGAGGAGTTCCAGCAGCTCGTCGGACGTGGGGCCGTTGGTGAACGGCGAGTACCACACCTCGACGCCGGCCTCCGCGGCGTGACGTGCCGCGATCTCCAGACGGTCCGGGTCGGCTCCGCTGATGCGCACCGCGTCGCAGTGCAGGTCCGCGCGGATGATGTGCATCTCGCGGCGCACCATGTCCGGGTCGAAGGGCTCGTGGGTGGTCGTCCCGCCACTCGCAAAGCCGACGTCGTAGTTGATGCCGTATAGGCGCATGTGGGCCTCCGAGCATGATCGAGCACGCGTCATCAGGACGCGACGCGGTGACGGTGCGTCACCGATCCTCAAGCCAAGGCGTCGGCGATGACGACCCGGGATGGCTGGAACAGACCGTCCGTGCGTCCGCGCAGATACCGCTCCGTGACGTCCTCGGCAAACAGCAGGTCGACCGAACGGAACCCTGCGGCCCGCAGTCGCGCGACCATCGCATTGGGCTCCACGCGGGTGCGCCAGGGCTCGCCGGCGGCCGCAACCCGCGCGGCGGGTGAACCGGAAGCGGGCGGACCCACGGTCCAGGCATCCGGCCGGGAGAACGTGCAGACGAACTCGCTGCCCGCGGGCAGTCTGGCGGCCCAGGCGAAGATCGCGTCAGCCGCGTCGTCGCGCAGGTAGATCAGCACGCCCAGGCAGGCCACGAAGACCGGCTTCGCGTGGTCCACGCCGGCCTCCTCGAGTCGGGAACCGAGAGCATCGGTCTCGAGGTCTGCTGCCGCATAGCGCACGTTCGGCGGCACGGCGATCCCGGCCCGTCGCAGGCGGGCCTGCTTATCCCGCTGGCTCGCGGCGTGGTCGACCTCGAAGGTACGCAGCTCGGCGGACCACGCAGGCTGCCGGTAGGCGAAGGTGTCGAGGCCGGCCCCGATGAGTACGTACTGACCTACCCCACGCTGGACCGCATCCGCCAGGCGGTCCTGCGCATAGCGGCTGCGTACCAGCACCTCGGTGCGCAGCGCCCGGGCGACCGGGGTGCGCAACCGATCGGGATGCTCGTGAATGGCGTGCGCAACCTCCGGGTCGAGCAGGCGGATGGCCAACGGATCGTCGAGGATGGGCGGGGGATCGTCGAGCAGTAGATGGGCTGCCCGCAGCCTCGCCGCCCCGAGGGCAGTGGAGCTGGCGGTTCGCTCCGACGCGCGATCGCTGTCCGGTGGGACAGGCGGCTGGCCCTCCTGTCTCCGGTCGCCGTCCGGGAGCCGGGTGAGCGACGCGAGCCAAGCGTGCGGTGCCTGCGCTCCTCGCACCGGATCCCGCGTAGCGAAGCGCGCGGCTTCGATCGCGTCGACTCGCCAACGCTCTCCGAACGTGGCGCGGATCTCGGCCTGGCTCACGCGGCGCGGACCCAAGGAGCCGGGCTGCCGGTCGCTAAAGCAGAGGAGGTAGTACCGAGCACCCGGTCGGAGCACGGTTCGCAGGCTCCGTTCGAACTGGACGCGCTCGGCGTCGGAGAGAACGTGGAACAGGCCGCAGTCAAGCGCGGCGTCGAAGGTCTGCCCCAGGGACGGCAGGGCGAGTGCGTCCGCCACCCGGAATGTGGCGGTGAGTCCACGGGCGGCGGCCTTCTCCTGGGCACGGGCGATGGCCGTGGGCGCGGCATCCACCCCGATGACAGCCAAGCCTCGCGAGGCCAGGTACAGCGCGTTCTCGCCCGTCCCGCAGCCCACGTCGAGCACCGAGCCCGCGAAGGCGCCCTCTTCTGCGAGCCGCTCGACGACAGGCTGCGCCCGGCCGATGTCCCAGGCCGGCTCACCGCTTAGGTACGCCCAGTCGAAGCCCATGACCGCACGATACCCGCGATCGGCTGGCGTCGTTCCGGTCGCCAGTCCACCACCTGCCCCGCCCCAAGTGGCTCGTTCCACCAACCTCGGGCCTGGTGTGGATACAAGGTGGACAAGTCCGTGCTCGGCCGCTCCGGGACCCGCCTTCGCAACGAGCCGCATGGCCCTGCCGGAGGGCTGACCTGAGGGCGCAGAGTCGGACCCCGGGATGGCACCTGCCTCCGCCACGTCCCGGTGAAAGGAACCGGGCGATGTACGTGCTCGCGGCGACGTTCCCCACCTTTGTCGGCGCCCGTGGGGCGCGTCGTGCGTTGATGAGCGAGCTGTCCTTGCCGCTCTTCGCCGCCCAACTCGACACCAGCGGCACCGAGGCCCTGCTCGTGCTGCGGGTCGCCCCCGCCGAGATGCCGACTGTGCGTGAGGAGATCCGCGTGGCCTCGGGCACCATCGTGTACCAGCGCTGGGCGGGCGCCCAGCGCGTGGCCTAAGGTGCGCCGCGAGCCACCCCGGTGTACACCACGGCGGGCTGACGCTACCGTTGGCTCACCGCGCGCCAAGACGGCGCAGGCGGCAAGTGAAGGGGGCGTCCCATGTTGTCCCAGGCCGTCATTCACGCCGCGATCCCGGCTCAAGACCTGGAGCGTGCCCGCACGTTCTATGAGGCGGTGCTCGGCCTGACGCCGGCGTCCGTCGCGCCGGGCGGCATCTTCTACGAGGGACGGAGTGGCAGCCGCTTCCTGCTGTTCCCCTCGTCCGGTCGCGCCTCCGGCGGTCACACGCAACTCGGCTTCCTCGTCGACGACATCGAGGCGGAGGTGGGCGTCCTGCGGCAGCGTGGCGTGACGTTCGAGTCCTACGACATGCCGCAGTTCGATGCCAGCTCGTCGATCGCGACGTTCCCCGGCACCCGGAGCGCCTGGTTCAAGGACACCGAGGGGAACCTGCTCGGAATGGTGCAGATGACCAGCGAGGGCTAGAGGAAGACAGCCGCCCTCCTCGCATGGCACGTGGCGTCAGGAGCGGCGGTTCCCCGCGAAATGCCCGGCTAACTCGGTCGCTCGCTCGTTCGGGCTCCGCCAATCGACCAGACGTTCAGGCTTGACACCCGTGCAGACGCGGGTTGTAGGGTTGGCGGCAGTCGATCTGCCCTCCCGGCGTCCCAGGAGGTGAGATGCGCACGACGAACGCGGTCAGGTCTGGGCGAGCCACTCGCCACACGCGACCAGAGGTTGCGTGCACGACCGACGCGTCGCGTGGCGCGTCCAACCTCGCGACCCGGCCCCGGGCCGGCACCTGTACGAGCGACACGCG